>JBGAPB010000275.1:0-8857 GCA_044221525.1 Blastocatellia bacterium | reverse complement strand
ACGCCATTTGCCGCGATGGAATTGATGGCCAAACTTTACAAAGGCGAAGTCATCAACCGCCAACTAAGCGATGATGTGCTGAAGTTTTTGAAGCTATACAAAGTCTCGTTCATCCCAAAACTGATTCCGTCTAACATCCCCATTGCGAACAAACCCGGCGGCATCGAAGGCGTTGCCTGCGATTGGGCGATTGTTTACGTCCCCAACCGCCCATTCGCAATTTCGGTGATGACCAACTACAACGGTGAGAGCGCCAACGCCGAAGACGCGATTTCGGAAATCGCCAAACTGGCTTACGATCATTTTGCACGGCTGGCTCGTTCAACCGAATATGGCGCGCGAGTCCCGCTGGAACTTTTGAAGAAGAAATGAGCGAGTCAGTACCGCGCGCGGTAGCAACCGCGCGCGTTGGCAAGCGTGAGTTTCGCTCATCCAGAACAGACAATTATGGCTTTACACAGAAAACGCGAAGAATCCGGCGAGCAGTGGCTCGCGTCTGCTGGAATCCGCCGAGCCGGTGGAACTTCCTCCCATGAAGATTATTCGAACAAAACACGCCACCATCGAACGCGAGATTTTCGGCGCGCCTTGTTTTTCTTTGAACTGCGCGAAGGCTGTTGGGTTGATCCGGCTCCGATGGTGGACAGCGATTCCATCTTCGTCATCCAGGGCGAAACCAGAGACTTCTGGGTCAGGATTTGGCACACGGATGAAACTCGCACAGGCATTGCTCGGATGCATGTGCTGAGCTGCCTGCCTTTCTCCCCGATCGTTAAGATCAACATCGGTAGCACTCAACTTTAATTTTTTTCAGTCGCCTCAACCTGTGTTCATACCGCCTACCTCTCCAGTCACTATTCCTGGCTGCGGCATGCTGCATCCATTTCCGGCATACCAACTGCAAAAGAGTTCTTGAAAAGCGAGGTTGAATAGCGCTTTTCGATCATCTCTTCGTTGAGAGGTGGTGATAACTTGACTGCAATGAGCAATTGGCTGGCATCCGAGCAAGAACTTATAGCGGCTTGCAGATGGAAGCGACCGATGAACAACTGACAGGAAAAAAGGACCCGTGGGTCGGTTTCTACCCCTGAGTCTAGTCCCTTTTTCCTGTCAACTCCGCATTGGTCGCAGGCGCTTGCAATTCGCTATAAGGGTTCTGCATTTCCAGCAAGCAACTTCAGCTTCTGACTAATGTCCGCAAAATCCTGCGCCAATTCAGTAATGCAGTCATCAACGTTTTCGGTTTAAGTTCACTTCATCAAAAAGGAAGGCAATATGTTTAGGCATGCTTTGCGGCTCACAATTATTTTCATCATCGTTCAATCACTTCTGTTACACCCGCTTGCTGCTTCCCGCGAGGAAGAGAAACCGACGCCGGTTGAAACCTGGAAAGCCCTGGAGACGACGAATCTCTTTATGAAGCGCCTTGAAGAGACAGGTGATTTTTCGAGCGTCATTGACGAGCTATATGTTGAAGATTTCATCTGGCGTTACGTTCATGACAAACAAATGGAGACAACCGATTCAAATTTATCGGAAGCCTTCACTTTTGCTCAAGGCGTCAATTGCAAACGCAATTTGCTGACTCATGCAACAACCCAAGAATGGCAACGTCTGTATATCGCAACCTACAATTTTTACTATCAAGCGCTGGTCATCTGCCTGAACAAAGACTCCAACAGTTCCTTAAACGGCCAAGAGCCGGAGGACGAGACATTAGAAAAGCTCTTGCCGGCAAACGTATTGCTTCTGCTCAACAGAAATCCGATCCTGAAAGAAGTCATTGAGTCGAAAGGTAATTCAAAGGCAATTGAATCGGTTGAAGATATGCGAGAAGTAAGCGAAACCCTTGAAGAAGCTTCGCGCCTTTTGTTGGCAGCACAAGACAATCGCATGGTGAAATTGACTGAAGAATCCAAAATAGCCCTTGAGAAGCTCAGGCAGACAGAGTTTGCGGAGCCGGCGTTGGAGATTTCCGAACAGGAATCGCTTGGTTATCCGGCAGGCACTCGAATGCTGTTGGCTCTGACCCCAATCTTTTTCGGACTCAAGCTGGTGGAAGAGGGCGGTAAGCCAAAAATCCTGTGGGCTGAATTGTTTGCTCTGGATTAATTTCCGTAACCCGGCAATGTTCGATGAATTGAAAATTGCGCCGTCGCTGAAATGTGCGAACTTTCGGTGACGGCGTTTTGTTTCCGTAATCACACTCCAATTTTTCTGAAACCTTCTGCACTCTCTGGCCACTTACCACACGTAATCAATTACAAATCCGATAGGTGTATCTGGAATCCGAATTCACAGCTGAATTGGCGTCTCCGGCTCGTTGAGCAATTGCCAAACAGGATGTTTTTCGGAACCGGTTTTTCCAAACCGCCGTATGGACAGCCGGAATAGAAGTCTGACGAATCGGGATTCAAGCAAAGAAGGAGAGATTCAATGGTCAAGAAACGATCACGCAAAATGTGGTTGATTGGCGGCGCATTATTTGTGCTTGCCGGTTTGGGAGTTACGGGCTTTGTCGTCATGTCGCGCCCCAAAAATGAAATTGACGCTTCACGTCTGGCCGCTGTCGAACGCGGCAACATCACCAAATCAGTCGTCGCCACGGGCAAAGTCGAACCCATTGCCAAGGTCGAAATCAAATCCAAAGCCAACGGCATCATCAAAGACCTGAAAGTTCAAATCGGCGATCTTGTTCAAGCTGGCCAGGTTTTGGCTGAACTGGACAAGGAAAACCTGGAAGCTCGCGTGCGCGAAACCAAAGCCGCGTTTATCGGAGCCGAATCCAATCTGAAAGCTGCACAAGCACAACTTGAAAAAAATAAGGTCGAAGCCGAAGGGCCGGATGTGCCTTTTGCCAAACGTAATTTCGAACGCTCGGAAAAATTGTTGAAAGACGGTGTGCTGCCTCAGCAATCGTTTGAAGACAGCCGTAGCGCGTATGAGTTGGCCGTCAATCGCCAGAACGTCGCTCGGGCGCAGCTAGCAGTCAGCGACGCCAAGGTCGCGCAAGCCAGGGCCGAAGTCGCCCAGGCGCAGGCAGCGGTTGATCGTTCAGTCGAAGAGCTGAATTACGCAACCGTGCGTTCGCCGATTCGCGGCGTAGTGCTTTCGCGGGATGTTGAAATCGGTTCTCCGGTTTCTTCGATTTTGAATATGGGAGCCGCCGCGACTTTGGTGATGGTTCTGGGCGACATCAGCCAGGTTTACGTGCGCGGCAAAGTTGACGAAGCCGACATCGGCGTCGTCAAGATGGGGCAGCCCTCCAAAATCAAAGTCGAAACGTTCAAGGACAAGGTGTTCGAAGGCAAAGTCACCCAGATTTCGCCGCTCGGCGTGGACAAAGACAACGTCGTCACTTTTGAAGTTAAAGTTTCAATCAACAATCCGGGCGGCGAGCTTCGCGCCAACATGACTGCCAACGCAGAGATTGTCTTGGAAGAACACAAGGACGTTTTGCTCGTAGCCGAAAGTGCCGTGGTCTATGACGCTCAGCGCAACGCCGCGGTTGAATTCCCTTCTCCGACAAACCCAAAAGGCAAAGAGAAAAAGCCGATCAAGGTCGGCATCAGCAATGGCACTCGTACCGAAGTGCTTGAAGGTTTGAAGGAAGGCGAGAAAGTCATCTTGCAGTAAGTCTGAATGCGGAATGATGAATGATGAATCACTCGGAACACGGGGCCGCATTCATCCTTCATCATTCAGAATTCATCATTTCCTATGCGCGAACTCCTAATCCAAACTTATGCCAATCTGATGGCGCACAAGCTGCGCAGCTTTCTGACGATGTTCGGCATCATCTGGGGAGTTATCTCCATTGTGTTGCTGTCCGCCGTCAGCGAAGGCTTTCAGCAGGGCAACCTGTACGTCCTGAAAGAACTCGGCAAAAACATCATTATCATTCGCAACGGCAGAACCAGCACTCAAGCGGGCGGCGAACGCGCGGGTAAGCTGGTACGACTGGAACTTGGAGACGTTTACGCGCTGAAGGAAAAAGCCAAATTGCTCCAATATGTCACGCCGGAATTGATGCGCAACGGTGTCAGCGCCAAAAGCGCATTCAATGCCAGTTCCAGTCAGATGAGCGGCGTCTGGCCAGTGTACCAATTCATACGCACCATAGAAGTTGATCGCGGGCGATTGCTGAGCGAACAGGACAACACTGAAGCCAGGCGAGTCGCAGTCATCGGCTTTGAAATGTGCAAACAATTGTTTGCCGACCGCGACCCGATTGGCCAACAGATTTCATTGAACGGGCTTCCGTACACAATCATTGGCCGAGTCAGAAAAAAAGAGCAGGATTCCAACTACACCGGCCCGGATAACAACCGCCTGTTCCTGCCGTATGAAACTATGCGGAAAGATTTTCCGATGGGCGGAGCCAACGACACTGCGGATTCCGTCGGAACGATCATCGCCGCGCCTTACGAAGAAGTCGCCAACGAACTGAACCGCATCATCGAACGCGAAGGCAAAATCAACTTTGAAAAGATAGGCCCGGTCGAACAGGAAGTGCTTTCGATCATCGCGCCACGCCACAACTTCGACCCGTCCGACCGCGAAGCACTTTCGATGTGGAACACCGCGCTGGAAACCGTCTTCTTCAACAAGATGATTACCAGCATGCGCGAATTTTTCATCGCCGTCAGCATCATCACTCTGGCACTGGGCGGCATTGGCGTCATGAACATCATGCTGATTTCCGTCAAGGAACGAACCAAAGAAATCGGCATTCGCAAAGCTTTGGGGGCAACTTCCGCCAATGTGTTGCGACAGTTTTTTAGCGAGGGCCTGCTGCTGACTTTGTTGAGCGGAACCATCGGTTTGGGCATCGGCATTGGCCTTTGCAAATTGGTCAACATGCTGCCGCTGCCTGCGCGGTTTTCAGGAATGATTATCACCTGGCAGACGGCAGCGTTTTCGATCGGCGCGTTGGCATTGATCGGAATCGTCGCGGCGACCTATCCGGCCAGGCGCGCAGCGGAGTTGCCGCCGATTGAAGCACTGCGTTATGAAATGTAAAAGTTTCAACGCTCAGGACATCTGATTTCTCTCCGACTTCGTATTGAATTACCGGAGGTCACATCAAATGAGCGAAGCCGCTAACAGTTTCAATGCTTTTTATGCTGCTCAAGCGAACAGCCCGACAATTCGACGGATATTTCGGCAAGCTGCCGGAATTGATTCTTTGAACGAGGTTTTTGCGCCCTACAGCTTTCTGACAATGGCCGATATGAAACGGGTGAAAACACTGCTCGGTCTTTCAGGCGAACAGGCCAGCAAGCAAACATTTGCCGATATAGCGTGCGGCAATGGCAGTATCGGCTTGTGGCTGGCGGAACAAACCGGAGCCAATTTGGTGGGAGTGGATATTTCATCCGGCGCAATCGCCATTGCCACTGACAAAGCCACTAAACTTGGACTCGCTAATCGCACCAACTTTGTTGTCGGCGACCTTGAGCACACGTCGCTGGCGACGGAATCGGTTGACGCGGCTGTTTCTTTTGACGCCATCTGGCTTGCGACCGATCAGCAAACGGCATTGATAGAAATCGCCAGGATATTGCGGCCAGGTTCCAAGTTCGTTTTCACCAGTTGGGAACAACATATACCGATGCCTTTCGTGAATCAGCCGGTGAAGGATTATCGCCCGCTATTGGCCCAGGCCGGTTTTGAACTCGAAAGTTACGAATACCTGCCGCATTCGGAGCAATTGATGATGACCATCTATCTGCAATTGCGCGATTCGTATGAAATCCTGGTTTCTGAGATGGGGGCAGCGATTGAAGGGTTGATTCAGGAAGCCCATTTCGTGCCGGGTCTGATTGACGGCACGAATTACATCAGTCAGGAAAAACGGTCCGCACGTTTTAATTGCGGCTCGGAAAACTTAACTTGATCACGGTGAGCTTATGATTCTCAAAGAAGTCTTTGTCCAAGCCATTCAATCTTTGGTCGGTCATCGCATCCGAGCCGTGATGACCATGACAGGCATTGCCTGGGGAATCGTCGCCGTCGTGTTATTGATGGCTTACGGTAATGGTTTCCACAACGCACTGGCAGTCGGTTTTCGCCGCGCATTCAGCAATGGAACGGTTGTTATCTGGAATGGCCAAACCAGTATGCAGGCTGGAGGCGAACGCGCCGGTCGCCGCATAAGAATGCAGGAAGACGACGTCGAACCTCTTCGGCAACTCGGCTTGATCAAGTATGTCAGCCCGGAATATGTCGAAAGCCTGCCCTTGGCTTATGGCATCAAACAAACCACCAGCAACGTGCGCGGAGTGGCTCCTGAATATGCCGAAATGCGCAGCGAAGTGGCGGAGTTTGGTCGCTTCATCAACGCCGAGGATATTGAAAAACAACGCCGCGTCGTGTTCCTCGGTTCCGAGGTCGCCAAAAAGCTTTTCGGAAACTCGCCCGCTGTCGGAGAAACTATTCGCATCAGTGGATTAACCTTTGAGGTAATAGGCGTGCTGACGCAGAAAGTCAGCTTTTCAAATTATTACTCGCCAGACAAGTATTGCGCCTTCATTCCCTTCACCACAGTCAAACAGCTTTGGAGCCAGGATTACGTTGACAACCTGGTCATTCAAACTCTGAGTCCGGCAACCCACTTTCAAGCCATCAAACAGGTCAAAGAAGTTTTGGCCGCCCGGCACAGTTTCAACCCGAAAGACGAACGCGCCCTGAGCTTCAACGACTCCGTCGAAAATATGAAACAGATCAGCGGCATCACCGGAGGATTGAAGATCATCCTCAGCTTCATCGGCGCGCTGACTTTGATGATTGGCGGCATTGGCGTGATGAACATCATGCTGGTTTCAGTGACCGAACGAACGCGCGAAATCGGAGTTCGCAAAGCTCTGGGCGCTCGGCGTCGCCACATACTGATCCAATTCATTCTGGAAGCTCTGGTCATCACGTTTCTGGGCGGAGTCCTGGGGATTGCGCTTTCATGGTTGATGGTGACTTTTGCCGGACATCGCCCTTTCCTGGCCGACCTGCTGGAAGACCCAACCAAACAAACAGACATTTACCTGCTGTTGTCAGGCGATGTAGTTCTGACCGCCACCGGAATTTTGATGATCGTGGGCGTCTTCAGCGGATTGTGGCCTGCGCTTCGAGCTTCCAAAACCGATCCCATCGAATCTCTTCGTTACGAATAAAATCCGACGGCTGGAATATCCGGCGCGCTTCGAAGTATTCAACCTGCGAGGACGGCGCAACAGCGCGCCGCTCTTCACTGGAAAAGTGACCATCACTATCCGGCAAACTTCACAATGGATGAAGCTTGCCGGACACTTCGGAGAGACCTGCATGGAACTGAGCAAAGGACAAAACATTCTGAGCTGGCTGTTACGAATCGTAGTTGCTGTAATCTTGCTGCAAACCTTGTTTTTCAAATTCACCGGCGCGGCGGAATCGGTTTATATCTTCAAAACGCTGGGCGCTGAACCGTGGGGAAGAATCGGTTCCGGCGTAATTGAGTTGATCGCTTCAGCGTTGTTATTGATGCCGCGCACTGTCTGGCTGGGCGCGTTGCTTTCGTTGGGAACGATCAGTGGCGCGATTATGAGTCATCTGACAATGTTGGGAATCAAACTGACGGCGGTCGGCGACAACGGAGAATTGTTTGCTCTGGCGGTTGTAGTCTTCGTTTGCAGCGCCGCGGTTTTGTTGATTCACCGCCGCCAGATTCCAATCGTCGGCGAAAGGTTTTTCGGTCAAACAGTGCAAAGCTGAATTGTCCTCCTTTGGTTTGGGTTGAGGGGTGATTGTAGACTCAGGGCGACGCAACGCGCGTCAAACTGAGTCTTCTTTTTTGAGCATCAACGACATTCCCTAACCAGACAAATCATGAACCCAACTATTTCCCGTCGAACCTTTCTGGCCGGAGCAGTCGGCGCGTTAGCCGCCACAGCCGCTCAAGCCGCCGAACCCATCATAGACATTCACCAGCACACCCATTACTGGGGACGCAGCGATGCGGATTTGATTCGCCATCAACGCGCCCTGGGAGCGACCAAAACCGTACTGCTGCCCGCCGGATCGAAGTTCGGCCTGGAAGCCGATTGTTACGGCAACGATTCGGTTGTGGCTCTGGCCAAACAATACCCAAACGAATTTGTCTTCTTCGCCAACGAAGTCGCCGACCTGCCCGAAGCTCGCACGGTCATTGAAAAGTATCTGAAAGCCGGAGCCATCGGCATCGGCGAGCAAAAGTTTTTCGTGGATTGCGATTCCAAACACATCGAACTGATTGCGGCCTTGGCCAAAGATTACAACGTGCCCGTGCTGATGCATTTTCAGCACGGCAAATACAACACTGGCTTCGAGCGGTTTCATAAGGTCTTGGAAAAATTCCCCCGCGTGAATTTCATAGGACACGCGCAGACGTTTTGGGGAAACATTGATCGCAACCACGACCAAACAGCGTTGTACCCGAAAGGCGCGCTGACTGCCGGAGGATTAACCGACCGCTGGCTGGCTGATTACTCAAATTTTTACGGAGACCTGTCGGCGGGTTCGGGGCTGAATGCTTTATCCCGCGACGAAGCTTTCACCAAAGAATTCTTCCGCCGTCATCAAAACAAACTGATGTACGGCAGCGATTGCCAGGACGAAACGACCAAAGACACCAGATGCAGCGGCATCAAATGCCTGGAAGCTGTTCGGCGATTGTCACCAACAAAGAAGATTGAGCGGAAGATTTTGTACGAGAACGCAAGGCGGGTGCTGAAGATCAAGTAAGGTTCAGAGTTCACGCTTCAGTGTGTTTAGTTGATTAAGACTCGCTGAAGCGTGAACTCTGAACTGTGAAGCTATTTCTTCAAGCTGCGGATGTGTTTGACCA
>JBGAPB010000274.1:0-9133 GCA_044221525.1 Blastocatellia bacterium | reverse complement strand
GAAAAGTACGCGCCCCAATTCGGCGGTTATTGCGCGTGGGCGGTAGCGAACGGTTACACGGCCAACATTGACCCGGAAGCCTGGCGAATCATTGATGGAAAGCTTTACCTGAATTACAGCAAAGACGTGCAGAAGAAATGGGAAGCCGACATTCCGGGTTTCATCAAAAAGGGCAACGAGAACTGGCCGAAACTGAAAAAGTAAAACCTGCCCACGAGGGCACACTTAAAAGCACGAAGAACGGCAAAGAAGAAGGCAGACAGGATTTACAAGATCGAACAGGACTGGCCAGCAACTCCGGCTAAAGTCTTTATCTTGTTGAATCCTGTAAATCCTGTCTAAAATTTTTTCTTCTCTTCGTGGCTTCTTCGTGTGATTTCGTGGATAAAAAAGAGGAGAGAGCATGAAAGCGATTGCAGTTTTTCCGGGCAAACCGGACAGCGTTCATCTGGCTGAATTACCAATGCCGAACGTCCGCGAAGTTCCGAACGGTCGAGGCGTGTTGGTTAGAGTTTTGCGCGTCGGTGTTGACGGTACGGACAAAGAGATCAACGCGGCTGAATACGGCGCTGCGCCTGAAGGTTATGATTTCCTGGTTACAGGTCACGAAGGTTTCGGACAGGTTGAATCCGTCGGCCCCAACGTCACCGAACTCAAACCCGGAGATTACGTCGTAGCCACCGTTCGCCGCCCCGGCAAATCAATTTACGATTTGATTGGGACAAATGATATGACGACGGACGACACTTACTTCGAGCGCGGCATCAATCTCCGTCACGGTTACTTGACTGAGTATTATGTTGACGACGCCGAGTTCATCGTCAAAATCCCGCAAGGTTTGAAAGAAGTCGGTGTGTTGTTGGAGCCAATGACCGTCGTCGAAAAAGGCATTCATCAGGCTTATGAAATTCAGCGACGGTTGCGAGTCTGGCATCCGAAAAAAGCTGCGGTGATGGGAGCCGGAACGATTGGTTTGCTGGCCGCTCTGGCTCTGCGGTTGCGAGGGTTGGACGTGACCGTTTTCGGCAAAGTGCCAAAGCCGTATTTGAACTCTGATCTGCTTGAAGCCATAGGCGCGCGTTACGAAACCACGGACGACTTGCCCGTACTGGAAGGCGCACAGAAGTACGGGCCGTTCGACATCATCTTTGAAGCCACAGGTTATTCGCCCATTGTTTTTGAAAGCATGCAGGCGCTCGGCAAAAACGGAGTGCTGGTTTTGTCGTCGGTGACAGGTGGCGACCGCAAAGTCGAAGTTCCGGCGGACAAGATCAATCTGGAGTTCGTGCTCGGCAACAAAGTCATGGTCGGCACGGTCAACGCCAACCGCGAATACTTTGAAATGGGTGTGCGCGACATGGCTCAGGCTCAAGCCGAATATCCTTGTTGGATGAAAAAGCTGCTGACTCACCCGGTCAAAGGCTTGGAAAATTATCGCGAGATGTTCGACAAACTGTCGAACGCCAATGGCGCGATTAAAGTCTTCTGCGAAGTGGCTCCTTTGTAAAAGTTCGTAGTCCCGCCTTTAGGCGGAATTGGTCTGACCGCCACTACCTTCCGCCTAAAGGCCAATGAGGTTAAGTTAGGCGGTGATGCGCTTGTTATACTTCTGGAAGCGCAATGACACCGCGTGGTTAAACTTTTTTCGCTCAAACTTACGCCCCTTTTCATTACGGGTCGGGTCTTTCTTAAACAGAAAGTGGAGTTCCTCGAGAACCTCCGCCGGATCCGAATGTGGGTCCGCCAGCAGTTGAACGGCTCGGTCGACCAACGACACGTAGCTCACTGCCCGGTTGACTTGCGCTTGAGTCTTGTTCCACCGGCGGCGATCGCGTTCGGCTAACTCCGATTGAGGAGCCTTGGCGAGAATGCTTTCGAGTGTCGCTAAAAAGATCACTCCAAAGAAGTCTTGTTTGATGGCGGTTTCGGAAAAACCGCTGAACCGTTCGACTTCAAAGATGTTTTTGACGCGGTCGTAGAAGGTTTCTACGCCCCACCGCCAGTGGTAGACCTGTTTGAACTCGCGGAGCGGGTAGCGTCGGCGATCGCACAAGGTCGTCAGCAGCACTTCGGTTTCGCCGGTCTCGAGCAAGACCTTGACCAAGCGAACCCGGACCGAGGTCGGCAGGTCGTTCTCCCCCACATATTTTCGGGTCTGTGGGGATTGCGGCAGCTTGAGCGTCACGATCTGTTCGGTGGCGGTTGACTCCCAAAACTGGTCAACGACGGTCAATCGTCCTTTTGGGCAGCGAATGAGAACTTTGCGCCTCGTTTTTTCGGCCTGAGCGATCACGCTGTAATCGGCAAACAGGCGATCCATCACGATCAGATCGCCTGGCTTGGTGGCCTCCCACAGATCGCCGAGCAGAAAATTCTTTTCGGCTTGCAGTCGTCCCAATTGCGCGCCGAGGGCGATGTCGTTACGCACGTCATAGAGTACGCCGGCCAGAGCTTGGACACACTCCGAGCCGTGTTGATTGCGTTGGACACTGAAGGCCTTTTGCAGTTCGGGCGTGATGGGCAAATTCAAGTCCGTGCCGTCGTAGGCCAGAACGCGATGCCCTCGCCAAGTCAGGACTTCTCCATCTTGCCCGTAGAGTTTGTAAAAATCGTCCCGGGTGGCTTGATGAAGATGGACAAACAAGGCGGGATCAATTTTCTGTCTGGCCTGACATAAGGCGCTATTGGTCGGCGTGAGGCGCAGTTTGCCCAGCGCTGCAAACACTTTGTTGAGCGCATTCTGGAGCGAGAGTTTGTGACCTCGAAGAATTGACATAGCAACGATGGAAAAGGTTAGCACCCGGTTGCGGGTAAAGTCTTTGTCACAGACGCGAAACTTTTCCCGCGTCTTGTCGGCAAACAAGATTCGCTTCAGATGTTCAACAATACGGAGTTCTTTTTTTAACCATGCTTTCTTCTATTTCGTTGACACGCTTGTGTCTACGAGTTGGGAGACTAACTTAACCTCATTGGCCTAAAGGCGGGACTACGTGCTTTTCGTTTTCAGCGAAAGCCCGATCAACAAGGCAATGACAAACAGGGAACCGCCAACCCAACCCAACCAGGTTGGGTGAACTGCGATTATCCAGCCTCCAAGGATCGGTCCCAGAATTCTGGTCAAGCTTTCCAGTGAAGTCATTGCTCCGAAAACTCCGCCTCTGCGATTTGGCGGAGCGGCGCGAGAAATGATTCCGGTTAATGGCGGACGAGAAACTCCATGACCGAAAGAAAACAGCAACGCCACGATAATCAGCTTCCACCAGACGTTGACGAACACAACGTAATAAAGCCCGATGGCGCTGGCGGTCAGCCCCATAATCAGCGACTTGTATTCGCCAAAGCGTTTGACGATTGGGCCGATCATTCCCGCCTGCCAGAAAACTCCCAGCAAGCCGACCAGAGCCAGAAAGTAACCGGCTTGATCCACGCTGAAGTTCAATTGTTTCTTAGCAAAGAGCGGAAACATTGTGGTGTAAATCGTGAACGGCAACGACATGAAAAAGAAAATGAAGAGCAGCGGACGAAGCTCTGCCAGCGAAAGATAATCCAGAGCGCGCGTGTACATGGCCAGTCCGCGCGGGCGGGATTCATCCCCTTGATGCTGAGTTTCGGGCAGCAAAAAGGTCGTAGCCATAATACTGGTCAGCGAAATTACAGCGGCAACATAAGCCGAAATGTCATATCCAAATCGTGACGAAACCAGCGAACCCAACGCCGGGCCTATGGTGAAAGCCATTCCAAACGATCCGCCAATAATTATCCCAAAGGTTTTAGCGCGCTCTTCTGGCGGGGCAATGTCGCTGATATAAGCTTGGGCAACCGTCAGATTGCCGCCAGAAAAACCGTCAATCATTCTGGCGACAAACATCCAGGCCAGCGAGTTTGGAAGGTGCATCGCCAAACCGAGAAGAATAAATCCTGCCAATGAACCGAACTGACTGTAAAGCAGCACCGGGCGCCGCCCGTAACTGTCGCTGAGGTTGCCTAAAAGTGGAGCAGCCACAAACTGGCACATTGAGTAGGAGGCAATCAGCAAGCCGATGGTTTGGTCAGAGGCGCTGAACAACCCGGCGTAATAAGGCAGCAGCGGCAGAACTATGCTGAAGCCAAGTATGTCTACGAAGACGACGATGAAAATTGGAATTAAGCGTTTATCTTTGAACATGGTGGTTGGTGGCTGGCGGCTGGTGGTCTGTGGGAAAACTTCAAATCCCCGACCACCATCCGCCAACTACTGCTTGAAATTACTGATCAAAACGATTTCGCGTGTTTCCAGTCCGCGAGCCAAAGCCAGGGATTTGCCGTCTGGTGACCAATCAAATCCGAAAATCTGATTGGAGCCGAAGCTGGTCATTTGTTTGGGGGAACCGCCATTGATTGGTTGGCTCCATATGTTTGAAGTGCCGCTGATAGAAGCCGCATAAGTCAGCGACTGGCTATCCGGCGACCAGCGCACCAGCCGCCACGGAGTCGTTGGAATATCAAAAGCCGCCGTCGGTGAACTCTCTGACCCGGCCAGTAAGCCAGGCAGTAAGACGGAGATTGGCAGCACTGCAAATTTTGCGGCGACAGATGTTTTCTCGTCGCGGTAGGAGCAAGCCAGCCATTTGCCGTCGGGTGAAACCACAGGGTATTCCGAAAGCGCAGTTAGCAATTGCGTCGGTTCGCCGCCGTCAACTGAAACCTTCCATAAAGTGCGTTTACCCGATTTGATTGAAGAAAAAATAACGGCATCGCTTCCAGGCGTAAAGCGCGGGTCAAGATCGAGCTGGCCGAAACTTAGCTGTTTCAGATTGCCGCCGTCGCTGTCCATTCGCCAAATGCCAATACTGCCGCCGGAGGTGCTGCGGTCGGAAACGAACGCGATATGGCGTCCGTTGGGGGAAACGGCTGGAAACGTGTTGTAACCTGCGTCCGTAGTCAGTTGTTGAGCGCCCGTGCCGTCGGCGTTGATTTTCCAAAGGTCTGGTTTGCCGCTGGAGTTTGAGGAGTAAATTATCTTTCCGTCCAGCGTCCAGGCTGAACCCTGCACTCCGTCGTTACTGCCGGAGCCGAGAGTAATTTGACGCGGGCTGCCGCCGTTTGCCAATTGAGCCACCCATAAATTTGAAACCTGGTTTATCTGTACCGCTGCGATTGTCGCTCCGTCAGCCGAAATGGTGACGCCTCTGTAATCGTTCAAGTCGTTGGTGACACGAGTTGCTTTTCCGTGGCCGCTTTGAAGATAGCTGACAAACCAGACTTGCCTGCCAGTTGCGCCCAAATCGTTTGGTTCGCGTGCAGTCATCAGAATTCCTTTGCCGTCCCCAGTCCAAACCACTCTACCGATATTCGGCCATGGTTGTGCAAGCAGAATTTTTTCATCGTTGCCGGAAACTTGCACCGCTAGGACATTCTGGTTGATGCCTCCGGCGAAATTGGCAACAGGGCAGGCAATGGTTTGACTATCGGGCGACCAGTCCGGCCCCTCAATCGAAAACGAATCCGGCAATTTACGCCGTCGTAATTCACGCTCGTTCGTTCCATCGGCATTGGCTACGATCAAGGCGCTTGAATCCGCCATCTCTCGAACAAAGGCGATCTGTTTGTCATCGGGCGAAAGCGCAACCGGACTGCTGACTCCTGAAAGCAGTTTGCGCGTCGAACCGCTGATTGTGGGCACTCGATAAAGATCGCCTGTTGGTGAATCAGACTTACGCTGTACAAAGAAAACGTAGTTTCCATCGTGCGAAAACGTCGGCGAGCGAAACCGTAACTCCGAAGCCGGTGCGATCTGAATTGCGTTGCTGGTTGCCGTTACCTGTCTAAGCCATAAACTCCGCTGGTTCCCGTCGTCAGCAATGTAAGCGATGTATTTACCATCGGGCGAAATCACTGCGTCGGTTGGGCGCCCTGAAGTTGCCAACCGAGTGAACTTCGCGTTCTTGAACGCCGGCTCTTTGGTTTCTGAAGTCATCCATCTGGCGACGCCAAAGCCAATGGCAGCGACAACCACAACAAGAAGCAGTAATCCGGCAAAGACTCCGCCTTTATGCTTTTTCAGCTCGCTCAGAATAACTGTGGCGCTGGTGTGATTGGCCGCCGAAACCGAACCAGTGTCTATGCCAGCCAGTCCGACCTGAGTTTGCAGAGTTTCCACGTCGGGACTTGGATCGCCTGTTGGTCGGGCATTCTCCGATCTGGTTCGTCTGGTCGAATGCAGCGGTTGAGACATGACTGATTGCATGGCTGTTCGCTGACGCAAATTTTTCAGCGCGATTTGCAATTCTTTAGCCGTCTGAAATCTGGCTTCACGATCTTTGGCCAACAGCTTTTGGGAAATCTTGTCCAGGTCGAAAGTGACTTCGGAGGAGAAGTTGGACAGCGGTTGAGGTTCACGGTGCAAAATCGCAGCCATTACGTCTGTGGCTGTTTGATCCTGAAACGGCGAATGCCCGGCAATCATTTCGTAAAAGACTATTCCCAAGCTGAAAATATCAGTCCGAACGTCCAGCCGTTGAGCGCGCGCCTGTTCAGGCGACATGTAAGTTGCAGTGCCCAGCACCAAACCCGGATCGGTTTCATGTTCGATTGGCAAAGGCGGGCTGTCTGGGTCAGAGCCGCCGCGTTCAGTCAACTTTGCCAGTCCGAAATCCAGCACCTTCACGTAACCATCCGGTCGCAACATGATGTTTTCGGGCTTGATGTCGCGGTGCAATATGCCAGCCGAGTGCGCGGCTTCCAGCGCGGCGGCAATCTGAATGGTGATTTCTATGGTTTCGGCCACGGTCAGAGCCGATTTTCTTATTTTCTTACGCAGCGTCTGACCTTCGATGTATTCGGTGGCTATGAAATGCGCGTTGCCTGAATCAGTCGTTACCTGACCGACTTCGTGAATGGTGATGATGTTCGGATGATTCAGGGCGCTGGCGGATTTGGCTTCTTTTTCAAAACGGCGAACCCGTTCGGCGTCATTTGTGTAAAGCGCGGGCAGGATTTTCAACGCAACTTTGCGATTCAACCTGGAATCCTGAGCCAGATAAAATCTTCCATCCTGCCCACCTCGAGCAGCGAAATTATCCAGCAATTAAACGAGAACCGATGTTAATTGGCATAAGTTGAAAATTTGTTGATAACTGCAGGGAGAAACTGCGGGCGCAGTCTAGCATCAGGCCCGGGATTTTTCTATTTGATCTTCGATGGGATTAACGTCAGCGCCACCACTTAGCGATCCAGAAACTTCTTTCCCATAATCACCAGCGGAAGGACTTCGCCTTCGGGCATAGGCTCTTCGACTTCTTTGATCGGCTGATAACCCAGGGCGGCATAGAAGCGGAATGCCGGGCAGTGTTGCTCCTGCTGTATTTGCGGAAGCCAGCCGCGCGCGCCGCGGCCTCGCAGGCTTCGATGATTTGGCGGCTACCGCCTGGCGGGCAAAGTCGGGATCAACGAAAAAGGCTCGGATGCGCGCAGGTTCAGTTTCCGGATCGAGCAGGTTGTCTTCGCCTTGCTTGGTTTGATCTCCGCCGTAAAGCGTTCGGCGTTTACTCCATCCGCCGCAGCCAGCCAACTGCCCGTTCGCTTCGGCGATAAAGTACGTGCCATCGGCAATGAGCTGAGTGTCTATGCCAAAGACGTGAACCAGCGAAATTTCAATTTGCCGTTCGGTGTAATAACCGGCGCTCAATCCGCGAACTGACTTTCGCATCAGTTGATCGAGCGCCGGAATGTCTTCGGTTGTGGCCAATCGAAGCTGGATTTGCATGGATTGTCACCCCACGTCGTCAACCGGCAATTTGTCGGCAAATTGATCGTCGTCTTTCAGAGCTTTCTTCAATCGGTACATTTCTTTCTTCAAACTCTCAACGATCTTTTTGTAAGCAGGATCGCTGTAAACATTCTTCATTTCGATCGGGTCTTTCTGAAGATCGTACAGTTCCCACTGGTTTAGCTTGTTGAAGAAAATCAGTTTGTACCGATCCGTTCGCACTCCGTAATGAGTGGCAACGTTGTGGTCGCCGGGGTGGTAATAGCGGTAATACATCGAGCGCCGCCAATTTTTGGGCGTTTGCCCTTTCAGCAAAGGCAAAAAGCTGCGGCCTTGCATATCGGCGGGGATTTTCGCCCCAGCGGCGTCTAGCATGGTCTCAGCAAAATCCACATTCAGAATCATGCCTTTGCTGACCGACTTGGGTTTGATCTGGGCAGGCCAACGAATCAGGAAAGGCATACGCAGCGATTCTTCATACATAAATCGCTTGTCGAAAAAGTTGTGCTCGCCCAGGAAAAAGCCCTGATCCGAGGTGTAAATGACTATCGTGTTTTCGGCCAATCCGTTTTTGTCCAGATAATCCAAAAAGCGTCCGATGTTGTCGTCAACCGACTGAACGCAAGCCAGATAATCCTGCATGTACCGGCGAAACTTCCACTTCTTCAGTTCAGCGCCGCTCAGTCCGGCAGGAGGTTTGCCTTTTGTGTCGGACTCTCTCAGGTCGGTATCAATGTGCATGGTGGATTGGCTGGCGGCGTCCGACTTGCCTTTGTAGTCATCGTCAAACGTAGCCGGAATCGGCGGATCGTAATTTTCAAACTGCTTGCGATGCTTTTCATCAGGCTGCCAATTCCGATGCGGAGCTTTGTGATGGAACATCAGAAAGAAAGGCTTGTCCTTCGGACTCTTGTCAATGAAGTTCAGCGCCAGATCGGTAATGATGTCGGTGGTGTAACCGGTAAGCTTTTTCCTTTCTCCCATTTCGATCATGACCGGATCGAAATAAGCGCCTTGACCGGGCAGTATGTTCCAGTAATCGAAGCCCGTCGGTTTGCCGTCATCGGGGCGCTTCGGGTTGTTACCGCCCAAGTGCCATTTACCAATCATCCCGGTGTGATAACCGGCGGCTTGCATGTATTTCGACAGCAAAGGCTGATTGTTGTCTATGTGATTAAAAACCGGGACGCCGTTCAGGTGAGAGTATTTTCCGGTCAAAATCACCGCCCGGCTGGGCGTGCAAATCGAATTGGTGACAAAGCAATTTTCAAACTTCATTCCTTCGTTTGCCAGCCGATCAATGTTCGGAGTTTTATTCAGCCGACTGCCGTAAGCACTGATTGCGTGTGCAGCATGATCGTCTGACATGATGAAAACGATGTTTGG
>JBGAPB010000273.1:0-8720 GCA_044221525.1 Blastocatellia bacterium | reverse complement strand
GCAATGTGCATTTCGAACAGGAAGGCGACAAGCTCTGCCTGATAAACACCAAGTTCATCATGCTCAAAGACGGTGATGTCATCTTCAACGGCAGCAACGTGCAGATGCGTCAAATGTCCAACCCCTACATTCAAAAGTTTCTCAATCAGAAATAAAGGCTTATTAAGTCGGAGGATTTATGCCGCAGAACAAAACAGCACGATTGTCCGAATTGCGAGTCGGACTTTTGGTTTTGCTAGCCCTGGCGATTTTGATTTTGGTAATTTTTGCCGTCAGCGGAGATCTGAAATTACCGGGCTTCGGTAAAACGACGACCGTTCGCACGGAAATGTCCAGCGTTGACGGGTTGCGAAAAGGCGCTGAAGTCCGCCTGTCCGGCAAAAAGATCGGCAGCGTTAAAGACATTAACTTCAGCCGGGCAATTCCTGCTGACGCCAAAGCCGCCACTGAAGCAGGCAATATCGAAATCATCATGGACATTGACGGCACGCTGGACGGGCGACCTGCCATCGAGCGCATACGCAGCGATTCGGTAGCTACGCTGAAAACAGCCGGTGTTCTGGGCGATAACGTGATTGACATCACGCCCGGCACGCTCAGCGGCAAAGCGATTGTCAACGGAGACAAAATCAAAAGTCAGGCGCAAAAAAGCGTCGGCGATATTTTGAACGCGGCTCAAACCGCAGTCACCAACTTGAATGACATCTCCGCCGACATCAAGGCGATGACCGGTGATTTGCGAAACGGCAAAGGCACGGCAGGCCGGTTGCTGAACGACGAAGCTTTTTACGTCAACCTGAACGACACCGTTTTGAAAGCGCAAACCCTGATTTCCGCCATCAAGGATGGCGACGGCACTTTCAGCAAGCTGATCAACGATCCGCAGCTTTACGGTCAGGTCACCGAAACCATCACGCAACTCCGCAGCATCTCAGAACAACTCAACGCGCAACTGACCAAGGGCGATGGCACTCTGGGTAAACTGGTTAAAAGCGAGGAGCTTTACAACAACGCCAACGCTGTCATTGTTAAAGCCGACAAGATTTCCGCCAAGTTGGACGGAATCATGGCCAAGATCGAAAACGGTGATGGCAATCTGGGCAAATTGGTCAAGGATGAAAAGCTTTATGCCGATGCCCGCGATACGGTTGAGAAATTAAAAGGCATTGCCACTCGGCTGGAAAATGGCGAAGGCACAGCCGGGAAGCTGCTCAAAGACGACAAGCTTTATAACAACGTCAACACTCTGTCGGCTGAGATAACCAAATTGATTTATGACTTCCGGCAGAATCCGAAGAAATATCTATCTGTGAAGGTTACGATCTTTTAGAGAAACCAGGAGAAATCAGGAGTCGGGATTAGATAGGCTGAAAATTCAATCTTTCGCCTACTGTATCCCGACTCCCGACTATTCCATTGAATACCCAGCATCCCGCCAAGCCTTGATGCCGCCAGCCATCGAAAGCACGTTTGTGTAACCCATTCTTTGCAAGTTGTCCGCCGCCAAAGCCGAGCGAAAGCCGCCGCCACAATACAAAACAACTTCGGCGGATTTGTCCGGGACGACTTTTTCAATGTCGCGTTCGATGATGCCGCGTCCCAGGTGTTGTGCACCGGCGGCATGATCCACGTCCCATTCGTTGTCTTCGCGCACGTCAATGAAAACGAACTGTTCGCCTGCGTCCAGTTTCTGTTTTACTTCGGCGACGGTTATTTCGCGGACTCGCGTTTTGGCGTCTTCGCAGAGTTGTTCAAATGCTGCTGAATGTTTCATAGTCTGATTCTTCCTTGATCTCAAATCTGAAATTTCAATTTTCCGGGAGATACGTAAATGACCAATTTCACCGTAAAAATTGCTGTTTGGAACTTCGTCAGACCGATTGTTCTGGCGGTCAGTCTGGCTTCTATGTCCGCGCTGGTTTTAGCGCAAACCCGCGAAGCTGACAAGCAAGCGGCTGCAGAGCTTTCGCCGCGACATCAACCTTTGGTTCACACTTATTCGATTGTTGCACGCGATCCACAAACCGGTCAGATGGGAGTCGCCGTCCAATCAAACTGGTTTTCGGTCGGAGGTTTGGTGACCTGGGCGGAAGCTGGAGTTGGCGCGGTGGCTACGCAATCAATCGTTGATCCTTCTTATGGCGCGCTCGGTTTGCAGTTGATGAGGGCGGGGAAGAGCGCGCCGGATGCTTTGAAATCTTTGCTGGCCGCAGACGCCCAAGCCGATGTTCGGCAAGTGGCGATGATTGACGCCGAAGGCCGAGTCGCGGCTCACACCGGCGAACATTGCATCATCGCCGCCGGCCACAAAGTCGGCGTCAACTATTCGGCGCAAGCCAACCTGATGCTGAATGACACTGTCTGGGGAGCGATGTCGAAGGCTTTTGAAAATGCAAAGGGCGATCTGGCCGACCGCTTGATGGCTGCGCTCGAAGCCGCGCAAGGCGAAGGCGGCGACATTCGCGGAAAGCAATCAGCCGCAATTTTGATCGTCAACGGCAAATCCTCCGGGCGACCCTGGGCCGACAAGCTTTTTGATCTGCGAGTCGAAGACAGCAAAGAACCGCTGGTTGAATTGAAGCGGCTGATCAAGCTGCAACGCGCTTACAACCACATGAACTCCGGTGATGACTTGTTCGCCAAAAACGACATTGACGGAGCCGTCCGCGAATACTCCGCCGCCGAAGCGATCGCGCCTGACAACATCGAGATGGTTTTCTGGCACGCCATCACTTTGGCCAATGCAAAGAAAATTGACGAAGCTTTACCGCTATTCAAAAGGGTTTTTGCCGCCGACAGGAATTGGGCGACCTTGGTGGAAAGACTGCCGAAGTCGAATATGTTGCCGAACGATCCTAAGCTGATTGAACGGATTTTGTCGGTCGCGCCTAAGAAATGAGCTTAACTCAGCTTTTCTAAATTCTCGCGATACCAGTCAATCGTCCGCTGCAAGCCGTCTTCCAGAGTGATTTCCGCTCGCCAGCCAAGACGGTTTTCGGCTTTGTCGGCGGACAGGTATTGAGCGTCAATCTCTCGTTCGATTTTGTGATCCAGCAGGACTGTGGGTTTCAGTTCGTTTTCTTTGCCAGCCAGCCGAATGATTTGATTGACCAGATCAAGCATGTTCACCGGATTGTCAGCACCAAAGTTGAAGGCTTCGCCTGCGGTGTCTGCGATCTTTTCAGCCAGCAGCAAATAACCCCTGGCCACGTCGTTTACGTGTACGAATTCGCGGACAGGAGTTCCGTCGCTGCGGATAATTGGAGCTTCATCCCGAAACACCGACAGAATCGTTCCTGGAATGATACGAGACAGGTTCATATCGCCCGGCCCGTAAATGTTCGCAAAGCGAGAAACCGCAACCGGCACTCCATAAGTGTGAGCGAACGAACGAGCCAGAATGTCTGTGCAGGCTTTCGATGCGTCGTAAGGAAACAAACCCAGCAGCGGGTAATCTTCCTGGTAAGGCAAATCGTCGTGTGACCCGTAGGCCTTGTCGCTGGAAGCAACGACCACGCGCTTGACGGTTTCGGCCCGACGACAGGCTTCCAGCAGAAAGTAAGTGCCGCGTATGTTGGCCTCAAAAGTCGAAAGCGGCGAACGATTGGCTGCGCCGACAATGGCCTGGGCGGCCAGGTGAAAGACGGCTTCGATTTCGTACTCGGCCAGAATCCGCTCCATCAAACTATGGTCTTCAATCGAACCCGTGACGACCGTCACTCGACGGCGCAGGTCGAACAAGTCCAGTGAGTTGGATTTCACAGCATCGCGCTGCAAACAAACCACGCGAGCGCCCTGCTCAACCAGCAAACGCGCGATGTGCGAGCCTACAAAACCGGTTGCGCCGGTGACGAAGGCCGTCCGGTTATTCCAAAAGGAAGAAGTCATCAGTCCCAAATTTTCCACTCCGCCTGTTCGCTGTCCCAGAGCTGATTGAATTCGACGTTATCCTTGTAAGTGTCCATGCATTTCCAAAAGCCGGAATGCTGGTAAGCGATCAGTTGCCGTTCGGCGGCAAGTTGTTCCAGCGGCTCACGTTCCAGCACGCAATCTTCGGTCAGGTATTCAAACAGCCGCCGGTTGAAGACGAAAAATCCGCCGTTGATCCATTCCTGCATGACCGGTTTTTCTTCAAAGTCGGTGACTGCCGATTCGCCGTCCAGTTTGATGATTCCGAAATTCGAGCGCGGATGAACTGCCGTCAGCGTAGCAGTTCGTCCGTGCGAGCGGTGAAAATCCAGCAGGGCTTTCAGGTCAACGCTGGCCAGACCGTCTCCGTAAGTCACGCAGAAAGTTTGGTCATCGCCCAGGTATTTTTCGATTTGCTTGATGCGTCCGCCGGTGTTGGTTTCAGCTCCAGTTTCGGCAAAGATGATGCAGAGTTCGCCGCCGTCGGCGTGTTGCCAGCGCAATTGAAAGTCTCCGGCCAGATCGGGCGATGGAGCCAAATCGGAATGAAGAGGTTCACGGTCAATGAAGTAATGCTCGGTGAAATAACGCTTGATTTCAGCGCCCAGATAACCCAGACAGAGGATGAAATCGGTCAACCCGTGATGCTGGTAAAGCTTCATGATGTGCCACAGCACAGGCTGGCCGCCGATTTCGATCAAACCTTTTGGCACTCTGGCACCGTGTTCGCCCAATCGAGTGCCTTTGCCGCCACATAAAATTACTGTTTTCATTTTGAGTTGTTGTTAAGCCGAGTTCTCCAACTCGCGCAGCATGTTCAGCGTATAAAGCCCTGTGTTGTGGCCGTCGCTCCAACTGATGCTGTAAGCGTATCTGCCCACGGTGGCCAGATCACTGATACGAATGTCTGGGAATTGTTCGGCTTTCAGGTTCAGGCTTTGCGACGGATGATGACCCTGGCAACTGGCGCAGGGGCATTTCGCGCGAAGCACGGACAGCCGATGGCGACCCGTGTGGCCGTCGGCCCAGGCAATCTGCAACACTGAATCGTTGTCGGTCAGCTCCAACGACTCCGGGAAAACTTCGGTTGTCATAGCTGGTTTGTGTCAGTCTTTGATGAATGGTTAAATTGCGCCGCCTTTTGCAACCCATTGCAACGGCGCGCGGCATTTAACCATCAGAAGCCGCGCTTCGGCAAACGAACCAACATGGAGGAGGAAAATGGAAGAAAACAACGTTACAGACATTGCCCCGTATCGCGACCGCAAGGAAGCGAAAGGTTTTTTGAAGAGCGTGATAATGCTCATTCCGAATTTTCTGAAGTTGCTTGGGCGGCTTTTCACTGATTCTCGCGTCCCGATGGCCGAAAAAGCCATGCTTGTTGGCGCAATTGTTTACGTCATTTCGCCCTTGGATTTGATACCGGACATGATTCCGTTCATCGGGCAGGTGGACGATTTGTATCTGGTTTCGCTGGTCGTTTTACGGTTGCTGGCCAGAACGGATGACGGTGTTATTCAGGAACACTGGGATGGCAGAGGCGATCTGGCTTCGATTGTGAACAAGATAGTTCGTGCTGCTCAGTACATTTTGCCAAAACGGATGCAGCGGATACTGCTTGGTCGAGTGGACATTGCCCCGAAATTCAAAGGCGGAATTATTTCTTCTCCCGCCGCCGTCGAAGACATTGACGACGCCAGAGAACGCAAAGCTCAGCGTTGATCTCTCAAGAAAAGGGCATTTTCTCCCACCAAGCCACACGAAGAAAGCACGAAGGGAAGAAAAAACTTTAGACAGGATTTACAGGATTCAACAGGATGGATGATTGAGGCACATTGGATGGAGTCAGGTTGAAACACAATCCTGTGCAATCTTGTGAATCCTGTCTATTCCTTCTCTTCTTCGTGTCCTCTTCGTGTGGCTTCGTGGGAAAGGGTTTTTCTATGGCTGCTCGAACCGTCGGGCGGCCATTTTCCTTTTCCGAAGTCTGTGACAATCTGCCGCCGACAAAATCCCAATCATCAGGAGACCCCCAAATGACAGAGCAAAACGTTGACCCGCGACCTTTGGAAAAGCTCGGAGGGCGGCTGGTTTCGTTGGACGTGTTTCGCGGTTTGACCATCGCTGGAATGGTGCTGGTCAACAATTCAGGCAACGGCAGCGCAGTTTATCCGCCGTTATCTCACTCACCCTGGCACGGTTGGACGCCGACCGATCTGATCTTTCCTTTCTTTGTTTTCATCATTGGCGTAGCCATTCCGATGGCGTTTGAGAAGCGTAAAGCATTGGGAGGTAGCCAGGGTGATCTTTACCTGAAAATCTTTCGCCGCTCGGCGATTATTTTCGGGCTTGGGTTGTTGCTCAACGCATTTCCCTACACGCTGGACAAGTTCCAGCATCTGCGAATTCCTGGGGTTATGCAGCGGCTGGCGCTTTGTTATCTGGCTGCTTCGCTGATCTTTTTGAAATCGAAGCTGCGAACTCAGGTCATTGTCGCCGCGGCGTTGCTGGTCGGTTACTGGCTGGCGATGAAGCTGATTGCCGCGCCCGGTTTTATGCGCGGAGATTTGTCTGTCGAAGGCAGCCTGGCTTCGTGGTTGGATCGCACGCTGATGCCTGGCCATACTTACAAACCTATGTACGACCCTGAAGGTTTGTTCAGCACGATCCCTGCGATTTCAACCGCGCTGATTGGAGTGCTGACCGGCCAATGGCTGATGCAAAAACGCGATGCCTTTGAAAAAGTCGCCGGGCTGTTTGTGGTCGGCACGTTGTGTGTAATCGTCGGTTATGTTTGGGACTGGACGTTTCCGATCAACAAACCTTTGTGGACAAGTTCGTATGTGATGTTTACCGGCGGGCTGGCTTTGCAATTGCTGGCGCTGTGTTACTGGGCGATTGACTTGAAAGGGTTTCGACGCTGGGCGCAGCCGTTCGTGGTTTTCGGAGTCAACGCGTTGGCGCTGTATGTGTTGTCCAGCCTGATGTTCAAGGTGTTGGTGTTCATCAAAGCGACAAAACTTGATGGAACCCCAGGGACGTTGCGCGATTGGATTTACGAACATGTTTTTGCCGCGTGGCTATCGCCGATCAACGCTTCGCTGGCGTTTGCGCTTTGTTATGTCGGGTTGTGGTGGCTTTTGATGCTGGTGCTTTACCGGCGCAGAATTTTCATCAAGGTGTAATTTTGGTATCCGTTCAGAGTTCACGCTTCAGCGTGTAAAAAAAGCTGACACGCTGAAGCGTGAACTCTGAACTTTAATTTTGTGTATGAAAAAAATCGCGATGCAATCTTTGGCTGGGTTTGGCGTTGGTTTGGCAATCATCGTTTGCGTGTTGTGGCTGGCTGAAGGTCGTCCGAAAGCCAAACCATTAGAGCCGAACAGTTACGAATGCCAGCGAGCGTCTGCCCCAATCAAAATTGACGGCAAACTGAACGAAGCCGTATGGCGCAAAGCCGTGTGGACTGAATACTTCGTTGACATCGAAGGCGACGCGAAACCTCGGCCGGCGTATAAAACTCGCGTCAAGATGTTGTGGGACGACGATTACTTTTACTTCGCGGCTGAACTGGAAGAGCCTCACGTTTGGGGCACTCTGACCAAGCGCGATTCGGTCATCTTTCACGACAATGATTTTGAAATCTTCATTGATCCCGAAGGCGACACGCTGAATTATTACGAAATCGAGATCAACGCGCTGAACACCGTCTGGGATTTGCAGCTCGACAAACCCTATCGCCACGGAGGCAAAGCCAACGACGGTTGGAATGCGACGGGAATGAAAACGGCGGTGTCAGTCGCCGGTACGATCAACAATCCCAAAGACAAGGATAGAGGGTGGTCGGTTGAGATAGCTCTGCCGTGGAAAGACCTGACCGGCAGCCCGCGCGCCATCGGAGCGCCGAAAGCTGGCGACCGTTGGCGAGTGAATTTTTCAAGAGTCGAATGGCAGCACACAATCTCAGGCGGCAAATACCGCAAAGTCGCCGGTCGCCCCGAAGACAACTGGGTCTGGTCGCCTCAAGGCGAAATCAACATGCACGTTCCTGAAAAATGGGGCTACGTGCGGTTCGCGGGAAAATGAAGTCTCTGACAATCGAGAGAGCGCGCACCCGGCATTTCTTGCCTGCCTTTTGGGCATAAGGTATTCTCCGCGCCGTTAATAGATGCTCTAACAATCCCCTATCAACAAAGGACACCACGAATGAATGTTATACCGAGTGAAGGTTACAGCATCACTCTGCGCTTGCGACTGTCGAACCGCCCAGGGATGCTGGGGCACGTCACGTCCGCCATCGGTGAAGCCGGTGGAAACATTGGCGCAATAGACATTGTCGAAGTCGGCGCTCATCACCTGATACGCGACATTACCGTCGCCGCTGGTGACGACGAACACGCCGAAAGCATTGCCAAGACAGTTGGCGAAGTTGACGGCGTCACAGTCATCAACGTTTCTGATCGCACCTTTTTGCGCCACATCGGCGGCAAAATTGAAATCACCAACAAACGTCCGCTGCAAAACCGCTCAGACCTTTCAATCGCCTACACGCCCGGAGTAGCCCGCGTCTGCATGGCCATACACAAAGACCCTGAAAAAGTTTACAACCTGACCATCAAACGCAATTGCATAGCCGTCGTCACAGACGGCACTGCGGTTTTGGGTTTGGGCGACATAGGCCCGGCGGCGGCTTTACCGGTGATGGAAGGCAAGGCGATGCTGTTCAAGGAATTCGCCCAGATTGACGCCTTCCCAATTTGTCTGGATACCAAAGACGCCGACGAAATAGTCCGCACCGTCAAAGCGATTGC
>JBGAPB010000272.1:0-9034 GCA_044221525.1 Blastocatellia bacterium | reverse complement strand
AACCAGATTCCGTTCGACAATCTGATTTTCAAACAAGCGCCTGCCTGGAACAGCACGCTCAACGTGACTTCGGCGCTTTCTTCGACGATGACGAACGAGTTCATTTTTGGTGCCAGCCAGAACAACCTGACGCTTAATCCGACTGTGCCTGATGCCGCCAGCTATTCAGGTATAGGATTCAATTTCGCGACGCCGTTTCCCTATCCCGCGACGCAATGGTTCAACATCACGTTTGGCGGCACACCGAACCAGAACTATGGCGGAACGAATGGTTACAGCCAGTTCCCGTACAAAAACTCCAACACGACCTTTGACATTTACGACAATGTCAGCAAGGTTTTTGGCACGCATACGGCAAAGGCTGGTTTCTATTTCCAGCGCAGCCGTAAAGATCAAGTGGCCGGAAATTCCGCCATCATCAACTTCAGCAACAACGTCAACGACCCAAACAACACCGGGCATCCGTATTCCAACGCCTTGCTCGGTTTCTTCAACACCTACCAGCAGCCGAACATTGGTATCATTCAGGGTCAGTACCGCTCCAGTAACTACGAGTGGTACATCCAGGACAACTGGAAAGTAAACAATCGGCTAACTCTTGATTATGGCTTGCGCCTGTCCTGGATCAGGCCGCAATTCGATAAACGGTCACAGGACTTCTTCTTCGTCGCTGACCGCTTCGATCCCGCTAAAGCCGTGCGGTTATATCGGCCTACTTGCGTCGCGGGCACTTTCGCGGCAGGTGGCTGTTCAGCAGCAAACCAACGAGCCTACGATCCGGCGAATCCCAACGCATTGCTGCCTGCTTACTTGGTTGGGCGTAGCGTTCCCGGTTCGGGCGATCCGTTTAACGGGCAACAAAATGGCAAGGATTATTACCCTGGCGGTATCAAGGATCGCGGCCTCCAATATGGCCCGGTGCTTGGCTTTGCCTGGGATATTTTCGGAAACAAGAAGACAGTGATGCGCGGAGGTTACCGTTGGGGTTATGACCGTGTGCAGGGCAACGAACTGGCCTTCGCCTCGGTTGGCCAGCCGCCGCTTTACATCCAACCACTCTTCAACTTTGGCAATCTCTCAACTGTCGGATCCAACACTGGCGAGCTGGCGTTGGGTACTTCCAGCGTTATCGCATCCGATCCTGAAGGCTTTGTGCCAAACGTGCAGAGTTTCAGCCTGGGAGTTCAACACGATCTGGGCTGGAACACTGTGTTGAGCGCCAGTTATGTCGGCACGCTTAGCCGCCATCAACAGGAATTGCTCAACCTCAACTACATTCCTTACGGAGAACTATTCACTAAAGCAGCACAAGACCCGTCGAAATTTGCGGGAGGCATTGTGCCGGATGAAGAACCCGGATTGCCGCAAATCTACAAGGACGCAGGGGTTAAATTCTCCGGCCAATTCGCGCTGGCGGCTGACTTCCTGAGGAAATATCAAGGTTACAACACCATCGGCCTGCGCACGTTTGGCGGCTCGTCGAACTACCATTCACTGCAAACAACGCTGAGCAAACGGTTCAGCAGTTCGCTCAACTTTGGCATGACCTACACCTACTCCAAGGCGATGGGCACGGCCAATACCTACGGCGACTTCATCAACCCGGTTTGTTCGCGCTGCGCGGATTACCGCCGCCTGGCCTATGACCGTACCCACTTGACGGTTATCAACTACGACTGGCGTGTGCCGGGGTTGAGAGACGGTTTCTGGTTACTGAAAGGAATTACGAATGGCTGGCAAGTTACCGGCATTACGCAATTCATTTCGGGTCAACCGGAAGATGTGACCGCCAGTATCGCCAACATCAATGCCAACCAGCGCCTGGGAGGCAGTTGGACTGAAGCAACGCGCGGCTTCTTCACCGGTGATCCGAATCAGAGCAAGGAGATCACCAAATACTTCAATTGGGAAGGAGTTCGTTTGCCCAGTATCGCTGAAGCCCTGGCCGCCAAAGGCGCTTATCCGCGCAATTACGTAAGCCGTCCCGGCATCAACGTGACTGATCTTTCGCTGTTTAAGAATTTCAGTCTTGGCAATGACACGGCACGAAGTCTGCAATTGCGGGTTGAGATGTTCAACGTCTTCAATCACGCTCAGTTCAGCGATATGAACCGCAGCGTGACCTGGAACAGCTTCAACGCCTACCTGGCGGATCGGTCGGCTGCCACAGCCAATATCAACAACGTGCGTGGCAGCACTCTCAGCGGCAATCCGCGTCTGGGCAACGGTGTTGGAGAAATCAACGCCCTGCACGGAGCTGTGTCCGGCAATCGCGTCATTCAGTTGGCGGTGAAGATATTCTTCTAAATCCCCGACTGACGGTTATGAATTAACTGTGAGGGTTGCAAGCAGCTTGCAACCCTCGTTTTCTTTTCTTCCGTTTTTCCGGAGAACTGTGATGGCAGGCAAACAATCGTGGTTGATGTTTTTGTGTTGTTTTACTTTGTTGTGTCTGACGGCAGTCGGCGTTCAGGCGCAACTGGGAAGCGTTGGCGGGCCGGGCTTCATCATCTTTGGCCGCGTTTATCTGCCGGATGGAAAACCGGCTTCACGGGTCAAGGTTTATCTGGAAATGCCAAGCGGGTTGAATCGCTATATTCCCAGTGACGATGGCGGTAATTATGAATTCCGCGGCGTAGCGGCTGGGCGTTACAAGGTGAAAGCCGTCAATCCCGCAAGCCCGGATCAAGAAAGCGCTCCGGCTGAATCCGACAGCACACGCGCTTATTCCAACCGTGTGCAGGTTGACGTTTACCTGCGGCTCCCACTGCATAAGAGCACTCCCGAAGCCAAACCCGGCACAGTCAGTGTCGCCGAAGCAGCCCAGAACATTCCCAAAGCAGCCCGCAAAGCCTTTGAGCAGGGGCTGAAACTACAAAAGGAAAACCAGACGGAAAAAGCCTTGATTCAATTCAACCAGGCCATTCTGGAATACTCCGAATACTTTCAAGCGTTGGCCGAGCGCGGCAATTTGCTGATACAGCAAAATAAAATGGCTGAAGCCGAATCGGATTTTGAACAGGCGTTACGGCTCAACAACAAATACCCTCCGGCATTGCGCGGGCTTGGTTATTGCCAGATTCAACAGAAACAGTTTCAGCCGGCAGTCAGCAATCTTGAAAAAGCGTTTGTCCTGGAACCAGGCAGCCCTTTGACGCTGATGCTGCTCGGTTACGCAAACCTTTCGATCAATCGTTACGAAGAAGCAAAACAGTGTTTGCAACAAGCCCTGAAACTGGGGCCGGAAAGCGCCGCCCGCGCTCACGTTTACCTGGCAGAGGTTTACGCGCAGGAACAAAAATTCAAGGAAGCCGCCGACGCAATCCTGGCTTATCTGAAAGCGAAACCGGATGCCGCCGACGCCGCCAATTTGCGAAAGCTGGAAACCGACTGGCGCACACGCAGCAAAGAAACAAAAAAATGATATGGCACAACTGGTTTTCACAATTCTTCTTGCTGGTTTGTTTGCCTTTCAGCAATCCAACGATTCGGCCAACAATTTGGCAGCCCAATTCAATCGCGCAGTCGCTCTGCAACAGCAAGGCAAGCTGGGCGAAGCTGCTGCCGAATACCGAGTCATCATTAAGTTCAAACCCAACTACGTCGAAGCTCATGCCAATCTGGGAGTCGTGCTGGCGCGGCTAGGTAAATACGATGAAGCCATTGCCAGTTACGAAACTGCGTTGCGACTGAATCCCAGCCTGACGCCGATCAAACTTAACCTGGGCATAGCCCATTACCGCGCCGGACAGTTTGCGAAAGCGGTCGAATCGCTCAATAGCTTCCTTGAGAGGCAGCCGGATTCCGCGCAGGCCCGGCAGTTGATGGGAATTTCGCTAGTTGAACTCGGACGCGACGCTGAAGCGATCAAGCAGCTTGAGATGAACTTGCAGGTGACTGGGCAGGATGCTGCGGCGCTTTATAGTTTGGGACTGGCTTATCTTCGGCTGGAAAAACCGGAATTGCGCTGGGCGATTGAACAGCTTGAAAAATTACCAGCCGGGCGACCTGCGTCACATCTGCTGAAGGGGCAGGCTTTCTTGGCCGGGCGCGAATACGAACGCGCAATTTCTGAACTTCAAGCCGCCGAAAAGCTGAACCCTGATTTGCCAAAGCTGAATTACTCGCGGGGTCTGGCCGCGCAACAACTCGGTCGCAACAAAGAAGCTTTGGCTGCATTTGAAGCCGAGCTTCGCCGCTCGCCTAAAGATCGCGCGACGATTTATTACCTGGCTTATGTGAATGAAGCGGAAGGAAACATCGAAGTCGCCGCCAAACATTTGGCTGAGTTGCTGAACTTCGATTCCGAATCGGCTGAAGTCAATGCGCTGCACGGCAAGATTCTTTTCAAGCAAGGTAAAGCCGCCGAAGCCGTTAAACCGCTGGAAAAAGCCGCCGCCAAAAAATCCGGCGATCACGAACTGCGCTACCTGCTGGCCCGCGTTTACCAGCAACTTGGCCGCCGCGAAGACGCCGCGCGCGAATTTGCCGAAGTCCAAAAGCTGAAAGCCGAGCAATTAAAGAAAGATCGTGCCAACACTCCGAAGCCGTAATCACTTTTCGACAACCTTCAACTCACGATTCGCGGCAACTTTCGTTATCGTTTCAAGCTTTCCATTCGGCCAGCGAATTTTGATTTCGTCCACAGTCGTCGCGGCGCCAAGCCCGAAATGCAATCGCCAGTCTGAATGCGAAATGTAGCTGTCGCCTGCGCGGACTTCGTCAACCTGCGTCAAGCCGCCTGCCTTCATTTCAACACGAGCGCCGACCGCATTGCGATTTGATTTGGTTCCAATCAGTTTCAGGCCAAGCCAGTTGCCGGACTTCGATCCGGTTTCGTTGCGAAGCAGCATCGGCGCGCCGTCCAGTTCGTTGACGATCACGTCAATGTCGCCGTCTTCGTCGTAATCGCCAAAGGCTGCTCCACGCGAAGCGCGGCGAACAGCCAAAGCTTCGCCAACTCCGTTCGACATGTCGGCGAAAGCGCCATTGTGCAGATTGCGATAAAACAGTTTGCGCTGGCCATACTGACCGCCGGGAAACGCGCCTTCGATTTGCGGGTAAACGTGGCCGTTGACGACAAACAAATCCGGCCAGCCGTCGTTGTCGGCGTCGAAAAACTTCACGCCCCATCCGACCAAAGGGATGCTGGCGTCTGCGGTTTTGGTTGAGCGTGAAACGTCGCTGAAGCTGCCGTCGGCGTTCTTGTGACAATCGAGTTGTATTGTTCGGCGAAGTTCGTGACCACAAAATCCAGGTGTCCGTCTCGGTCATAATCGGCGACGGAAATTCCCATCGAACCTTGCTCGACACCGTTTTCGTCAACCGCCACGCCCAGCATCAAACCCATTTCGGTGAACGTGCCGTCGTGGTTGTTGCGATAAGCGTAATTCGGCGTGGCGTCATTGGCGACAAAAATATCCGGCCAGCCGTCATCATCGAAATCCGTCCAAATGACACCCAAACCGTAAAATCCGTTGGCGTCGACCTTCGCTTGTTTGCTGACATCGGTGAAAGTGCCCGCCGTTATTCCGATAAAGCGAATCGCCAGCGCCCGGCAAACCGCGCGGCCCGCACTGAACTTCTACGTTGCGATAACGACAGGTTTCGCCCTTGCCAAACTGCGGCAGTTTATTCAGCGAAAACTCGACGTAATTTGTGACGAATAAATCCAGGTCGCCATCGCGGTCGTAATCCCCCCACGCAGAGCCTGTCGAAAACCGCGCATCACCAACTCCGGCTTTGGCCGTCACGTCTTCAAATTTTCCATTGCCTGAATTTCGATAAAGTTTGTTTGCGCCGAAGCAGGTCACGTAAAGATCGTCGTCGCCATCATTGTCGAAATCGGCGACCGAAACTCCCATCGCCCAACCGGGGTCGGCGATTCCGGCTTTTGCCGCCACCTCTTCAAACTTGCCGCCGCCCAAATTACGGTAAAGCGCTGCCGCTGGACGAGGCTTTTTGGAAAGTGCAGCTTCGACCGAATACGAATTGAGCAGATAAATATCCAGCCGCCCGTCGCCGTCGAAGTCGAACATCGCCACTCCGCCGCCCATACTTTCGACGATGTATTTCTTTTCGGCAGACGAAGCGTTGACGAAGTTGATCCCAGCGTTTTTTGTGGCGTCGGTAAATACGACAGAAGGCTTTTGATGCGCCGAACCAGCGGCCAACAACAAAGCAGCAAATAAAATTGTGGCAATAGATTTGGTAGGCATGGACTGGGAGTTTACAGCTACCGAATATCTTATGAAAAAGGCTCGCGCTGGTACATCACCAGCGCGAGCCAATTTTTTCTCACTCGAAAGTGGGAGTTTGATTCAGCCGCCCGAAGGCGGAACGACAACCGCGATTATTTCTGTTGTCGCAGATAAGCGTCCGTGCCGTCACGCCAGTCGGCGCGAATCGGGCTGAAGACGTCAATGCCGGTGAAATCTTCGGTGGCAAAGGCTTCGTGCGGAACATTGGAAGGAATTTCAACCAGTTCGCCTGCGCGCAAGACCAGTTCTTCGTCGCCGATTTTGAAGTTCAACGAACCGCTGATGCAGTAACTGAACTGTTCACTGTCATGGCTGTGGCGTGGAACGACGCTGCCTTTTTTGATGGTCAGAAAAGCCATAGTGATTTTTTCGCCGGTGAAAAAGCGGCGCGAAAACAGACTGTTGACGTGCTCTTCGGGAATTTCATTCAGCTTGTGATGTTTCATTGTTCTCCAATAAAGGCCGGAAAGCTCTAAACTTAGGGCCAATCGCTGTATGGACGCTGCTGGGCATTACGGAAAGCTTGCCTGTACGCTCACCCAAGTGAAGCTAGATCGTTTGTAGCTCAGACTTGGTTTCTGCCCAATCAAGAAGGTCAACCCAACGCTTCAGTCTCACAGCCTGCTGAGCGATGCTCTTCGTGGCAAAATAGCTAATCAGTTTGATAATTATTGTCAAAACAAGCATTGCCAGCTTGGGCGCGGGAATAAATGTCAGTGCGGCCTGCGCTACAGCCTGCAAATAGGCCACCTGCAATCGTCTTACGTTTTCGCTGACTGTACCTTTTTTGGCAACGTATGACTCAAATCTTTTCGCCGAGTCAATGTGTGCAACCTGAGCCTTAACGACCACTCCCACTTTGATCGAAAAGACCATCTCCTTGAAGTTGTTGTAGTCGTGAATCACCTTACCGGTTTGATCCATCAACTTTCTTAAGGCTACATAGTCTTCCCTTGGAAGCTCAAAGCTGCGGTCCCTGATCACACCCATCACCTCGCGACGAAGATCACAGAAGCGAAACAAAGCGGTATCGTGCTTGGCCAGCTTGTAGAGGCGGTGAATTATCCAAAGGCTAGCGATAAGAGCTGGGAGAACTAAAACATAGAAAAACATAGGCTACCCTTCACTTTACGTTGTTTTCTCAGGAGGAGTTACAGGGCTTTCCTGCTCATCTCGATGAACGGTCTGATTGGCAGACGTTGCAGGAGTCGGAGGGCTAGGCAGTGACGGCCTTGATTGCTCATTCTGGGGTGACACATGATTGTTACTATAGTCGAAATGCCGATCCATTATTGATAAAAATCGGTTTCGGTATTCCTTGTTCTCTTCAGCAAGGCTGTCTATCTGTTTTTGCCGATCCTTGAGCCGTGCGCGATAGAGCCACCAGATCCACCCATGGGCGACCCAGAAGAATAGAAGAAAGGTTCCTTTGACCCATCCCAAGGCTTGGACAAACTTCAATGCAGTTTCTGGGTCTAGCAGTGCGACCAAGGTGGAGAACCCCCTACTGAGTAATTTTACTACCGAGATTCGGGCGGATGGTACGGCGGGACTGTGAAAAACTCAAGCTTTTTGGGACTTTTATGGTTTTCATCCGATTCCTTTCGACGGGCTATTTATCGTAAGGGCTAAAGTTGAATTCGATCTGGCCGCTTTATGACACAACCCCTAAGCCTTGTCCACAAAGCCACACGAATTTTCACAATGAGGAAAAATCTTCGTGCTTTCTTCGTGTGGCTTCGTGGAAGAAAAAGTTATTTCAATTTAGCGCCGTTCGGAACTTCTTCCAGAAATCCGGCCAGGATCGGGCGGCCTTCGTCGCCAATCGAAGCCGCCAAAACCATGCCTTGCGATTCAAAACCGCGCAGCTTTCGCGGAGCCAGGTTGGCGACGATGATGACTTTGCGGCCAATCAATTTTTCGGGTTCGTAATACTGCGCGATACCCGCCAGGATTTGGCGCGGTTCGGCTTCGCCCATGTCCATCGTGAAGCGCAACAATTTGTCGGCTTTCGGCACGCGCTCGGCAGTTTTGATTTCGGCAACGCGCAATTCAACTTTGGCAAAATCTTCGATACCGATGTAGGCCACGCCCGGAGCGGGTTCATTGATCGCCGCTGGTGCAGCTTCCGCTGCGTTGACTTTGGCTTCTGCCTGCGGCGTTGGCAAAGGCGCTGTCGGTGCTTCCTGTTTCGTTTCCTGTGCGCGAGCCGCCTGGCTCGCCGCTTCTTCTTGTTTGATCTCTTCCATAATTTTCTTCTTGTCCAGTCTTGGAAAAATAGGTTGAACTTCTCCGATTTGGTTTTGCTTCCCGTCTCCCCAATTCAAGCTGGCGGGAATGATGCTGCCGACTTCGCCGATTTCGCCGAGCTGTTGCCAGATGGCCTGCGCTGCATTCGGCAACACCGGAGCAAGCAACGCGGCAAAGAAGCGCAAACTTTCCGCCGCCGTGTGCAACACCAATTCCAGTTCGGCGCGTTTGGCAGGGTCTTTGGCCAAATCCCACGGCTTGGCGTCGGAGATGAATTTGTCTACGCGAAATCGGGCATTTGAAACGGCTTCAATCGCGCGACTGAAATTGTATTCGTCGAATTCGCGGTCAAACGCCGTAACGGCTTGAGCGACGGCTTCGCGGACTTCGTTGGCTTGCGCGGTCAGTTCGTCGCTCGCCTTTCCAGCCGCCGGAATCACGCCTTCGCAAAAGTTGCGAACCATCGTCAGCGTCCGCGCGGCCAAATTGCCCAGCCCGCTGGCCAGATCAGCGTTGACCCGGTC
>JBGAPB010000271.1:0-8626 GCA_044221525.1 Blastocatellia bacterium | reverse complement strand
AGCGGCCCGACCGGCGCGTTCATCGTCATCATTTACGAAATGTCCGGTCAATACGGTTACGACGGATTGGCCGTGGCGACAATCCTCGCAGGATTCATTTTGGTCGCGATGGGATTGTTGCGAATAGGCGCGTTTCTGGGTTCATCCGTATCCGGTGACAGTCGGCTTCACTTCGGGCATTGCGCTGATTATTTTCTCCGGCCAGGCTCAGAGATTTTTTCGGCTTGCGGATGGACACGGTTCCGGCTGACTTTGTCGAAAAAGTGGAGGGCTTATTTTCACTCAGCGGCAACGGTGAATTGGCAAGCTCTGGCTGTCGGAGCAGTTTCGCTGCTGATCGTTTTTTTATGGCCCCGCATCACGCCCAAAGTTCCCGGCTCGTTGGTGGCAATTGTCGTGGTAACAGCGGCGGTTCACTTGCTCAGCCTGAACGTCGAAACCATCGGCAGCCGATTTGGAAGCGTCCCGAACACCTTGCCTGCGCCGCACCTCCCGCATCTGACCTGGGCGCTAATCACCAAAATGTTTTCGCCTGCCATCACGATCGCTCTGCTGGCGGCGATTGAATCCTTGCTGGCCGCAGTCGTCGCCGATGGAATGATGGGAACTCGTCACCGGTCAAACATGGAACTGATAGCTCAAGGCATAGGAAACATCGTCTCGCCGATCTTTCAGGGTATTCCGGCTACTGGCGCAATTGCCCGCACGGCGACCAACATCAAAAGTGGCGGAAGGACTCCAGTGGCGGCGATCATTCACTCAGTGACGTTGTTGCTGATTATGCTGTTTTTCGGGCGCTGGGCGGCGCTGATTCCCATGCCTACGCTGGCGGCAATTTTGATTTTCGTCTCGTACAACATGAGTGAATACCACGCCTTCCTGAAACTGCTGAAAAGCCCGAAAAGCGATGTGGCAGTGCTGTTGGTGACTTTTTTGCTAACGGTTCTGATTGACCTGACGGTGGCGATTCAGGTTGGCGTAGTGCTGGCCGCGTTCCTGTTTATGCAGCGAATGTCCGAAGTCTCTCAGGTCAGGCTTGCTGACCGACAGCCTGGGTGAAGAAGAAGAAGACTCCAGACAATCCGCTCAATTTCAAACGTGCTGTGCCGCCAGATGTGCAGGTTTTTGAAGTTTACGGCTCGCTCTTTTTCGGAGCGATCGAACGCTTCAAAGACGCAATGCGCCGCGTCGAGAAAAAGCCCCAGGTTCTGATCATCCGAATGCGAATGGTTCCGGCGATTGATGCCACAGGCTTGCAGGTACTGGAGGACGTTCTGGAACGAACTCGACGCGAAAATGGTTTGTTGATGCTGACTGGCGTTGCCGAACAGCCATTGGCAGCGATGGAAAAGATCCGGTTAATGAAAAGCTTGGTCCTGAAAACGTGATGGACGATATTGACGATGCGTTGGCGATAGCCTGCAGGAGCTTGAGCGGAGCAACCACAACCGGAATGAACCGGCGCTTCAATCCGCGTTGACCGTTGACGGGCATCGCGTCTCGCTTGGTCAGACTCCAACGCATAAACGGTTTTTCGGCCAGAATGAACAGCACGGCGCAAAGAACAAACATCGTCGGCACAATCAGCAAACACATCCACAGAAAATCCGTTGTCGCCGACAGCGTAGTCACTGACAGCGATTTCATATCCCAGAACATTCTGGAAATGATGCTGACGTGATACAGGTAAATCGTGTAACACATTCCGCCCGTGATCACGATCCACCGCCAGTTGATAATTCGATTGGAGATTTTTCCAAGACAGAATCCGGCATACATTCCAGCCACAACCAACGGCAGCAAAAAGTATGTGTGGCCGAACGCCCACAGCGTAAAGAGGATGAACGCCGCGCACGCCAAAGTAATCAAATCCCAGGCATAGCTTTTCTGTTTTATACGCTCGGCATTGTTCAGATAAAAATCCGCCAGCAGAAATCCCGCCAAAAAGTAATGCAGGAAGTTGAACAGCGTCAGCCGTAATCGCGCCGAGCCAAGTGGGTAAATGAACTCTTGCGAAAAGATACCAAACGCCAGAATCAACGCCAGTAGCCACAATCTCCGTTTTCGCGCGTCCTGGATTCTGAACAGCCGCACCAGAAACGGCACGAAGATATAAAACTGAATTTCGACTTCCAACGACCACGCGACTCCATTGACCAGACTTTCGCGGCCAAACACAAATCCGTGAACATAAAACACGCTGGCAATCAGGTTTGGAATCAGGCTGACGAATTCCTTGTTGTCCACCCAAAGCATGAAAAACAGCAGCAGCAGACAGATGACATACGGCGGTTCGATGCGCGTCACCCGTCGCAGGTAATAACCTTTCAGATTGGGCGCAGGCAGATTATTGAACGCCCGTTTGGCAAACGGCAGAGCCAGAATGAATCCGCTGATGACGAAAAACAGGTTGACTCCAAAATGTCCGCAATACGCAAACGGAATCATCCACGATTGATTGGCTGCGGCGAACCAGTCGCTGGCTGTCCAAATCCGTTCGACACGCCCGACGGTCGGCAGATAAATAGACATCAAGTGATGAAAGACAACGACGGAAATGGCTATGAATCGCAGCCCGTCAACTTCGGCGATGACTTCGCCTGACGATGTGACTCGTGACAGTTTGTTTGCCAGCCAATCGTGAGATGATCGCAGAAACTGCCTCACGGGGCGGGGTGAATCTTTCATTTATTCTCTGGTATTTTCTTCTCGTGTGGGAAACAGTGGCGGAGAGTAGCAGCAGATTTCCGCTGTGACAATCAGAGGAGCAACCATGATTCATCTGCAATCCATAGGCTTGAAACCATCGGCGAAACAGCAATCAGGCTTTCCGTTCACTCTGCCGCTGGTGCAAAGCTTCAACGAAATAGAGTTTCGTTCGTCGGTGGCTTTCTTCGTCGGCGAAAACGGATCGGGCAAATCCACTTTGATCGAAGCCATCGCCGCCGCGGTCAACCTGCCAGCTGTTGGCGCTGAAGACATTGCCCGCGACAAAAGCTTGAACAACGCGCGCGCTTTGGGCAAGCAACTAAAGCTCGGCTGGCAACACAAAACTCATCGTGGATTTTTTCTGCGCGCTGAAGACTTCTTCAACTTCGCCAAACGATTGCAGACCATGCAAGCAGAGTTACAGGAAATGGCAGACGAGTTTGAAAACGAATACACCGGCTATGCTTTGGGTTTGGCGAAAGGCGCGGCGCTGGGGCAACGTCAGGCATTGATCGAACGTTACGGCGAAAACCTGGACGCAAACTCACACGGCGAAAGCTTCCTGAAACTGTTTCAAGCGCGGTTTGTTCCGAACGGTTTGTATCTGCTGGACGAACCCGAAGCGCCGCTTTCGCCTCAGCGACAACTGGCTTTGCTTTCAATGATGAAAGAAATGGTTGGCGAAGGAGCGCAATTCATCATCGCCACTCATTCGCCAATTTTGATGGCTTATCCCGAAGCGCAAATCTTCAGCTTCGATTCGCACCCGGTTGGCGAAACGGCCTACGACGAAGTTGAACACGTTTCGTTGACGCGCCAGTTCTTGAATAATCCAAATTCATTTCTGCGACATTTGTGACTAGACGATGCTTCAATTGACAACGCGCTCCCTAAATGGGAGCCTCTGGCTTGGGCGAGGTAAAGGCGAATGAGGGTTATCAGTAAGAGTAAATTGCGCGAGTTCTGGAAGAAATATCCTGAAGCTGAAACGCCATTAATGGAGTGGTATCGAGTTACCAGCAAGGCTGTTTGGAATAACTTCGCAAACGTAAGGTCTACATTTCGACACGCTGACGTATATTGCGATTGCACAATCTTCGACATCAAAGGAAACAATTTTCGATTGATTGCTATTTTGCTTTACCCTGTACAGCGCGTTTATGTTCGCGATGTTCTGACTCACGAAGAATACGACAAAGGAAAATGGAAAAATGATTGCAACTGCTAACAGCAAATCCGTAACAAAATTTGATCGTAAAAAGTATTCACGCCTGGTCGCGCGTGTCGCTCCGATAGTCATCGAGACTGAAGCCGAGTTTCAGCGTGCTGATTCGGAAGTTGGGCGCTTGCTGGCCAAAGGCTTCGACAATCTTTCGTCAGAAGAAAGAAGCTTGCTGGCTCTGCTCACGAAGTTAATTGAAGATTACGAAGATCGAAGTTTTTCTATTCCCGAAGGCAATCCAAACGAAACATTGAAATTCCTGATCGAGCAAAACGAATTAAGGCAAACCGATCTGACTCACATTTTCGGCTCGCGCGGCAGAGTGTCGGAAGTTGTAAATGGCAAGCGCAAAATCAGCAAGACTCAAGCCAAGGCCTTGGGCGAATTCTTCCAAGTTAGGCCTGATCTTTTTATCTAACCGTCAACGATTTACCTCCCCTGAATTCTTCGATCTCAGCCTTCGACTTAAGCCCAATTTCTTCCAGCCTTTTCATCCACTGCTTCTCATAAGGCTTCATCGTGGCAACGACCGCCTCGGCAACAGCCAGGTTGCGGAACCATTTTTTGTTGGCTGGGATGACAAACCACGGAGCTTGTGGCGAACTGCATCGGTTCAGCACATCTTGGTAAGCCCGCGTGTAATCGTTCCAATGTTCGCGCTCTTTCCAGTCACCAGCTGACAGTTTCCAGTATTTTGTCGCGTCCTGTTCGCGTTCCAACAAACGTTGTTCCTGCTCTTGTTTACTGATGTGAAGATAAAACTTCAGCACGATTGTGTTCGATTCGGTGAGCAGTTTTTCAAAGTTGTTGATGTGATCGTAACGCGCTCGCCAGACTTTATCCGGTGCGAATTTATGAACCCGGACAACCAGCACGTCTTCGTAATGCGAACGGTTGAAGATCGTGATTTCGCCTTTGCCAGGAGTTTGCTGGTGAACTCGCCAAAGAAAGTCGTGCGCCAATTCCTGTGCCGTCGGAACCTTGAACGAAGCCACCTGACAACCCAGCGAATTCAGCGGCCCCATGACGGTTTTGATCGTTCCGTCTTTGCCGGAAGTGTCGCGCCCCTGCAGAACGATCAAAACCGAATGCTGACCGGCGGCGTAAAGCAATTCCTGCAATCGAGTCAGTTCGGCGCTCAGCTTTTTCAACTTCGCTTCGCCGTCTTCTTTGGTCAACCCGGCGTCGTATTCAGGGTCGAAGTTGCTTAGTTTGACGAGTTGATTACCGATTAATTTATGCGCGTAAGCCATCGAGTAAATCTCCATTTGGTTGGTTTATTTCAGATCAGCCAAAACCTTCTTCGGCAGTTTGGCTTTGACCATTTCGTAAGAATCTTTGATCAACCGTTTGAGTTCGGCTTTCGCCAAAACATCAAAACTTGTCAGCGCCACCCAATGATTTCTCGCGGCATAGGGTGCTGGGTCAATGCCTTCAAGCTCGGTCAGTTCGGCAAACTCTTCGGGTGTGCATTTGAAACTCATTCGATAAGGCTTGTCAGCATCCAGCACCAAAACAGTAAACATCTTGTTGCCAATGCGAAAAAGCAGGTCGTGTTCCCATTGCACGTCTTCAGTGACGTGCGGCAGCGACAGGCAGTATTCGCGAATTTGATCGAAGCTCATGACGTTCTTTCCTTTTCTCCGCACCGAAAGCTATGCATACCAATCAGTTGCTTGACCGTAATGGAAGCCGACTTATATGATGCCCATCGGTTCGGTTCAACATAACCAATCACATTTTTCCTGCCTGACCGAGTTTCCGGCAACAATTTTTGAGGGAGTAATCAAACTGATATGGCTCATCCAACGAGTTCCAACAACAACGCACAGAAGATTTGGCACAACGGCAAATTCATTGACTGGAACGACGCCAACATCCACATCATGTCGCACGTAGTTCATTACGGCTCTTCACTGTTTGAAGGCATTCGCTGCTATTCAACTCCGCAGGGGCCTGCAATTTTCCGGCTGCGCGAACATGTCAAACGGCTTCATGAATCCTGCCACATTTATCGAATGCCCTTGGAATACAGCATTGAACAATTGATGGAAGCCTGCCTTGAAACTGTTCGTGTCAACAACTTCAAAGAATGTTATCTGCGACCGGTGGTCTTTCGCGGTTACGGAGCTTTCGGCGTCAACCCGCTCAACAATCCTGTTGAAGCTTACATCGCCAGTTGGGTTTGGGGTAAGTATCTGGGAGCCGAAGCCATCGAAGACGGCGTTGACGTTTGCGTTTCAAGCTGGGCGCGCATGCATCCAAACACTTTGCCGCCGACCGCCAAAGCCGGAGCAAATTATATGAACTCCCAGCTCATCAAAATGGAAGCAATCCTTAACGGTTTTGTCGAAGGCATCGCCCTGGATACTCAAGGTTACGTCAGCGAAGGCAGCGGCGAAAACATCTTCGTCGTCCGCGACGGCAAGATTTTCACCCCTCCACTTTCCAGCGCAGGTCTGACCGGCATCACTCGCGATTCGGCGATTCAGATCGCACGCTTGCTGGGTTACGAAGTCGTCGAATCCCTGATCCCGCGAGCGACGCTTTACACCGCTGACGAAGTTTTCTTCAGCGGAACCGCCGCCGAAATCACTCCCATCCGCACGATTGACCACATCAAGATCGGCGAAGGCAAACGCGGCCCAATCACCGCCGCAGTACAAAAAGAATTCTTCGCCATCACCTCCGGTGAGAAAGAAGCTCCGGGTGATTGGCTCGCATTCGTAAACAAATAATCGAGTCAGAATTAAAAACATAAGCGGCTGTATGCATTCGTAAATCGTTTTGCACTCAGCCGCTTATGGCAATAAATCACTTGTCAGATCAATCCTGAATCACAATTGGCCGTTGCGGATTCACCAGCCACCAACAAGCCGCACCAACAAAATAAAGCGAGCCGCACACATACAGCGGCGCCGACCAACTGCCCAACTTTTCTACAAACAGCGCAGCCACAATCGGGCTGAGAAAACCGCCGATCTGTCCAGCCGTGTTCATAAAGGCGCTGACAGTTCCCGCGTGATCTCCAGCGATGTCCGTGCAGGCGCTCCAGCTTGCGCCGAGCAAAAAGTTCGACGAAGCCAGCGCCAGTGAAATCAGGACAACCGCAATGATGTTGTGCTGTGTTGCCGTCCCCACAATCAACAAAACTCCGGCAATCAGGTAACAAATGCTGCCAACTCCGCAACGTCCCACGCGCAAGCCGAATCGTTTCGTAGCCCAATCCGTCGTCATCCCACCAAACAAATCCGCAGCCGCGCTCATCACCAGCGGCAAACCCGCCATCACGCCCAACATGGTCGAAGTGAAACCGCGCGCATTCTCCAAATAGGTCGGCATCCAGGTAATGAAAAAGTAAAACCCGTACGTTTGCGTGAAGTAAGCCAGGCAGAGCGCGAGCAAACTGCGATTGGTCAGGATGCTTTTCCAGGCCGACGCGCTCAGATGATGCGAAGTAACTTTGCCACGACCTTGCTGAATATGCGCCAGCTCAGCGGGCGAAACGGCCTTGTGCTGTTCCGGTTCGTCGCGAAACCACCAGAACCACGTCGCTGCCCAGACAAACCCGACTGCGCCGAAGACGACGAACACCCAACGCCAGTGCATTCGCGTCAGCATCGCCGTCACCAACAACGGCGTCAGCCCTCCGGCCAGATGCGCGCCCATAAAAAAGATGCCCTGCGCCGTGCCGCGCTCCGTCACCGGAAACCAGCGAGAAAAGGTCTTCGCCGCATTTGGCCACGCGCCCGCTTCGCCCGCGCCGAACAGAAACCGTATTACCAACAGAGAAGCGTAATTGAACGCTCCGGCGGTGAACATGGTAAAGCTGGACCACCAGATGACAATCCGCGTCAGCACTCTCCGAGTCCCAATGCGGTCGCCCCACCAACCCGTCGGAATCTCGAAGATGCCGTAGGCCAGCGTGAACGCGCTGAAGACCAGGCTCATCTGCACCTTGCTCAAGTGCAAGTCACGCATCATCGCAGGCGCAGTCAGCGAGATGCAGACTCGATCCAGATAAGTGATTCCAGCCAACAGAACGGCCAGCGCCAGCACGCGATAACGCACGCGGGAACCACTGGCATCCTGTAAAAGAGTTACTGCTTTTTCGGTGTCGGGCAATTTGTTCACCATTGGGATGTTTAGAGCGCGCGAGAAAACGTGGGATTGCAGATCAAACGAGTGAATTAGCGCCCTTCCCCAAACAAGATCAGGGCGGCGCCTTCGACGACGCATAGATTAAGGCTCATGAACGGAAACGTTCATTGACGTAGGCGTTCATTTCACTCAGAGGAATCTCCTGTGATGAGTTGCCACTTCGTGCATAGAATTTTTCAACCGTCTGACCGCTTTTATCCTTCACCGTCACGATTACAGGCTCTTTCGCGGGCGAAGTCTCGATCTCGCAAACCTCTTTATCCTCAACCAGGTGGAACTTGATTTGAACTTTACTGGTCACAAACCCAGTCCCAAATTGTTGGTTGAGCAAATTGCGAAGATGCAATTCCAACTTGTCACGATCCGCGCCACCGAGCGATAGATAGTCATGCTCAAGACCGAGAACTTGTCCGGAATCGTCCACTCCAATGAGCAAAGTCCCGCCTTGGGAGTTAGCAAAGGCAGCGACCGTTTTCATGACTACATCTTCGAGCTTCTTGTTTAAGATACCTTCTTTCAGGTCCCACCGAAGGG
>JBGAPB010000270.1:0-8818 GCA_044221525.1 Blastocatellia bacterium | reverse complement strand
GCAAAGGATTTTCAACTGGCCCTGCTGATCAACTCTTTGGAGTCTTATGGGATTTGAGGTGGAAGGTCTGACAAAGGCATTAAATGCGCTGAACATTCTGAGCGCGATGATTACTCCGGCGGTGTTGATTTCGGCATGCGGAACGCTGGTCTTTTCGACTTCGACGCGGCTGGGGAGGATCGTTGACCGAGTTCGCGACCTTAGTCGCACGATAGAAGAATTGTCGAAAGACGAACATCAGATGGATTTTCCTGAAGAGCGTCTGGCCGAAGTCGAACGTCAACTTTTTATTCACGCTCGCCGCAGCCGATTGATTCAACAATCAGTTACCAGCTTTTACATCGCTTTGAGTTTGTTTGTTGCTGCAATGGTGGCCATCGGCTTTGTCGCCGTGTTTAAGCAAGCTGCATGGACACCAAACTTGCTGGGAATTGTCGGTACCTTGTTTCTGTTTTATGGCAGTGTGACCCTGATTGGAGAAACGCGGCTGGCGTTGCGTGCGGTTAACTCCGAGATGGAATTCACGTTGATGCTTCGCTCTAAATATCAGCAACGCCGATCAGACAACTCCAGGCAGATCAATCATTGAGGATTATCAAATGAGTTTGTTGACGCAAAGTCAGGTTTATACGGAAATCACAAAAGCGCAGTCTGAAAAACGAAAGCTGGCTGTCGCCACAATTGTCACAACGGCTGGTTCAACGCCTCAACGCACAGGCGCCAAGCTGCTGGTTTACGAAGACGGGCGAATGCTGGGCACAGTCGGCGGAGGTTGCGTCGAAGCAGATGTCTGGGCCGAAGCCCGCGAAGCCATTCACGAAAGCAAACCGCGCCTGTGCAAGTTCACCTTGCGCGACAACCCCGACGTGCCGCCCGATGAAGAAGGGATGGTTTGCGGCGGCGAAATGGAAGTTTTCATAGAGGTTTGGAACTAAAAAAATTGAGGGTGAAGATGCTGACGGCTAAGGAAATTTCTACGGCGATTGAAAGCGCGCTGGGCGAAGGCCGACCGCTGGCCATCGTTTCTGTCATGACGAATGGCGATCAAGCCGTTGAGCAAGCCAGATTGCTGGTTGATGCCAAAGGCCAGCTTGTCGGCGGAACTTTGGGCGATGCGACACTGGATGAACTGGCCGCGAGTCATGCCGTTTCGTTGCTGGCCGATGATCGAAAGGAAATTGTAGTCGTTGGATCGGACGAACTGCCCATTGGCGATTTGCGGTTGTTGTTTGAAATCTCGCGGCCTCCGTTGGAACTCATCATTTGCGGAGGCGGCCACGTCGGCCAGGCAGTGGCAAAAGCCGGGCGCTTTCTGGATTTCAACGTCACAGTAATTGACGACCGAGCCGATTTCGCCGCGCGCGATAAATTTCCGGACGAACAGGTTCGATTGATAGCTGATGATTTTGTCGCGGCTTTGCAGTCACTGAAAATCACTCCGGCTTCGCACATTGTCATTGTCACGCGAGGGCATCGCCACGACGAAATCTGTTTGCAGGAAGTCATAGCCAAACCAGCCCGCTACATTGGAATGATTGGCAGCCGCCGTCGCACGACTACCATCCGCGAACGGCTGAAACGCGAAGGCGTCGCGCCTGAACTGCTTCGCCGTGTTCATGCGCCAATCGGATTAGACATCGGCGCGCTGACTCCCGAAGAAATTGCCGTCGCCATTCTGGCCGAAATTGTTCTGGTCAGACGCGGAGGAACCGGAACGCCCAAAAGCCACGAAGGCCCAATGGCGCGCGCCCGCTGACTTGGTCTTTCAAAAGATTTATTGAATTGGCAACGTTTGGTCTTTCGGTTAGTATTGCCACGGTTCAGGTCAGCCACAAGATGGTTGAATCAGTTACACAACAACAAATAAACAACAATCAAAAGAGAGTGAGGCGATTTTGGAAATGGATAACAATGTTCAACAGAATGTTCAGGATGCTTTTCTGAACAATCTTCGCAAAGACCGTGTCAACGTGACGATTTACCTTATGGGAGGCGTCAAACTAACTGGCAAGATTCGCAGCTTCGACAAATTTTCATTGGTGTTGGAATCTGGGAATCTGGAACAGTTGATCTTCAAACATGCTATCTCGACAATTTCGGTTCCGCGCGGCAGTTTTCAGCATTCGCGTCCCGAAGGCGGCTATCAACAGCATTTTGGCGGGTCGTCAGGTTCGGGCAGTTCATCAGGTTCCGGCGGCCCAGCATTGCTGCCTGTGACCGCGCCAGCCGCGGGCAGTTCATCGCCGCCATCAGGCACGCCGGGAACGACAACCTCCGAAAGTTAAGTAAAAAATCAGGGCAACTGCAAAAAAGAGCTTCAGTCAGACTTAAATCTGACTGAAGCTCTTTCTGTGTGACAGGAAATCAAGTACGGCAAGGGACGAATGAAAAACATAGGATTGTGCGGAGCGCACCGCACGGGAAAAACCACCCTGGCAATGGAATTGGCTCAGTTGACCGGCAAACAGTTTGTCAGGACCAGAGTCACAGAAATTTTCGCTCAGCATGGGCTTCACGCCGCCCAGGTCATGGATTTTGAAACGCGGCTGGGCATTCAATATCGGATTTTGGAAGCCTGCGAGAGCGATTGGCAAAATGCCAGTGGCGATTTCATCACCGACCGCACGCCCGTGGATTTTCTGGCTTACACGTTGGGCGACGTGCAGGGCAAAACAGCAGTCAACCAGAAAGACCTCGATAGTTACATCGAACGTTGCTTCGATCTGACCAACGGCTTTTTTGGCACGCTGGTCATTTTGCAACCTGGCATTCCGCTGGCCGAAGCCGAAGGCAAAGCGGCGCTAAATAAAGCTTATATTGAACACATCAACAGCCTGGTTATAGGTTTGTGTCATGACCAGCGCGTGCAGAGCAGGGTCGTTACCCTGAACCGCGAAGTGATTTCGCTGGACGAGCGTATCAGCACGGTTTCAGCGGCGTTGTAACAAATCAGCGGCAGAAGCTATCATCCGCCTCGCTTGACCGGTTGATCCCAACCACAAATCTTGTTTACAAAAAAATACGGAGGAACTATGCGGCAATTCACCTTTAGAGTTTGCGCGCTGCTGGTTTGTGCGACGATGGCAATCGCCACGGTCGTTTTTGATTCGTCACGCATTGTCGGCGCTCAACAGCAGGACGCCAAAAAAGACGACACAAAGCCTGAGAAAAAGGACGAGTTGATACTGAAGCCGGAAGGCAAAATCTCGTTCACTACCGACGAAGGAACCTGGATGTCACTGGACGTTTCTTCGGATGGGCAAACGATTGTCTTTGATTTGGCGGGCGATGTTTACACGATGCCGATTACCGGCGGTGAAGCCAAACGGATTCTGGGTGACACGTCGTTTGAATCTCAGCCGAAGTTTTCTCCCGACGGCAAACAGATTGTGTTCATCAGCGACCGCAGCGGAGCCGAGCAGTTGTATGTTTGCAAAGCCGATGGCAGCGAAGTCAAACCGCTTACCAAAGGCCGCGGTGCTGGAATGTTGATGTGGGTTTCGCCTTCGTGGACTCCGGACGGCAATTACATTCTGGCGTCGAAATCCGAACGCGGCATCGGAACTTTTCACGTTTATATGTTCCACAAAGACGGCGGCAGCGGCGTCAGCGTAGGGCCACCGCCTCCACCTCCGCCGACCCCTGGGCAGCAAGGGCCTCCGACCGGGCCGCAATTGAACAAGATGGGAGCAGTCGCTTCGCCGGATGGCCGGTTCATTTACTGGGCGCAGCGAACCGGAGCTTTCAGTTACAACGCGCAGTTTCCTCTGTGGCAGATTGTTCGTTTCAACCGCGACACCAGCGAAACTTCGACAATAACGAACGCTCAGGGCAGCGCCATGCGTCCGTTGCTTTCGCCGGACGGCAAGCATCTGGTTTACGCATCACGCTGGAAAACTCAGACCGCGTTGCGCGTGCGCGATCTGGAAACCAGCCAGGAACGTTGGCTGATCAACGGAGTCACACGCGACGACCAGGAATCGCGCGCCACGCGAGACACCTTTCCCGGCTATGCGTTTATGCCTGACGGCAAATCCTTGATCGTGCCGATTGACGGCAAAATCAAACGAGTGGATTTCGCCAGCGGTCAGGCCACGACAATTCCATTCAGCGCCAAAGTCGAAGTGGATATGGCCGCCCGGCTTCATTTCGATTACCGCGTTGACGAAAGCCCAATGGTCAAAGCCAGGTTGATTCGTTATCCGGTGCAATCGCCGGATGGCAAACGGCTGGCGTTCACGGCTTTCAATAAAATTTACACAATGGATTTACCCGGTGGCGCTCCGAAGCGGCTGACGAATCTGGCGGTCGGCGAATTCATGCCGACCTGGTCGCCCGACGGCAGCAGCATCGCGTTCGTCACGTGGTCAAGCGGCGGCGGCCACATTTACAAAGTCGCGGCATCTGGCGGCACGGCTCAGCAACTGACCGGGCGGGCTTCGTTTTACAGTTCACCGGTGTTTTCGCCGGATGGTTCAAAGATCGTTTTCACTTCCGGTTCGATTGACGACCAGATGTTTTCCGACTTGCGCCCGGAGCACGAATTCCTTTCCGAAGCCGAAGCCATCCTGCACGGTCACGCCGATCAGGAAATCACTGGCGTAGGCGGCGGCACGGGTGTTGACCTTCGTTATATTCCATCTGGCGGCGGGGACTCGACGCTCATCAGTTCTCTGCAAGGCCGTTACCCGCATTTCAGCAACGATGGCAGTCGCGTGTACCTGAGTTCTGGGCAAGGACTGATTTCGCTGCGACTGGATGGACAGGACCGGCGAACACACGTTCGCGTCACAGGCAGCGGCGCTCCGCCAAATCAGGTTTCAGCCAGCCAGTACAAAATTTCGCCTGATGGAACTCAGGTGTTTTGCGAAGTTCAGGGCAAACATTATCTGGTGACGATTCCGAAAGTCGGCAAAGAAACCCTGAACGTTGGCGTCACCGCTCCGGTGGCTTCGGTTCCGTTCAAGAAAATGTCTGCCGAAGGCGGCGATTACTTGGCGTGGGCAGGTGACGGGAAATCAGTGACCTGGTCTTGGGGTACAAAGTTTTATCGTCAGGCCGTGGGCGCAGACAGACCGGCCAACGAAAAGCCTGAAAGCTTCGACATCACGGTTGAAGCCGCTCGCGCCAAAACCAAAGGCACCGTGGTGCTGAGCGGCGCTCGCATCGTGACTATGAATGGCGACGAAGTCATCGAGCGCGGCGACATCACCGTCACGGATAATCGCATCGCGGCGATTACTCCAATGCCGCTGGTCAAAGGAAAAGCTCCAAAGCCGAATTACCCCGCCGATGTCAAAGTGATTGACGTTTCAGGCAAGACGATCATTCCCGGCTTTGTGGATGTTCACGCGCACATGTGGCCGCCGCGCGATGTTCATCAAACTCAGGTTTGGCAGTATCTGACCAATCTGGCTTACGGAGTGACGACGACGCGCGACCCGCAAAGCGCGACGACGGATGTTTACACTTACGCCGATCTGGTTGAAACCGGCGAAATCATAGGCCCGCGTGTTTTCACCACAGGCCCAGGAGTTTTCGATCGTTCGGGGCTGGATGACAAAGACTCCGCGCGCAATTACATCAAACGTTACAAAGAAGCCTACCAGACGATGACGCTCAAAGAATACGTCACCGGCGACCGCATCGTGCGGCAATGGGTGGCCCTGGCATGCAAGGAATTCGGCATCACTCCAACCACCGAAGGCGCGTTGGATATGAAGCTGGACCTGACGCAAATGCTGGACGGGTTTTCAGGCAATGAACACGCGCTGCCGATTCAGCCGCTGTACAAAGACATGGCTGAATTCGTGGCGCAAACCAAGACGTTTTACACGCCTACGATTCTGGTCGCTTACGGCGCGCCGTGGACTGAGAACTACTTTTTCCAGAACACGAACGTCGTCAACGACAAGAAACTGGCCAGGTTCGTGCCGCAGGAATTGTTGCTGACCATGCTGCGGCGTCGCGGCCAATGGTTCACGCCTGAAGAATACGGATTCAAAGGCATTGCCGAAGGCGCGGCGAAAATTGTCCGAGCAGGTGGCCGAGTCGGTCTGGGCGGTCACGGTCAGATGCAGGGCATAGGTTGCCATTGGGAATTGTGGTCGCTGCAATCCGGCGGCATGACTCCGATGGAAGCTCTGCGCTGCGCGACTATCTTCGGAGCCGAAGCCATTGGCCTGAACCGCGATGTTGGTTCGCTGGAAATCGGCAAGATGGCCGACTTGATGGTGTTGGATCAAAATCCGCTGGTGGATATTCGCAACTCCAACACGATTCGCTTCGTGATGAAGAACGGCGAAATTTACGAAGGCGATACGATGGATCAAATCTGGCCGACGCAACGCAAGCTGGAAAAACAATACTGGTGGGATAGAGAACCGAAGTAAGTCGAACCGCCGCTGACAATCCGCTGGCAAATTACGGCTGAATTGGGCTGTAACTTGCCAGCGGTTTTCTGTTTCTGGAGCAATGGCTTTTCAAAATGGTTACACGATCGGCATCGTGCATTTATTGATGAACGGCACACCGGTCATTCACAATTGGGCGCTCACCGGAGAAAAGCCACGGGGTGTGTTTAATCCGCGCCAGCAATAATCAGCCGCAATAACGCCGTTCCGCTTCCTCAATCGGGTACTCATTCGCGCTCATATCGCGGCGGCGCATCAAACCTTCGTCGTCGAATTCCCAATGCTCGTTGCCGTGCGTGCGGAACCATTGGCCTGCCGCATCGTGCCATTCGTATTCAAACCGCACCGAGATGCGGTTGTCCGTAAACGTCCACAACTCTTTCATCAAACGGTAATCCAATTCCTTGGCCCATTTGCGACGCAGGAATTCTTTGATGGCTGCGCGTCCGGTGAAAAACTCCGCGCGGTTACGCCATTCAGAATTCTCGCTGTAAGCCAGTGCGACACGTTCGGGGTCACGCGAATTCCAGGCGTCTTCTGCGGCCTGGACTTTGGCGCGGGCGGTTTCGAGCGTGAAAGGCGGTTTGATGATTGGTGCTGGCATAACTTTCCTCACTTGGTTTTGAGCCGTTCAATTTCGGCTTCGAGTTGGGCGACGTGTTCGTAAAGCGGCGCGTTCAGTTCGCGAATTTCTTCGATGGTGAAGCGTTGCGTGATGTGTTGCGGACAGTTCCAGTCAAAGGCTTCGACGTGCAAGACCATTGCGCGTTCGACTTGCGCGTCGTAACTCGTGTCCTGCAATTGCGCGATCAGTTCGGGCGCGTCTTTGGCTTCGACGACTTCGATGCGGGCGTAAATTTTCAGCCGCTGACGATTGGCGTAATCCATCAGGATCAAGGCGGCTTTGTCGTTGCGCGTCAGGTTGCCTACGCTGATGTATTGCATGTTGCCGCGAAAGTCCGCGTAAGCCAGCTTCTTTGGCTCAATCACTTTCAAAAAGCCTTTAGGCCCGCCGCGAAACTGGACGTAAGGGAAACCGCTTTCGCCGACCGTTGCCAGATAAAAGCCGTCGCGCTCGGCGATGAACTCGGCTTCGTTTTCGCTGATTTCGTTGCCGCGTTCTCGCGCTTCCATCTTCGCGTAAGAACGGCGCGAACCGTATTTTTTCTGCTGCTCTTTGACGCTTTCTGTAAAAGCAATCTCGGCAAAGTTCTTGGCCATAAAACCTCCTGCTATTTTTCATTATCAGCAAACGCGGTAAGCCCGGCGTGGATTGTTCCGGCAACTTCGGCGTCAGAGATGTTCCCTTGTTCGTCTAAAGCCTTGCGCACGACTGCTCCGCGTAATGAGGCGCAAAACAGGATTTGCGCCGACATCGTTTTCAATACCTCGATCAGTTGCGCCGTCAAATGTGCCGCGTCACCCGCCGAAGAATTGATCAGCACAACGCGCTTGCCCGCAAACTCGACATCCGAAACCAACCAGTCGAGCGCGTTTTTCAACGAGCCAGGAATACCGTGGGCATATTCCGGGCTTGAAATCAGTACGCCATCCACTGCGGCGAGAAGCGCGCGTAACTCCTTAACTTTTTCGGGCAGCAGCTCGCCGTCCAGATCAGGGTTGAAATGCGGCAACTCTCCAAGGCCTTGGTAAAGAGCCACGCTCATTCCTTCAGGCGCCAAACGAGCCGCCGCCTGTAACAGCAGAATGTTCGATGATTTAGTTCGCAAGCTGCCGGAAATCGCCAGAATTTTCACTTTTGCCAACCTTCCGCCTGATTGAGGAAAAACGGGAGCGTGGCGAGTCTTATGAATCTGATCCTCGCCACGCTCCTTTCGGTTTAGAACTGAGACATGCCACCGTCTGCCACAAGCTCCTGGCCTGTAATGAAGGCTGCGTCATCAGAAGCAAGAAAGGCAACGCTTTTGGCAATTTCCTCTGATGTGCCGAAGCGTTGGAGCGGCACTCCGCTCAAAATGCCCGTCGCGACCTGATCCAGCGTCTCCTTGTCCATTCCCATTTTCCCGAAAATGGGTGTCGTGATGGGGCCGGGACTGATGATGTTGACGCGGATGCGACGGCTGGCAAGTTCGATAGCCAGAGTTTTGGTCAGACTGTTAAGCGCAGCCTTGCCGGCGGCGTAGATGCTGGCTCCGGGCATGCCGAAGTGAACTGCGACCGTCGAGGTCAGTACGATAGCGCCGCCATCCGGCATCAGGGGCAAGGCGCGGTGGATTGTGAAGTATGCGCCCTTGAAGTTGGTATCAGTGATTTCATCAAAGATGGCTTCAGTGGCGTCCGCTACCGGGAGGAACCTTCCGATGCCAGCGTTGGCGAAAAGAATATCCACGCGTCCGACCTTATCTCGAATCTCGGCGAAGGCTCGATCTAGATCGGCCACGCGG
>JBGAPB010000269.1:0-8853 GCA_044221525.1 Blastocatellia bacterium | reverse complement strand
AGACCTCCATTCACTTGGGCGTGTTCGTAGACACGGCTAGAAACTCAAGTGAAAAAGGTCTTCGAGCTATTTTGTCAAGGAAACCACCACCAAAACTGACTTTGCAAAAGCCCTAATAGACCGGCTCAAAACCATTCTGGTAATTGACAGTTACCGCTCGGATAAATATACTCTGCGCTCGCATTTAGAGAGTGCTACTAAATCTACCTAAAGTAGACGCACATTACCTGAGTGCTTACCACTCAACTTTTACTCTTTGAAATGTGAGAGAGCCTGAAATTTAATCTACTATTTCCAATAACCAACTAACTGAAAGGAGTTTTCCTAATGGCAACATCAATTCGTCCGCTGAATGACCGCATTATTGCGCGCCGCGTGGAAGATCAGGAACAAATGCGTGGAGGTCTGTTTATCCCAGACACCGCTAAAGAAAAACCGCAGGAAGGCGAAGTCATCGCTGTCGGCAACGGCAAATTGCTGGACAACGGAACCCGCATCGCGATTGACATCAAAGCCGGAGACAAAGTCCTGTTCGGTAAATACTCAGGAACCGAAATCAAACTGGATGGCGAAGAGTATCTGATCCTGCGCGAGGACGACATCCTGGGCGTGATCGAAGGCTCATCCAAAGGCAAGAAGTAAGCTTAAAAGCACTGACATTTTATTTGGGAGGAATAAGAACTTATGGCAAAGCAAGTTATTCACGGCGAAAATTCACGCCAGGCGATTTTGCGCGGCGTCAATCAGCTCGCCGACGCAGTTGCAATTACCCTAGGCCCCAAAGGCCGCAACGTGGTCATTGACAAGAAATTCGGTTCGCCGACGATCACCAAAGACGGTGTGACCGTCGCCAAAGAGATCGAATTGAAAGACGCTCTGGAAAACATGGGCGCTCAGATGGTGCGCGAAGTCGCTTCAAAGACTTCGGACGTTGCCGGTGACGGCACCACCACCGCGACCGTTTTGGCTCGCGCGATTTTCAAGGAAGGCGTCAAGACCGTTGCCGCCGGAGCCAACCCGATGGCGTTGAAACGTGGAATTGAGAAAGCCGTCGAACTGGCCGTTGAAGCAATTAGCAACATGGCCAAGAAGGTCAATGAAGATTCGATTGCCCAGGTCGGAACGATTTCGGCCAACGGCGACGAAACCATCGGCGGCATCATTGCCGAAGCGATGAAGAAAGTCGGCAAAGACGGCGTCATCACCGTCGAAGAATCGCGCTCGCTGGAAACCCTGCTGGAAGTCGTCGAAGGTATGCAGTTCGATCGCGGCTACCTTTCGCCCTACTTCGTGACCGACGCCGAGCGCATGGAAGCCGTTCTGGACAACGCGGTCATTTTGCTCTGCGAAAAGAAAATCAGCTCGATGAAAGACCTGCTGCCGTTGCTGGAGCAAGTCGCCAAACTGGGCAAACCCTTGCTGATTATCGCTGAAGATGTTGAAGGCGAAGCTCTGGCGACTCTGGTCGTCAACAAACTGCGCGGAACGTTGAATGTTTGCGCCGTCAAGGCTCCTGGCTTCGGCGATCGCCGCAAAGCCATGCTGGAAGACATCGCCATCCTGACCGGCGGCAAAGTCATCAGCGAAGACTTAGGCATCAAGTTGGAAAGCGTCAAGCTGGAAGACCTGGGCAAAGCCAAGAAAGTCACCGTTGACAAAGACAACGCCACCATCGTCGAAGGCGGCGGCAAAGGCAGCGACATTTCCGGTCGCGTTGCCACCATTCGTCGTCAGGTTGAAGAAACCACTTCGGATTACGACCGTGAAAAACTGCAGGAACGTTTGGCCAAACTGGTCGGCGGAGTTGCGGTTATCAAAGTCGGCGCGGCAACTGAAACCGAGTTGAAAGAAAAGAAAGCTCGCGTTGAAGACGCCATGCACGCAACACGCGCTGCTGTCGAAGAAGGCATCGTTCCGGGCGGCGGCGTGACATTGGTTCGTGCGGCCAAGGCTCTGGAATCACTGAAGCTGGAAGATGAAGACGAGCAGATTGGTGTCAACATCGTCCGTCGCGCCCTGGAAGAGCCGCTCCGCAAGATTGCCGAAAATGCCGGCAAAGAAGGCGCAGTGATCGTCGAGCGAATCAAGGGCGAAAGGAACGCCAACTTTGGCTTCAACGCGGCGACCGAAGTCTTTGAAGACCTGGTCAAAGCGGGCGTCATTGATCCGGCGAAAGTTTCGCGCACGGCTCTGCAAAACGCTGCTTCAATCGCAGCCTTGATGCTGACCACCGAAGCTCTGATCTCGGAAATTCCCGAAGAGAAGAAAGCTCCGATGATGCCTCCGGGCGGCGGAATGGACGGCGGATTCTAAAATCCAGCCAAGCCAGTAAATGAAAAGGGGAGCCTCACGGCTCCCTTTTTTTGCTTCACTGATTCTTCTTCAACCAGGCAATGTCTCCTTGATCTTTATCCCGGCCAGCAGCCATTTTGTTTTTCAACAGATTGGGCTTTGAAAGTACGCAGATACCAACTCCGTCAACTGTGACGGCCATCTTGTTTTCCCACGCTTCATCGAACTCAACGCCGTCAATTCCTGTAATGATGTCCACGCGACAAGGCGCAATACCGATTTGTACGATGAGGTCTGAAGTCAGAAAATCCTCTTCAGATAAATGAGCTGTTGGCGCACCAAACTTCTTCAGCGCATTGATGACCTTGGGTGCGTTGTCGCCGGAGTTTCGCACCCAAATATCAATATCGCCTGTAGCACGCACGAAACCATGCGCCGCCAAGGCATATGCGCCTACAACGATGTATTCAACTTGTTCGTCGTTTAAGCACGACAACATGTCTTTGAAGTCTGGGTTCAACATTGATCTTTTCCTTAAATGACCAAGCGCTCATAGCTAATTGCCACATCATACCAATAAGGTGTTGAGGAGATTTCCCGATCAAATCGTCATCCTCGGTTGATTCATGCAGAGTTTTTTTTCTAACCAGAGCTTTTTCCATAAATTGTCTTCTTTCAAACAAGATTGCCTGATCCTAAATCGGATCAACTGGAATTGGAACAGATCAAAATCAAAAAACTTTAGCCAGGCTTTTCATCAATCGCGATTTCAGATCAACATAGCCTTGATCGCCAGCCACCAGGTCGCGCAGCACTTCGCGTATGCCACGATGACGTTTGGCCAGTTGCACCATACGCTCGGTCAGGCGTGCCCCGGCAAAGCTGCCGTAATAAAAACGATCCGAAAGCTGTGAAGCTCGGCGCAGATTGGCTCCGAACTCGGCCTGCCACATTGGATCGTAATCAGCCACGCGGGTCTTCATCGCTTCAGCCAGCAAGTCAGCCGATTTGATGGCGTAATAAATTCCTTCGCCGGTCAGCGGGTCAACAAAGCCAGCCGCATCACCAATCAGCGCCCAGCTTTGAGCCGGATCGCAGGCTTTCAAACCGTCCCAGGTTGCAACGTCCAGCGCCGGAATCATCGCGGCGTAAAAGCTGTGTGACTTCCCTTCCCCATTTTTGATTTTCAGCGCCGCAGCCGGGTCTTCGGATTCAATGTAAGCCAGCAGCTTTTCCTTCAACCGGCCTGGTGTGACTTCCTGATAGCCGCTGGCGATTCCATAAGAAATATGATCGTGGCGAGGGAAGAGCCACAAATAACCGCTGGCATCGTCCAGATATTTCACATCAACACGAGTCGGCGGTTGAGCGGATTTGACGTTCCAACCCAGCGCATAAGCGAAGTCCTTCGCTTCAAATTTGACGCCGACTCTGCGGCGAATAACGCTGCTCGCTCCATCGGCTCCGACCAGAAAGTCAGCCGTGAATTCGCCAGCCGAAGTTTCCAGCAGCCAATGGCCTTTGCTGAAATTCGTCTTTTCAACTCGCGCGACGCGAAGCTGAGCGCCAGCTTCCACTGCTCGTTGACGCATCAATTCAGCCAGTTCTTTACGCGAATAAATCGCGAAATCGTGACTGGGCGTGACAGTCAAATCTCGGCCTGCGGCGGAAATCAGCCGCAGACTGGAAACCATCTGCTTTGGAGATTTGCCATCGCGCAGGAATTCAAACTCGCGCAGAGCTTTTGAGGTGACGCCGCCGCCGCAAGGTTTTTCCCAGGCCGGGCGCGCGTCAAAAAGCAAAACCTCGAATCCGCTTTTGCTGAGCTGGCAGGCTAAATGAGAACCGGCTGGCCCGGCTCCGACGATTGCAACTTTCATGAAACGACCTTCTCAACGTAAAACCCGCTTGCTACCGCGCGCGGTACTGACTCATTTCTTCGGCGCGGTCGAGGCGTACTTCTTCGCCGCATCTTCAAATTTGAACGGCAGCACGTCGGGCACGACGCTGACTTCAGTCGTGAACTTGAACGGATATTTGCCGCCAGAGTCATAAACCATCTCTACAAAAAATGCGGTGTAACCTTTTTCCGGCTTGGGGACACGACCAACGTAAGAGCCGTTTTTCTCAGGCGTCAGCGGTGTGCTGGTATAAGCCTTGCCGATTAAATCCAGCCGGAAATCTCTGGTGTTCGGATTTGTCGCCTGCCACAAATTAACTTCTTTCGGTTTATCAATTGGCTTGACGATCAGCGAGCCGTCTTTCTGCTTCGTCCACAAAAAACGCGGACGGGGCTTCCCTGACAAAATCGCCTGGTAAAACGCGATCATGCTTTCCGTTGCGTCCGAACCAGCCAGATTGTGCTTGGCATTCGGCACGTAACGGATGTGCTTTTCTTCAGGCAAGCCGCCGTAATAGAACTGCGAATTGTCCGGCAGAAAGAATTGGTCACCTGCGGCGTTGATCATGAACTTCGGCATCTTCAGGCTGGCTCGATGACGGTAATTGTACGGATCTTCAATCTTCAGCACGGCTTGATATTCCGGCGTGCCGATTTTGTGCGGGAACAAACCGTGATTAACGTAATCGTTCAACGAATCGGAAAAGAATCCGTAAGCTTCAAAGTGATGCCGGGTGATGGCTTCTGAATTCAGTGCGTCAATCACCAGCGGCATAATTGCCACCACTCTTTTGTCAACAACTCCAACCAACCACGTAGTCCAACCGCGCTTTGAGCCTCCGGCGACCACGAACTGATCCACTTTGGTTTTGCCGCCTGCATCGCTGGCCAAAAATTCCTGAATCGCGTCCATTGCGCGCACGCCGCTTTTGACCATTGCCAGCCGCACCAGCCAGAAATCGTCTTTGGTCACGAAATGCTTGACCCGTGTGTAAGCGATCAAATCATCTTCCGAACGCCCTTTGTCTTTTGAGTCTGTAAAAAACAGAGGTTGGTTCGGAACCATTCCCAGGTCAGCCACGACAGACTGGGTTTCCAGGGCGACTTTGGCAGAGCGTTCAGAAACGGTTGTCGGAGCGGGGTCGCCATTTTTGCCGCCGCCGATGAACAGCAGGGCTTTGTTGCCGACAACCTTTTCCGGTTTGACGATGGTCAACCAGTGTTTCCAGACAGGACGATCAACATCTTTTTCGCTGCGCCAGGTTTGCGAAGTCAGTTCCAACACAAAGCCGCGATACCCTGCGCCTTCGATCGTGTTGACCAGCTTCCAGCCGTAAACCGAATCTTTTTGGGCGATGTAACGATCCAGCGCTGTCTGCTCGGCTTTTGATTGAGCCATTACGCCGACCGCCAGCGAAAACAAGACACAGATCATTGCGACTGCTCTCTTGAAGATTTGGAGTTTCATGTTGTGACCTCGGATTTTTTGGGATGTGACAGCGCGGAAAACCTAGCACAAGTTGCTCGAACTGTCAGTTTGCGTTTTGACTGGACGAAATTGGCTTGAGCCAAAAACGAAGCAGCAAGCAGGCAGCAAGCAGATTGACACTTTATCGGCAAATACTCGACAATCTCGTCCATACTTTTACGTTCTGACATCACCAGACAATTCGATGCTGGGATTTGACTAAAATTGATGGTGCGTCCCCTGTGCCCTTAGGTCGTTTAGCGACAGTTTTTGAAAGGCAGGCTTTAGTTTATGAAGAAGGCTTTGCATGTTCTGTTGGCAAGTTGTGTGCTGGGATCGCTGGCGGCAACTCCGGCTTCTTACGGTCGCGGAAATAATTCATTTGCGGCAATCGCCGCACCGGCTTTTGCCTTCATTTCCGGAACCGTGAAAGACGAACGCGGCGCTCCGTTGGCCGGAGCTGTCGTAGCTTTGCTGGAATCCAGACATCGCGGCAAAGAACTCAAGCGCGTCAACACCGACGCGAAGGGAAGATTTTCCGCAGGCATCGCGCCAGGAACTTATCGCTTGCGCGCTTTTGCCGAAGGTTTTGTCCCGCGCATCACCAACGTAGTTCTTGATCGCCCGTCCCACGTCACTCAAAACTTTGCCTTAAAACGTGATGACACTTTGGTACAACGCCGAGGTGACAGTGATGATTACCGTTGGATTGCTCGCGGCGCTCAACGTCATGCGATGAACCTGGCCGAAGATGAATATGACGTTGTTGATCTGGACCCTGAAAGAGCACTGCAATCCAATCAATCCAGTCAGCCAACCATTCATGGTGTAGCCCAATTTGTCGCCGTTAGCTCGTCTTCGCGCGCAGGTTATTCCGACGCCAGTTTCTTCGGAACCAATTTTGCCGTTTCCGGTTCGTTTGGAGGCAATTTTGAAATGGCTGTGATCGGGCAGCGCGGAATCGGACAGCTTGCTCCGCAAAGAATTTCCGCGATTGCCACAATGCGTCCCAGCGACAGGCATCAGGTCACTGCCGCAATCGGTTACGGCCAGATCGCTTTGACTAAAAAGATTGGGCAAGGAAGCGGAGAAACGACGTTTGACCGTAACGGGGCAATCCCGATCAATCGCAATTCTGTTCCTGGAATTTCAGGCTCCTTGGATCAGTTGTCGGTTTCGGCCACAGTTTCTTCACAAGTCTTTCAGCCGCTGTTACTGATTTACGGTTTTGATTACTCGCGCTTTGTCGGTTCAGTCGCCAGACAACACGACAGTATTTTGCCGCGTTTTGCAGTTCAGTATTCGCCGACCTCCCGAACTCGGATTAACGCCGCGATTACCCCCGGCACCGATCATCAAAACCAGACACCGGAAAACTTCGACACTGAAAACCTGCAAACATCGTTTGCCAGTTCGCCTGCGGAAATTGCTTATGACGGCTCACCGATTCTGGATCGCAGTCAGCGGGTTGAATCCGGCATTGAGCGGCTGTTCAACAAAGGCAAGTCATCAGTCGAGGCTTCAGCTTTTTACGATATGATTTCGGGCCACGGTGTAGGCGTCCTGGCTTTGCCATTGGAGGCTTCGCCGGAAACACAGCACACGTTTCAACAAGTCGCCAATCGTGTGACGGCCATGAACGGAGCGGCTCGCGGCATGCGTTTGATGTACAACCGGCGAGTGAACGATTACATCACGGCTTCTGTTGGTTACAGTTTCGGTCGCGGCGAACGGTTCAACGACAACCGGGCTCTGGAATCAATCAACCCTGCACAGTTGTTCCGAGGCGGATTTTTCCAGGTGGCAGCGGCACGATTCGATATGGATTTCACACGTCGAACCGGGACACACATTTCGACGGTCATACGGCTGTCGCCATCTGCTGTGGTTTTCGCAATTGATCCTTTTGCCGGTCAGATGAGCGTTTACGACCCGAACATCAACATTTACGTGACTCAGGAACTGCCGAACCTCGGTTTGCCGGTTCGCTGGCAAGCAGTCGTTGATGCACGCAATCTGCTGGATCAGGCAACCGGAATAGATGACGGTTCATTTCAAATCGTCGCCACTCGTGTGCGACGCTCAGTTCGAGGAGGTTTGGCTTTCCGCTGGTAGTTAAAGACACAGAGGTTCAGGCTTTAGCAGACTTTTTGATTTCTAAATCTGCTAAACAGCCAGGTTCAGGCTAGCTTTGCTGGGAAAATAGAAAGATTAATACAAAGTGACGACACAACCCGGCACAACCAGAGTTACCACCCGCACATTGTTGCTGCTTTTCATCGCCTTGCTGGCGTTGGCAAGTGGCGCGTTCAACCTGCGCGACCGCCTGAACCAGAAAACCGTGCTGACAGACGGAGTCGTCTGGCGAGACGATGCTGAACTTGGCGTAGTAGCTGACCGCATTGAACCCGGCGGCCCCGCTTCAAAAGAAAGCATTCGCCGGGGCGACGTGCTTATCGGCATCAGCCCGACCGGCGGCAGCGACGATTTTGAAGAAGTCACCAAAGCCCAGCACGTCCAGATTTACTTCGACCTGGCCAAAGACCGCGCTCAGAATGGCAATGCGCCTACGCTGAGTTACTGGATAGAAAAGCGCAACGACAAGGGCGACACAGCCATGCGCGAAGGCGTTGCCGATTTGAAATTACAGGCGCGTCCGACACATGCTTTGCGCGGTTTGTATCTGGCGGTGGTTGGCCTGATTTATCTGGCCATAGGAATTTACTTTCTGCTCCGACAAAGCCGCGCGCCCCACGTCACACATTTCTTCCTGCTCTGCCTGATGGCATTCATCGCGCATTTCTATAGTCCGACCGAAGAAATGCGCATGCAATTCGACAAAGCCATTGATTTCGCCGATGCCGTTGCATTGATCCTGCTGGCTCCGATGTTTGTGCATTTCGCTGCTATTTACCCGGCCAAACCCCAGCTTATGTCCAGGAGACGTTGGTTGACGCCGATGTTGTACGTTCCGGCAGCTCTGCTGATTGCATCTGAAATCTGGCTGCGCTTTGCCGCGCTCAGAAACCTGTTACCTATTTCGCCGCTCAATTCCAGAAACTGGTTGTCGAAAATCGAACTTTTCATGTTTGCTGCTTCGCGGGTGGCCAGCGCAGCCATGCTCGTACGCACTTACCGACCAGCTCACTACATAGTCGTGCGCCAGCAATTGAAATGGGTGATGTGGGGAATG
>JBGAPB010000268.1:0-10092 GCA_044221525.1 Blastocatellia bacterium | reverse complement strand
CCGGGAAGCGTGAATGGGATTTCGCGTCGCGTTAGCGACGCTTGAATTCAGGTGTCGCTAACGCGACACGGCCATCAATCCCTTACATTCCGTGGGTTGAAAACCCACGGCTAAATTCAATCGCCGCTAACGCGGCGCAGAATTTGAGGAGCCGTTTTCAAATAAGAAATGGTTACGCTGTTTCACTATGAGATAGCGCCTGACACTTTCGGAAAAAATCGAAGTAGGTATCCTCTGACGAGCTAAGCGCCCGCCACATCGCACCACCGTGATAATAATCTCTGGTTAATTGGAATCGTGTTTCGCAGATTGGACATTTGAACACCCAAGCAACCGAATCATCAAATACGCGCCCGCCTTTTGAGGCTTCAGTTAACGGAATCGAACTTTCCACTAATTGTAATGATCCACGCATTATCTGGTCTTCGAGAATGCCAACAAGGCTTTGGAATTTAGCCTGTGTGGAAGTGTCGTAATGAGTTATGTGTTCGGCACACTCTTTTTCCATTTGCTCTCCACCAAATCTTCAGAATTGCATAGGAAGCAGGCAGGTTCGTTGCAATGAGGTTGCCGCTTATTTGATTTCAGGCAAAGAGGCTAATTCCCACAGTGCCAATCGTTTGCCTCGGTAAATGCCGCCGGAGTGAGTGCATTTTTCATCCACCATTGCCAAAGGTGGAGGGAAAAAGAATGGCGCTGCCTGCAAATTTAGCGGGCGCCAGCCTCCGGTGGAAATGTCTGCGTTCGTCTCCCAATCAATGAAAGAGGTGGTCAGCAAATAGCGCGAGCCGCTGCGCTTAAAGTTACTCAATGCCAGCTCAATATCAGCGAATGAAAAGTGAACCAGACAATCTCGGCAGAGAATGACATCGGCTTTGGGCAGCGTATCACTTGCCAAATCGGCACAAATGAAGCTCCGGTCTGGATTGGTGTTTAACTGCTGATGGCTGGCAATGAGTTCCGGTACCACGTCCAGACCGATGTATTGCTCAACGGCATCGGCAACTGTTCCAGCCCAGTTGAAATCGCCACAGGGAGCGTCGAGAAGAACGCGGGTATCGAAGCTTTTCAGCAAAGCTATCAGTTCATCAATGAAGTCAGCGGCGCGAGTTGCAGTAGAACCAGGCCCGGAGATGGATTCAGAATTTCCCCAAGCATTTTGTTCATAGATGGCTGAGAAAGTTTCCGCCATCTCTTCGCGTTTTGCCTTCTCCGACTGATCTGTGTTGTACAGCGACTTAACGAACTGAAGGAGCTTTGCACCGATAGTTCTCATCGAAGGTCTTTCTGTGCGCCTAACTATTGAAAACCAGCAAAATCAACAACAGTGGCAAGTACATCACCGAAACTTTCAGCAAGTGTCTTGCCTGTTCACGAGTCATTTGTTTGGCGGTGGTCAGGCTGGCTTGGAGAAACCAGGCTCCGAGCAGGACGGCTCCGGCAAAATAAATCCAGCCAGCAAAGCCGAGCAGCGTGGGCAGGACACTGACGATGACCAAGCCAACCGTATAACCGACAATTTGTCGAGCCGTGGATTTGCCGTCAGGTTCAATCACTGGAAGCATGCGGATGCTGGCTTTGGAATAATCTTCGCGGTACATCGTAGCGATGGCGTGGAAGTGCGGGAATTGCCAGAAAAACATGATGCCGAATAAAACCGCCGCTTCCAGCCCAACGCCGTTACGCGCCGCAGTCCAGCCGAGCACAATCGGTAAGGCTCCGGGAAAAGCTCCGATGAATGTGCACCAGTGGGTTCGCGTTTTCAGCGGAGTGTATAGGAACAGGTAACTTGTCAGCGCGACGGCCCCAAAAGCTGCCGTCAACGGATTGACCAGCAGCGCCAGATAAACTTCAGCCACTACGGAAATCGCAATGCCAAATGCCAAAGCGCTGTTTCCGGTCAGCTTGCCAGAAGGCAGCGGGCGGGATTTGGTGCGATCCATCAAGCCATCGGATTCGCGTTCCCAGTATTGATTCAGAGTCGAAATGCCGCTCGACAGCAGAGCTACGCCAAGCGCGGTGTGAAGAAATAGGAGCCAATTGATAGGAGAAGGCGACGCGATGCCGAATCCGGCCAGCGCCGACAACACAACCAGAAAAGTGATGCGCGGTTTGGTCAGGTCGTAATAAGCCGCCAGCTTTTCGCCGAGCGTTAAAGCCGGAGAAGAGACAGGTGCTTCGACTGAGCCGGGCATCACAGAATTGCCAACGGACGTAACTGCTTCCATTAGTATGCCTTTCGGATGATGAAGAATGATCGTAACTTGCTTGCCTCCTCTTCTAACCTCGCTAGAGGGGCGAAGAGATTTGGCAATTACTAAAATATGATTGTTGTAGAAATTCAGACTTTGAAAATAACAGAGGCGCAAGCTTTTCCAAACTGCCTCACAAAACTCTCAGTGCCACAAAAGTCATGTCATCGTGACGATGAGCGCCAGCGGTGAATTCGTTGATGTGAGTGACCAGAGTTTCAATCAACGCGGTGGCTTTCAGGTGACGATGTTTCAATAAAAATTCAAGAATGCGGCCTTCGCCGAATTCAATGCGATCCGGTTGCGGAGTATGCGCCTCGGCCAGACCGTCTGTGTAAAAGAAAAGCAGGTCGCCTTTTTCCAAATTCAAAGTTTCGGCCTTGTACTGTTGTTTGTCGAAAACGCCCAGCAGCAAACCGCCGGTTTTCAGCGCTCGCCATTTTCCAGATGCTTTTATCAACAGAGGCGCGTTGTGGCCAGCGTTGCAGTACTGAAAAGTTTTGCTGTCGGCATCCAGAACTCCATAAACCAGCGTCAGCAGCAACTGATTTCCCAAATCACGGTGCAATCGCAAATTCGCGTCGCGCAGAACCTTGGCGGGGCCGCCGCCTCGTCTGGCCACGCTGCGCAGAATGCTGCGCGAAGCCGCCATGCCCATTGCCGCTCTGACACCTTTGCCTGCTACGTCGCCGATCATGATTCCCAGCCGATTGGGCGACAGCATCAGATAATCGTAAAAATCTCCGCTCAGGTTCAGCGCTGATTCCAGGCGCGCGGCCAGTTCAAAACCTTTCAGTGGAGGTTGGTCAGGCAACATCGCTCGCTGAACATCGCGCGCCATCAGCATTTCATTTTCCAATCGGCGTTCGCGTTCGACGTGTTGCTTGTGCAATCGCGCGTTGACCATGGCGATTGCCAGCGGGTTGGCTATGTTTTCCAGCAATCGTGCGTGGTAATCGTTGAAAGCATTATTGCGGTTGCTTTCAAGCGCCAGCACTCCAATTACTTTGCCTTCGTAAATAAGCGGCACGGCAATTTCTGCTCGTTGACCCTGTCCGCGCCAGGTGTCTGTGACGAAGTAATCGGGGTCGCGCCGAACATCGCCAATAATCTGAGTTCGCCTTTCGCGCACTGCTCGACCGACGACGCCGTGAGACAGCGGAGTTCGATTGGCGCGTTCCAGTGTTGGTGCACCGTAACCTTCTTCAACGTGCCAGACCAACTCCTGGCCGGTTTCATCAATCAGCGCAACTAGCAGAAACTCATAGTTGATGATGCGGTCAAGCATCGGCGCTATGTGTGCAAGCAAACGGTCAAGATCAAGAATAGCAGTGATTTCGTGGCCGATCTCAATCAGCGTACGCATCTCTTTCGCACGCTGGCGCAATTCGTCATAAACGCGGGCGTGTTCCAGGGCGATTGCCAGTTGGCTTCCCAGTACGCTCAAGATTCGTTCGTGCTCACCAGAAAAATAATTTGGTTCAGAACTTTCAATGGTCAAAACACCGACGATTTTGTTTTCGCTTATAAGCGTCAACGGCACGGCGATTTCAGAACGTGGGGGATTGGCGCCTTCGGTGGCCATTGGCAAGTAACGCGGATCCAGGCCGACATCGCCAACATTGATGGTCTGGCCTTCACGCCAGGCTGCGGAAGCGATGCTGGAATCAAACGGAATGACCTCGTGGGCGGCGACTTCTTGCGGTTGGTAGCCAATGGCTTTTTTCCAAACCAAGCCTCCGCGCAATTCATCAACCAGAAAGAGGTTGAAAAATTTGTAGTCAATTACCTCTCGCAGCCGTTGCGCCACACGGTCAATCAACGTGTCAAGGTCGAGGATCGAAATAAACTCAGCACTCAATTCACCGATCCGATGGTGCAATCGGTCAGCCGATTGTGACGTCGCGTTCGGATTTTCTTGTGTTGAAGAGGTCAGCTCAGTGGACATAGGTCAAAATATCACCGAATCAATTTTCGATTTTCTGCGCATCCAGTATTGCAGCCAGAACTTCATCGTCGCCGGGTCGGAAGATCGGCAGAACTACTTTGCGAAAACGAATAACGCCATTTTTATCAATCACAACCACGCCGCGCCGAGTCCCAAACAATGCTTTCATGTCGTAGGCTCGAACTACAGAGCCGCCCGTGTCCGACAACAATCTCAATGGCAGTTTGTGGTTGGCGGCAAAGGATCTGTGCTTTTCAACTGAGTCGGTGTTGATGCCGATAACCTCAGCGCCGGTTTCTTGGTAACGCTCCCAGTTGTCGCGAACGCTGCAAAGTTGGCGAGTGCAAACAGGAGTTTCGTCGCCAGGATAAAACAACAGCACGACGGTTTTTCCGCGCGCGTCACTGAGTTTCCATTTGTTGCCGTCGCCATCCGGCAATTCAATTTCGGGGGCAAACTGGCCTACGCGATGACCTGTTGAGTCACTCATCATTTTATTTCCTGTGGTTAGTACGGCATTGTCGAAATCAATGCGCTAAAATCAATGCGGCATTCTGCATTAGCCATCGGTTTTTTGCCAGCAATCGCTTCGCCGTCTGCAGAGCGAAATTATTCTTTCGATCCGCATCAATCCTCGTCAGGCACTTCAACATGAGAAAATGACTTTCGATGACCTGCATCTACTTCAAAACCGGAATGTAATTTTCGAGTTGGATTTTTAGGAAGAGTAAGTGGAGCTAAGGGGGCTCGAACCCCTGACCTCTTGACTGCCAGTCAAGCGCTCTTCCAAACTGAGCTATAGCCCCACAAATTTGGTTACCTAATGTCTGAGAACGCGCCTTCTGTCGAAAGCGGGGGCATCTTAGCCAACCAACTTTAATACGTCAACCAGCCGTTTGCCGAAAAATTTCAGGTCGCATGTTCCAGATCGCAGCCGTTCAGATAACCTACCAGAAAACCGTCCTGATCTATCACGGCCAGAAAACCAATATCGTTGGTTTTCAGTTTGCGCTGAGCATGTTCGATGGAGGCGCGAATCGGAACGAACAATTCGTCGCTGATTGGCAGCATCACATCACCTATGATTGTTTTTTCCCAGTTTTCGCGTGGCAGTTCACGCAATTTTGCCAGCGATAAAATTCCGTGCAAACGACCTTCGCGAGCGACGGCAAAAATCGTCAGACGGTTTTTCGGCAGAACCCGGTCAATGAATTCGCTGACGGGAAGTTCCGGCGCAATGCTCACTGCTGGCGCGTTCATCACTTCGCCGACTGTGCCCGGTTCGATGACGGCTTCGCGCTGGGCAGGAAATGGTTGTTCATTTTGACGCTGACGGTTGCGATAATCGCTTTGGGCGGCGGTTTTCAGGAAGATACCGACCACAAAAAGCCAGATGGCGATGACGAAATCCTGCCATAAAGTTCCGCGAAACATTCCGTATCCGACCAGAAACAGTCCGTATGACATCAGCATGTAAGCGATGCCTACGCCCATTCTGGTCATCATTCGCGTAGCCGAAAGAATGTCTCCGCTGCGATACCACAGGTAAGCTCGAAGCGCGCGCCCTCCGTCCAGCGGCAAACCCGGCAGAAGGTTGAACATTGCCAACAATAAATTGGCTGCAGCCAGATAAAAAAATCCCGCCGCGATTGCGCGTGCTATCAAAGTGCCGCTGGTGAATTGCTGAACTGTGAACAGGCATAGCCAGAAAAAGAAAGCCAAAAGGAAAGATGCGACAGGGCCGGCAACCGCAACTCGAAATTCGGCCATTGCCGTTTTGGGTTCGCCCACCAGGCGCGCCCAGCCGCCAAAGATGTGCAGTTGAATGTCGTATATTCTGATGCCTTCCAGCCGTGCGACCAGCGCGTGAGCCAGTTCGTGACCAATCACCGAGCCGAAAAAGAGCGCCGTTATGCCAACGCCCAGCGTCAGGTTTTGCCACATTGGCAAAGGCGGTTTGACCTCCGACGGCAGCCAGAATTGCGCTACCAGCCAGACGTGCAGCGCAGCCATCGGAATCCAACTGTAATCAATCATCAGCGGTATGCCGAACAGTTTCGCAATTTGGAATGGTCGAAAACGCATAAAAATATGTAGTCCCGCCTTCAGGCGGCAGGATCGAAGGTTCCGGCTAAAGCCGATACTACGAACTGACGAAATCCTTGATTGTCTGCATCAGTTCTTCTGCCTGATCGTCGAAAAAATGACCCGCGCCGTCAATTTTTGCCAGTTGGTAATTGGAACTTGCAGGCAGTTTATCCAAAAACTGTTTCAGCGGGTCGAGCGGCGCGATGTCGTCTTCGGCTCCGTGAATAAACAGTTTCGGTTTCTGGCATTCGAGCAGGCAATCCAGCCTGCCGAATCTGGCCGGAGCGCCAATCGCAATCAGGCGATGAACTCGCGCGTCCGAGCAGCCCACGTTCAAACCGACAATCGAACCGAAAGAAAATCCGGCGACAATGACTTCTTTCGCTGATGGCTGATCGGCCAGCAGATAATCCAGAGCCAGGCGCGCATCGTCGAGTTCACCTTTGCCATCATCATGTTCGCCAGTGCTTGCGCCTACGCCGCGGAAATTGAACCGCAGCGTCTCAAAGCCGGATTCGGCCAGAGCCTTTGCTGCGCGGAAGACGACTTTGTTGTGCATGGTTCCGCCGTGCAACGGATGCGGATGCGCGCACCAGCGCGACTCGTTCGGCTGGATTGGTTTTTGCGATAAATCGCTTCCAGTTGGCCGTGAGGCGCAGGGATGAATAAATTGCCAGCAGGGTACATTTCAAGTTCAATTTCAGATTTCGCCTTTCGGTCCAAACCGAGTGTTCCACGTTTAGTATGTGTTGCCGAATTTCCGCTCGGAGGTTTTCCGCGTGGAAAACCTAACTTGCAACCCTTGCAGCAAACTGACGCGAAATTGCACGCGCGTGCCGCTGTTCATCAAAACGGCGTGGGTGTTTCGACGAAATTGTTCGTCAAAAAGTTCCGCCGCCAGTTTTTGCAAAGCTTCGTGAGTGAATTTTTCTGCGGCTTCGGTTTTGTCGCCAAGCTGTGTCGGATCGGCTTTCAATTTTTGCCGGACGAATTCGTCAAGCTGCGCTCGCACAGTCCAATGAAACGCCGAATCTTCCAGAATCCGGCTGAAGAGCATGTTGATCTGGTTGCGTTCGATGCGATGAATGCGGTCAATGTCGTTGCGAAGCGATTTGATGGCGGCGAAAAAAATTACCGTGTGCGCAAGCGCGCGGCTCAAAATCGAGCGGTTGTTTTTTTCATCGGGAAAGAGCGAGGCATAAGTCGTCAGCTTGCCCAACAATTTGTGGCCGCGCAGTTCGGACATCATCGCTTCTTTGGTTTGCTCGGTTTCCGACACATCCACAAAAGCCACGCGAGCGCCGGAATCAATCGTTTGCAGCACGTTCATCACCAACGCTGTTCGCTGTTCTGGTGTAGATTGCGGCGTGTGTACGAACAGCAGCACGTCCGTTTGCGGAGCGGCGTCGGGGTTTTGCGCCAGCACGTTTCCGGCAGTGAGTTTGATCTTGGCGGCCAGCGATTGATCCAGCGGAATTGAATCGCGGCTGGTTTCCGAACGACGGCCTTCGCCGGAAGAATAGACCGGCAAAATGTTCGGCGACCGCCCCAGCCGCTGCGCCAGCATTCTGGCCAGCAAAGTCGCCGCCGCTGAATTCGCGCTGTCGTCAAACGCGATTCGGTTGCCTGCTTCGCGCGAAGTGGCTTCGCCGATTAACCGCGCTCGCGCAATCTGAGCCGGTTTGGCGCTCAGGTTTTCGTCCTGGCCGACCAGCAGAAAATCCAGCGTGCCGTTGGCAATCAATTCCACAGCCGTCTGGCAGGATTGCCTGGACGATTCGACCGACGAATCCAGCGACGAAAATCCGTACACCGGCAAACGCAGGTTTTGCGCGCGAAGCTGTTTGATCGTCTGAAAGTTTTGCGCCGCTGTTTCCGGCGAAGCGTCGGCGGAAATCGCTTCCAGCGAAACGATCAGTCCTGAAGCTGTCGTCAGGTTTTGACCTTTCAGCCATTCGATCAGCTTGGCGGACTGCAGCTTGGGATTGAACAACTGCGACGGCGGCAGAATCACGTAATGGTCGGCGATCTGCGCCAGCGTGCGAAACTCCAAAAAACGATCATCGCGCGGGATCATAATGATTTTGCCGACAAAATCGTTGCGGGAAATCGGCTGGAGTTGCGGGCGCTGTTTTTTCTGGAGCGAAGGCTGTGGCCGGTAAGGAGAGAAACAAGCAAAGAATCAAAACCGAGAGACGCAAGGACGGAGAGACAGAGAGAAAAAGCTTTTTGTTGAAGCGATAACTGATTTCTTCAGTCGAAATCTTCATTCGTTCCAAACTCCATGAGCAGGTTGCTCTATTCCCTCAGTCCCTCAGTCCTTCTTTCCCCTTAAGGTCGCGGTCGCGTTTTGCGCGCGGGCGTGCTCGGCGCGGCAGGCAATCCGCCTTTGATCCGTTGAAAATCAGGTGAATTGCTGATGCCTTTGCGATCCGTGCCTTGCAGGTAGGCGTTGATTTCCGACTTGGTGTTGGCTTCGCGTTCACGTGGGTCGGGGTGGCTGGCCAGAATCGAACCCAGCGAGCCGCCGCCGCCTTTCGACACTTGTTGCAACATCTGGAACATTTCGATCATGCCGCCGGTGTTGTAGTTGGCGTTTTTCAAATTGTAGAGTCCCAGAAAGTCGGCTTCGCGTTCGGCTTCGCGGCTCTGTTTCATCAAAAAACCGCCAGCGACCATGCTGCCCAACGCCATTCCGGCTTCCGCGCCTTGTTGCCCGCCCAGAATCGCTCCCAGAATGGTTGCGCCAATGACAGTGCCTTGAGTTTTCATGCCGGCGCGTTTGACGTTTTCCAGTCCGTGACGACCGACGATGTGACCGATTTCGTGGCCGATGACGCTGGCCAATTGAGCTTCGCTGTTGGTGGCGGCGATCAATCCGGTGTGGACGTAAACTCGCCCGCCCAACGTGGCAAAGGCGTTGATGGTTTTGTCATTCACGACATAAAACCGCCAGGGAATGTTGCGTCGTTCCGAACGACTGGCCAGCGATTGCCCCAGCCGGTTGACGTAATCGTTGACGGGGCTGTTTTCCACCAGACGAATCTGTTTCAGCAATTCCTGGTGAACCTGTTCGCCCATCTTCATTTCGTCCTGTTCGGACATGTAGCCTTTGTTGGAGTATTCCTTGTTGCGGAATTTGTCGTAAGGGCTTTGAGCCGCCATCACGCTGACAAACAGCGTGCTGACGATGAACAGAGTCAGCATTCGGTGCCAATTGGCAAAAAGTTTCATGGTTTGTTTCCTCCTTGAATCTATTCCATAAGCAAATCAATTGCGTGCGGCAATGTACGAGCAATTGCCGCCAGGTTTTCCCGCGCGCCGCGCACGCTGCCGGGCAGGTTGACGATCAACGCCTGGCGGCGAATTCCGCAAACCGCGCGCGACAAAGCAGCAAGGGGAGTGATTTTCAAACTTTCGGAGCGCATCAATTCTGCCAATCCCGGAGCTTCGCGTTCAATCACTTCGCGCGTGGCTTCCGGCGTCACATCGCGCGGAGAAAATCCGGTTCCGCCCGTCGTGACAATCAAATTGGCTTCGGTGGAGTCGGCAAAATGCCGCAGCCGGTTGGCGATCAATTCGCGTTCGTCCGGCAAAATTTCCGTAGCGACGATTTCTGCTTTCAACGATTGCAATTCAGCAACAACCGCCGGGCCGGATAAATCTTCGCGTTCGTGGCGCGAAGCCGAATCGCTGATGGTCAACACCACTGCCTTGATCGTTGCTTTGTTCATCATCGCCATTTGGGGATGCCGGAGTGTAATTCGTCGGCGCGAGTGATTCAAACTATCGGATTCTTTTGAC
>JBGAPB010000267.1:0-8957 GCA_044221525.1 Blastocatellia bacterium | reverse complement strand
GTCTGCGAAGTTAAAACACTCGACAAAACTACCTCGGAGAAATCGAATGAAAAATTTACGACTCTTTTTTTGGCTTGCGCTGATGCTTGCGCCCGCCGCGGTTCTGGCGCAAACGCGCCCAAACGTAGTGTTGATTTACGCCGACGACATTGGCTACGGAGACGTGTCCGCTTACGGCGCAACCGGAGTCAAAACCCCAAATATTGACCGGCTGGCGAAACAAGGTTTGCGCTTCACGGACGCTCACGCTGCGGCGGCGACCTGCACGCCTTCGCGGTATGCGATGCTGACCGGGCAGTACGCCTTTCGCAAAGAAGGCACGGGCGTTTTGCCCGGAGACGCCGCAATGATTATCGAACCGGGAAGAACTACGCTGGCAACGGTGTTTCAGCAAGCGGGTTATTCCACCGGCGTCGTAGGCAAATGGCATCTGGGTTTGGGGCCAAAAGGCGGGCCGGATTGGAATGGCGAAATCAAACCCAGCCCGCGCGACATTGGCTTTGGCTACGAATTCATTATGGCTGCGACCGGAGACAGAGTTCCTACGGTGTATGTCGAAAATCGCCACGTAGTCGGTCTTGATCCGGCTGATCCGATTCGAGTTTCTTACGACAAGAAAGTCGGTGACTGGCCAACCGGAAAGGAAAATCCCGAATTACTGAAAATGCATCCCAGCCACGGCCACGATCAAACCATCGTCAACGGAGTCAGCCGCATCGGGTTTATGACCGGAGGCAAAGCGGCTCTGTGGAAGGACGAGGACATGGCCGATGTCTTTACGGGCAAAGCAGTCAAGTTCATCGAACAAAACAAAGCCAAGCCGTTCTTTTTGTACTTCGCGTTGCACGACCCGCATGTGCCGCGCATGCCGCATCCGCGCTTTGTCGGCAAATCCGGAATGGGGCCGCGCGGAGACGCCATCCTGCAAGCCGATTGGTGTGTCGGCGAAGTGCTGGCCACGCTCGACCGGCTGAAGCTGGCCGACAACACCATAGTCATTTTCAGCAGCGATAACGGCCCTGTCGTGGATGACGGGTACAAAGACCAGGCAGTCGAAAAGCTGGGCGCGCACAAACCCGCCGGGCCGTTTCGCGGAGGCAAATACAGCATCTTTGAAGGCGGCACACGCGAACCGTTCATCGTTCGATGGCCGAAACGCATCAAGCCGGGTGAGTCTGCCGCGCTGATTTCGCAGGTGGATTTGCTGGCATCGCTGGCGGGATTTTTCAAACAGAAGCTGGGCGACAACGACGCGCCAGATAGCTTTGATGTTATGGCCGCGCTGTTGGGCAAATCAAAAACCGGTCGGCAAACACTGGTGGAACAATCGGGGTCTTTGGGATTGCGACAAGGGCAATGGAAATACATCGAACCCAGCAACAAGCAAAAATACGCCAAGCCCACAAACACGGAACTTGGCAACGATTCAGTTCCGCAACTTTACGACCTGACCAACGATCCCGGAGAAAAGAACAATGTCGCCGCGCAGCATCCAGACAAAACCAAAGAGCTTCATGAGCGATTGCAGCAAATCAAACAAAACGCGAGGAGTCGTCCGTGATTAATGAACGAGAGACAGTGGGACGGAGAGACGTGGCGACGGGGAGAATCAGCAGGTCATTGCTTTTCCCTTCTTCGTGTTTTCTTCGTGTGCCTTCGTGGGGAAAGTCTTTTTTGCGATTGGTCGTGTTGCTGGCGATTGGTTTTACCGTGAGCTTGCCGACGGCGCAGGCTCAGCGAAAAGCGCCGCGTCCGCCAAACTATCTGTTTATCGCGGTTGATGATTTGAACGATTGGGTGGAGCCGCTGGGCGGGCATCCTCAAGTCAAAACGCCGAACTTCACGCGATTGGCTCGCAGAGGCGTGACGTTCACCAATGCCCACACGCAAGCTCCGCTGTGCAATCCATCGCGCGCGAGTTTGTTGTCGGGTTTGAGGCCTTCGACGACCGGGCTTTACACCTTGCAGCCGGGAGTTCGTTCGGTTCCGGCTCTGAAAGACCAAGTCATGCTGCCGCAATATCTGGCCGCGAACGGTTACGCAACGTTCAGCGCCGGAAAGATTTTCCACGACGGTTCGATCAAACCCGCTGAACGCGACCGCGAGTTCACTGCCTGGGGAGACAACGGCGCGTTGATTTTTCCGGCGGCGAAATTCGTCAATACCCCTGACAAAATCAAAGCTATGGATTGGGGCGTTTTCCCTGAGCGCGACGAAGACCAACCGGATTGGAAGATCGCCGATTCGGCCATCGCGTATTTGAAATCAGCTTCGACCGATAAACCGTTCTTTGTTGCGGCAGGTTTTCGCATGCCTCACGTGCCGTGTTTCGCTACGCAAAAATGGTTCGATCTTTATCCCGATGAAACTTTGCAAATGCCTCCGGTCAAAGATGACGACCGCGACGACGTACCGGAATTCGCCTGGAACTTGCACTGGAAATTGCCTGAGCCGCGGTTGTCCTGGCTGAAAGCCAACAACCAATGGCGGCCACTCGTGCGGGCTTATCTGGCGACAATCAGTTTTATGGATTCGCAAGTCGGGCGGTTGCTGGATGCCTTGGAGCAAAGCCCTCATGCTGACAACACGGTCATCGTTTTGTGGTCGGATCACGGCTGGCATCTGGGAGAGAAGGGAATCACCGGCAAAAACACTTTGTGGGAACGATCAACGCGAGTGCCGCTGATTTTTGCCGGGCCGGGCATTGTTCACGACGCGAAAACCAATCGCCCTGTGGAATTGCTTGACCTGTATCCGACTTTGGTTGAACTGAGCGGTTTGCCTGCGCGCAAAGAATTGCAAGGTCATAGCCTGACGCCGCTGCTGAAAAATCCAAAAGCCTCGCGCCGGTGGCCGGCGATCACGACTCATAACCTGGACAATCACACTGTTCGGTCGGAGCGATGGCGGTACATTCGTTATGCAGACGGTTCCGAAGAGTTGTACGATCATCAAACCGATCCAAATGAATGGACGAATCTGGCTGGCAATCTGCGCTTTGCCAAAACCAAGGCTGAGCTTGCACGATGGCTTCCGAGGTTAAACACTCCGCCGGTCGCAGGCAGCGCGGCGCGTTTGCTGGTCAAAGAAAACGGCGTCTGGATGTGGGAAGGCAAACCGATTCGGAAGGAAGAAATTGAGCGTTGAAATGAAACTAAAACTAAACCTAAACATAAGGCCACAACGGGCCGAAATACGGCAGCAAAACTATTTCGCCCCTTCAGGGCTTGCTCAGATTATTCGATCCGTCCCCAGTGCGTTGCACTGGTCTATCACATTGCGCTCCTTTGGAGCTAAGCAACATGTTGGTCGTATCTTCTTGATTGCAACGATACTTGCTTCGGTGGTCTGGGTCGTGGGCTGCGAAAAACCGGAACCTGTGGCACAAACAGGCCATCATTCGTCGGCATCATCCAATTCAGCTTCAACGTCTGACGCCGCTGGTTTTAATGCGCCTGGCGTCAACAAAACTCCTGCGCCTGGCCCGGCTCCGACTGGAATGATTTGGATTCCGGGCGGAACATTCCGCATGGGTTGCGACGATTGCAATATGCCCGATGCGGAGCCGGTTCATTTGGTGACCGTTGACGGGTATTGGATGGATGAAACTCCTGTGACAAACAAACAGTTTGCCGAATTCGTCAAAGCCACAGGTTACGTGACCATCGCTGAAATCAAACCCAAGGCTGAAGATTACCCCGGCGCGCAACCTGAAATGCTGGTTGCCGGGTCTGTCTGTTTTGCTCCGCCCAATCAACCTGTGTCTTTGGATAACCCTTACATCTGGTGGAAATACCAACCCGGCGCGAATTGGAAACATCCTGAAGGCCCCGGCAGCGACATCAAAAATCGTGAAGATCATCCGGCGGTTCACATCGCCTGGGATGATGCAGTGGCCTATGCCAAGTGGGCTGGCAAGCGTTTGCCGACCGAAGCCGAATACGAATTCGCCGCGCGCGGAGGAATGGATGGCAAGATGTTCGCCTGGGGAAATGAACTGAAACCCGGCGGCAAATGGGTGGCCAATATCTATCAAGGGCGATTTCCCAACGAAAACAAAGCCGAAGATGGTTATCTCAGGACTTCGCCAGTGAAAGCGTTTCCGCCGAATGGGTTCGGGCTTTATGACGTGGGCGGCAATGTCTGGCAATGGTGTTCGGACTGGTATCGCCCAGATTACTTTGAAAAGTTGGCAGCGGCAGGGACTGCTAAAAATCCCCAAGGTCCAGCCGACAGTTTCGATCCACAGGAACCCGGCATGCCCAAACGAGTTCAAAAAAGCGGCTCGTTTATGTGCAGCGATCAATACTGCGCTCGTTACCACGTCGGTAGCCGAGGCAAAGGTGCAACCGACAGTGGCGGTTCGCACATTGGTTTTCGTTGTGTGAAATCGTAAGCTGGAGCGCGGACGTTTCCGTCCGCAGTCTGGTTCGCGGACGTTCTAGTCCGCCCGTCAACTTGCTCAATCATGTCAAACCACCAAAGACATCGCCGAAAGTTTATCGCTCAACTGAGCATTGCCGGGGCTGCATTTTTTTTACCGCAGCAGAAATCCAAGCTATCAGGTCCGAAACTGATTTCCCCCAACGGCCTGGCAATGAACGACAAAGGCGAATTGTTCATCTCCGACATCGGCGCGCATCAGGTTTTCAAACTCGACAAAAGAAATCGCTTGAGCGTCGTTGCCGGAACTGGCGAAGGCGGTTTCAACGGTGATGGCGGTCTGGCGACCAAAGCGCAATTGAATGCTCCACACGATTTGCTATTTGACGATGTTGGCAATTTGCTGATTGCCGATACTTACAACCAGCGCATTCGCCGCATTGACGGGCAAGGCGTCATCGCAACGATTGTCGGAAACGGCAAGTCCGAACTGGCTGGCGATGGCGGAGTTGCCACGGCGGCTTCGCTGAACAATCCGCAAAGCATTGCCTTCGACAACGAAGGCCGATTGTTGATTGCCGACACTTACAACCATGTCGTTCGCCGAATTGATCGCAGCGGCATCATCACGACGATAGCCGGAACCGTTCCCGGTCACGGAGGTGATGGCGGCGCGGCGACAAAAGCTCAGATCAATTTGACGATGGCCGTGGCAGTCGCCGCAGACGGCAGCATTTACATCAGCGACGCCGCCAACAGCCGCATTCGCAAAGTCGCGCCTGACGGAACAATTCAAACCATCGTCGGATTTGGCCCCGCGCAGGACACTTACGGCGGAGGCTTTGCGGGGGATGGCGGCCCTCCGGCAAAGGCTAAAATCTTTTCCGCTACTGATCTGAAGTTCGATGTCGCAGGCAATCTGTTCATTTGCGACAGCGGCAATAATCGAATAAGGGTTGTTCGCAACGGCGTGATTACAACTTTCGCAGGTTCAGGCCGTCCGAGTTTCAGCGGCGACGGCGGCGAAGCAATCAAGGCTGAACTGAACACTCCGCAAAAGATATTGCTATGCAAAGACGGCAGCATTTTCATCGCCGACCGAGCGAACCATCGAGTCAGAAAAATTGACGCTCGCGGAGTTATCAGCACGCTTGCTGACTGATGTTCCGGTGCGGTACCGCTGATGAAACTTCCCCTCAACAAAATCGAAGGCTATGCCAAAAAAGAAAACACCGAAAACTTCATTGGGCTTGATGGCGAAGATTCAGCGCAAAGACCCAAAGCTGCCGCGCTTCATCGTCGTGCCGAGCATGCTGGTCAGCGATTGGGGTTTGACCGAAAATGTTACGGTTACCGGCGAATTGAACGGGGTGGATATGGGGCGGCGTCCGCTGAAGTACTGGGATGAAGAGCGATGGTTCATTCAAATCCCGGAACCACTCTGCAAAAAGGCCAACGTAGATACAGGCAGCATGGTAACGGTCACCATACAAATTGCTGCTGACGAATAACCGATTGGAGAAATTATGCAGCGTAAACATCTGGTCAAAATCTGTTTCCTCGCTCTGTGGGCTGTGGTGGCGCTGTGGTTTGGTGTCTCTACGTTGAAAGCCCAAAAACCGACTTCGTCAAAAGACAAATTCCCCAGCGAACACACCGGAGACAAGCTCAGCCCCGTACGGCCAGACAAACAGGTCAGCGAACTGACGCGCGATGTGAGCGCCAAACTGCCGCAGCTTGGCTCTGGCGATCAAAAGATCGTTATCCGAAACTTGATTGACCAGCATTTGTTTGGCGCGATGAAAGCCGACAGCGTGCCGCATGCTCCGCTAACCAGCGATTATGAATTTTGCCGCCGAGTTTATCTGGATTTGATTGGTCGCATTCCAACGACGGAACAGCTTCAGGCTTTTGTCAGCAGCAAATCCGCTGATAAACGCGAACGATTGATTGATTCATTGATTGATAGTGAAGAATGGGTTCAGCAATGGGGTTATTGGTTCGGTGATTTGTTCAGAGTTTGCGGGAATCGCATTGGCAATCCGACGCTAAAACACTTCGACGCCTGGATTCGCGAATCTCTGCGCGGAGACAAACCTTATGACCGGTTCGTGACAGAGATGCTGACGGCCAGCGCGCCGAACACCAACTGGATGCCAGACGCCGCGCCCAGCGGATTTTTGACCAGATGGCACGTCACGGGCATCACGATGTACCACGACAATTACGAAGACACAGCCGATGAAATCATCGTCAACACTTCGCGAATTTTTCTGGGCATCAATTACCAGTGCATTTCCTGCCACGGCGGCAAAGGCTTTTTGGAAAAGGTCAGCCTGGATTTGACTTCCAGAAAACGCAGCGACTTTTGGGCAATGAGCGCGTTCTTTGGCAAAACCCGTGTCCGCGTTGTGACTTATCAAGATCGTTACACCATTACCGAAGACGGCACTGGCTACAACACAAAAGCCACCAGCATGGTGCGGTTACAGCGCGACGGCAGCGGCACGATTGAACCGGCGTTTGTGCTGACTGGCGAAAAAGCCGATCCGACGAAACCGCTGCGACCACAATTCGCGCGAATGCTCACCGCGCATCCGCAATTTGCCCGCGCGACGGTCAACCTGATTTGGAAGCAGTTTTTCGGACTCGGCATCGTTGATCCGGTTGATTCGTTTGATATGGCCCGGCAAGACCCGCACGCCAAATTGCCTGAACCGTGGGCTTGCCAACCGACAAATGACGATTTGTTGAACGCGCTGGCGTCGGACTTCGCAAAAAACCGTTTCAGCCTGAAACAGTTAATGCGAACCATCGCGCGGTCGTCGGCCTATCAAATGTCGTCACGGTTTGATGGCGAATGGAAAGAAAGTTACACGCCGTATTTCGCTCGGCATTACGTCCGCCAACTGACAGCCGAACAGTTGCACGACGCGATTTGTCAGGCGACGCAAGTGTTTGGAGATTACAAACGACGCGACTGGACTTACGAAACGCCGATTGCTCCGGTGCGATTTTGGACGGAAGCCGCTTCGCCCGAAGACATAGGCAACGGCGAAGCCAAAGGCTTTCTGCGAACATTCGGCCAGGCCAACCGCGAACAGTTCGACCGTCAACCCGGCGGTTCCGTGCTGCAAGCAATGTCATTGATGAACAATCCGTTCGTCACTCGCCGAGTTCAGGCGGCGAATAACAGCCGAGTCGAACAGCTGGTGAGATCGGCAAAGTCGAACGCCGAAATTATTGATGAGTTGTATTTGGCTACGTTGTCGCGGCAACCGTTGCCGCAGGAAAAGAAATTTGCTTTGACGTGGTTGGATCAAGACCGCAAACAAGGCGCAGAAGATTTGCACTGGAGTCTGTTGAACAAACTCGACTTCGTTTTTAACTATTAACGCATAAAGCATGTAGTCCCGCCTTTAGGCGGAATCCTGGCTGGCGGCTTTTTCTGCTTAACCATACAGACGCCCCCGTTCCGCCTGAAGGCGGGACTACGAACTTTTCGGAGAAACCATGAAAACTAAATCGCTGATGTTGTCCACGTTGATTCTGGCTGGAGCCGTAGCTTTGAGCTCCTGTTCTGCTTCGTCTGCCGACAAAGCCCTGAGCAGCAGTCTGTCGCCCGCCGATTTCCAAAAACGCTTTCAGGAAGAATTGATCGCCGCCAAACCCGGCAGTGTTATCGAATTGCCGGAAGGCAAATTCAACTTCGACAAAACTCTGTCGCTGACCGCCAACGGCGTTACGATTCGCGGCAAAGGCATGAGCAAAACCGTGCTTGCCTTCAAAGGCCAGACTGCCGGTTCCGCTGGCGTATCGGTCAAAGCCAACGACTTTGTGATCGAAGACCTGGCCATCGAAGACGCCGCCGGTGACGGGCTGAAAACCGAAGCCAGCGCCAACGTCACCATTCGCCGGGTTCGTGTGGAATGGACGGCTCCGTTGAATGAAAAGAACGGTCCTTACGGCATTTATCCCGTTACCAGCAAAAACGTCTTGATCGAAGATTCCTTCGTCAAAGGCGCAGCCGACGCAGGTTTTTATCTTGGTCAATCTGAAAACGCGATCATGCGTCGCAACCGCGCCGAAGGTAACGTCGCGGGCTTTGAAGTTGAAAATTGCAAAAACGTGGATGTTTACGAAAATACAGCGACAAACAATTCCGGCGGCATTCTGGTGTTCAACCTGCCTGATCTGCCTGTGCAGGGCGGGGAAATGGTTCGCGTTTACAACAACCAGGTCATCGCCAACAACACTCCGAACGTAGCCCCGAAAAGCCAGATGGTATACAACCTGCCTGCCGGTTTGGGCGTTTCGGTGATGGCCATCAAAAACGTCGAAGTGTTCAACAACACGATCAAAGACAACAACACCGCCAACATGCACATCATCAGCTATCTTTCGATGAGCCAGGAAATCAAAGACAAACGCTACAACCCATTCGTGTCGAATGTGTATGTTCACGACAACCAGTTCGGTGGTAGCGGCAAAAATCCCGATGCGCGTTTGGAAAGCGTGATGATGGTCACCAAAGTCGTAGGCCAGCCGATGCCGGACATTCTTTACGATGGAAT
>JBGAPB010000266.1:0-9794 GCA_044221525.1 Blastocatellia bacterium | reverse complement strand
TCGGCGATCCAGGTGATTGGCTCTTGATTCAATTGAATCGCGCCTGGTTCCGGTAATCTTACAGGCAAATCCAGCACTGCCATTACCGCAAAACAAGGGGTATAAACAATAGACTCCAACTCGACACGCGCTTCATCAGGCAGAGTAATATCGCTTGCGTCTAACAACGCCAACGATTGCGGCACGGGTGGCGTCAGAATCAAGGCATCGGCAATTCGTTCGCCGCCATCTCCTAACGTCAGGTGCCATTGGTTTCTATTGATCCTCAAACGTTCGACTTTTGCGTTGACCTGCACATTCAGAGGTTTCGCCAGGTGCCGCGCAATTGCATTCATTCCGGCAATGCCGCAATAGCGCGGATAACCATCGTCATTGCCTGGCCCTGAACTGTTGGCAAAGCCGCGCGACCATTCACGCACAATCCCCGCCGCAATCCAGTCGTCTAAAAATGCCTGAAACCGTGAATCGCGCACCGTGAAAAATTGTGCGCCGTGATCGAAAACCCCTTTTTCGCCAGCTTCGGTTTCGACCCAACGTGTGGCCATACGCCCGCCTACACTGCGACCTTTATCGAGCACAGTGACGTTGACGCCTTGCGCCTGCAATTTGTGCGCAGCCATCAATCCGGCCATGCCGGCGCCAACAATCAAGCAATTTTCAGGTCTGTTCATGCCCTGGCAAGCTCCAAATAATCCGGCCTGTCGGCGGCTGACTGATGGCGGAACTCTCGCAACACTTTGCCATCGTGTAGCAAAAAAACGCCGGGCATTTGCAGTCCGTCACCTGCCAGCATCCCCAAGCCGTGTCCGTTAGCAAAGGCTTCAAACCCGCGCTGCCAAACCTTCCAACCGAAAACCTGATTGAGCGTTGCGCGGTTTAGATCAAACACCCGATAAAGTTTTTGCTGCGGATCATGAATACGTGAAACATCTGCCAAACCATATTTGGCAAAACGCTCTGAGCTTTGTTCGGCTGTTCCCAAATATACGAACGCCAACTGCGTTCCCTGAGCGGCAAGCTGTTCGCGTTGTTCAGCGACATCAGCCAGCGCTTCGCGGCAATTCAGCCAAAATGTCGCAGGAAAACAACCAGCGTCGGAGCCATTTTGCGAAAGCTCTGCCAGGCTGCTGCGCCCATATTGATGCAAGCCGCTGTCAATGCGGCAGTCAAAGTCGCCGTGTCAGTCATATATTCTTATCCTCTATTTCAGACCGTTCTGATAAGCGCGCCGCAAAATCAACGCGAACGGAATCCACCAGATCAAATCATTGGTGATGTTGTTCAGGCCGAAACGCCAGGGCAACGTGCCGGTCAGGGCGGCTTAAAAATCCTGGGGCCAAACACGTTGCCCAGAAAACCTACCAACACAATCGTAGTGCCGCAAAGGATCGAACGCGGCGGCGATGTAACCGACGCCATAAACACCGACGATCTATGTCACCCACGCATTGCCATATCTCGACGTAATTCAGCCGCAGGCATATCAAGCCAGCGAAACATCGTCAGCGGAAACAAAACGACGAAACCACCCCACAGAATATTGCCAACCTGCGGCCAGCAGCTTTGGCTTCATCAAGGTTGGCTTTTTATTCTGTTTGTCGCCTGCAACAACGCGGTCAGACGCGTGAAACCTCCGTCTACGCCAATGACTTGTCCGGTGACCCAACTATTCGATGGATCAAGCAACCACGCGATGGCGCTGGCAACGTCTTCGGGCGCACCGATTCGACCAAGCGCGTGCATGGCGGCTGAGGCTTTCACTGACGCTTCGTTACCCGTGATACGCGCGGTGAGCGGCGTAGCGACCAGACCGGGAGCTACGCAATTGACGCGAATGTTGCGCGCCGCATACGAAGCTGCAGCCGAAAGCGTGAGACCTATCACGCCCGCTTTGGCAGCGGCAATTGCTTCGTGATTGGCAAGGCCTGTGCGTCCGGCGGCGGAAGAAAGCAACACGATAGAACCGCCTTCTTTCATCGCTTTGGTCGCCGCGCGTAACAGATAAAACGCCGAATTCAAATTCTGCCGCATCGTGAAATCCCACTCGTCATTGGTCGTGATATGCGCGGGCTTGAGCAACAGCGAGCCTACGCAATTGGCGACGCCGTTAAGTTGTCCATTCGATGTGATGGCGTGCGCGATGAAAGCGTCTACTTGCTCTGATTGCGTTGCATCGGTGACCAGATAAGTCGCGTTGAGTTCAGCCGCGAGCGCGGCAAGTCTGGCTTCGTCACGTGCGCCGATAACCAGACGCGCACCGTTTGCAGCCAGGCGACGACAAAGCGCTGCGCCGATGCCTCCTGTCGCGCCAAGAATGGCATAAACAGGCTGGGCGACAGATTTTGTACTTGTTTCAGTCATTAGTTCTTTCGGTCAAAAGCGCCAATCCAAACCGACCAACGGGAAGATGCCTAGTTGATAAGACAGGTATTGCTGATTCTGGCGACGATCCCAATTCACTTGCGCGAAGTTCTTGCGGTTGGTGGCATTCTGCAATCCGGCAAAAACGATCAGCGGTTTGTCCCGAACCGTGAAGTTGCGATCTACGCGAAAATCCAGGCGGAAGTAATCGGGCGCGCGTTCGCCGTTGACGCGGTTGAAATCGAAAATGCCACGGCTTTGCTGGCGCGAAAGCGTTTCGTTAAACGGCGTGAAAGGACGCCCGCCTAAATATGCCACCCGCGAAGAAAGCTCCCACTTGGCGTTAAGTTTGTATCCGCCGACCGCGTTAAAAATAAACGGATAGTCAAAGCTACCCGGACGCAAAATGCCGTCCCGTCCGGCGTGGCGAGTACGCGAAAACGCCAGATTGGTTTGGCCGAACCATTTCGTTGAGAACTTCTTTTCGAGGAAAAATTCGATACCACGCGCGCGTCCTCGTCCTGCGCTGGTCAGCGGAAAGAGCAAATCCCTGACGGCAAATGTGTCACCAGCGTTTGCCAGCGAAAACGCCGGATAATCAAGCGACACCGGATAATCACGATAATCTTTCTGATAAAGCTCCATCGTCATGCGCAAAGTATTGCTGGCCTGATAAGAAAGCCCAGTCACGTAATGGGTCGCGCGCGTAGGTTCCAATTGACGATTGATGGGAAACGCCGAAAGAAACAGGAAGAACGGTTGCTGAAAATACATCCCGTAACTGCCGCGCCAACTCAGTTTGTCAGTCAATCGCAGGCTGGCTCCAACGCGTGGGCTGAAGCGACTGGCCGAGATGTATTGGTAGTTATCGAATCGTCCGCCCACTGTGACATTGAGTCGTGGCGTCAGATTTTGCGAGGCTTGCACGTAAGCGCCTGTCTGCCGCGCGGTGAAGTTCCGTTGCAGCGTGAATGGGTCCGCATCCGTTCTGATCGCAAAGGGATTGTCGCTGTTGCCAAAGGGTTGAGCGGCATCGTAACGAATACGGAAAAATTTAAGACTGGCACCCGCCTGAACTTTGTCCACCCAGGAGGTGTAAAGCGTCAGGTCGTATTTCAAAGTCGTTTCGCCTTCACGGCTGTTTTCACGATAAACGGGCGGCGTGCGCGCGATGATGTCATCTAAGCTTGTGCCCGTGAAACCAAACTGTAATAAGTCTTTGACCTGTTGATTGACGCTGGCTTCGGAATGCGAAAAGCCCAGCAGGCCTACACCACGTGTGCCGAAAACCCGCTGCCAGTTGATCCCTGTGGCACTGCGCCAACCGCGATAACGAATGTCCAGGTTCTCAAGCTCACGGTCTTCACCGGTTTTCGGTTTTCCCGCGACTGGCCCCAAACGAATACGATCAATGCCCGTGAAATTCACCATCCAGACGCGATTGTTTGCGTTAAGGTCGTAAACGGCTTTGCTGTTAAAGCTGTAATTTACTGGCACGCCGCCAAAGCCGAGGTCGTCACTGAAAAAATCCAGAAAGCTGCGACGCGCTGAAACCACCCATGAACCTTTGCCCTTGTTGATGGGGCCTTCGAGAATGCCGCCAGCCCCGGCAAATCCCACCGTCGCGCGCCCGCCGAATTTGTCACGATTGCCTTCGCGTTGGGTAATCTGCAAAACGCTGGAAAGGCGATTTATGTAAGGAGCCGGGTAACCGCCCGTCAGAAAGTTTACGTCTTGAATCAACTCTGCATCGAGAATGCTGACCGTGCCGCCCGCCGCCGCAAAGTTGGCAAAGTTGTTGATGTTTGGAATCTCAATGTTATCCACAACAAACAGATTTTCGAGCGGCGAACCGCCGCGCACGATGATGTCGTTGCGAAAATCGTTCGATCCGATGGCGACACCGGGCAAGGTTTGCACATAACGAGACACGTCTTGCAAGGAGCCCGCCGTCTTGGAGATTTCGCGCTGCTGAACCAAATAACCGGAGTTTTTGATTTCCTCCGGCGCCAGAAATGATGGCGACGGAATCGTGACTGATTCGTTGATGTCGTTGAATTTGGGCAGCGTGACTTCAATCTGTGTTTCCAGCCCAGCGCGAATTTCCGTGTCCTTGTTTGTCAGCGAGGGCTGATTAGGAGAGGTGATTACCAGTTCATACTTGCCAGAGCGAACATCAACCAGGCTGAAAACACCTTGCGCATCGCTTTGCGCGCACCGATCAAGTGCGACGATACAAGCCTTCACATTTGGAACCGGCGCCCCTTCCACGTCTTTCACCACCCCGCGTAAAATACCAATTCCAGTGGTGTCCTGCGCCATTACCACCAGAGCAAACAACATTGAGCAAGCCGCTCCCAAAAACATTTCTGACCACGTTGACCTGTCCTTCATCATATTCTTCACTCTCAGCGGGTTAAAAATCAGCCTTGCCTGTCTTACTTCTTCTTGCGAACAAATCGTTCTGGGTGTTCGTCAATCTCACGGAACTCACGGACCGTGTAGATAAGCCCTCCAACCAGCACAAGGGTCGCAAAATCTCCGTAAACAAAGATAACTAGATCAGCTTTGGTCATTACCTGCCCCCTGTTTTAAGTTTGAAGTAAATCCCTACTCCTAAAATTGAAGGTACCCAGATACCGACAAAGATACCTGCCTGCTTGTCAGCCGGTCCCAGAAAGCCGAACCAGAGACTGATCGAAAAGAGAAATGAAGCGAAGGCTGATCCCAGAATCAACCAATCAGATTTTTTCAACATAATGTTTTACCTTGGTTATTAATTCTTGATGGCTCGCAGCAAATGAAGTTAGTCCAGATCGTCAATCTGAAGTTTGTGATTGACGATCTCGCGCTCCCAATCTGCTGCAGATACTATTCCCCGCAACATTCCGGTGAATACAAATTGATGCAGCGGGACAAGGGCGTACCAATAGAGCAATCCAGGCAGGCCAACCGGATCAAAGAATGCTGTCTGCCTGATAAAAGAGTTTTCGTTGTCGCCATGGACTTCAAATTCCAGCCAAGCCCGCCCCGGCAATTTCATTTCTGCCGCTAGCCTTAGCCTGCGCTCCGGCTCAAATACTTCGACACGCCAAAAATCCAGCGTTGTACCAACACCTGGCAATTCAGGGTCTGGTCGTCCGCGTCGCATTCCAACGCCGCCGACCAACAAATCCAGCCAGCCTCGCAACTGCCAGAGCCAGTCGCCGTAATACCAGCCGGTCTGACCACCGATGCGGCGCACTGGCGCGAAAGCCTGAGCTTGAGAGCATTTGACGTGGGCGATGCGGGAATCAACGATTCGGGAGCCGAAACGCACTCCTCCCCAGCCACGTTGTCTGCCAGCCGATGAAAGCGCATCCGACCATCGCGTTTTTGCCAGCTTTTGATCTTCATTGCGGATGGCGCGCGTAATCGCTTCACGAAAACCGCGTGGGCGCACTTTGAAGACGCGCAGCGCCGACTGGTCTTTCAAGACGGTCGGATGGCGAAGACTTTCAATCAATTTGCGCCCTATGCGCGCGTAAAGCGGGGTGACAAAACCCAGCCAAAGACTTGAGAGACGCGGCGTCAGCACTGGTACGGGAATGATGACTCGCCGCAAGCCGCGTTGCTGCGCATACTCCTGCATAATTTCGCCGTAAGATGCTTGCTCGGCACCGCCGATCTCAAATATCTGGCTTTGCTCGATTGGCAATGACAGTGCCTCAACCAGATAAGCCAGCAGGTCTTCAATCGCAATCGGTTGAGCCGGTGTTGCCACCCAACGCGGCGCGATCATCACAGGCAGACGTTCAGTCAAAGCTCGGATCATCTCAAAAGAGAGACTGCCAGAACCGATGACAATCGAAGCACGAAATTCGATGACAGGAACCCCGGATTCCCGCAAAATCCTGCCGACTTCATGGCGGCTGCGAAGATGCGTTGAAAGCTGCTCTTCGTCTTCACCTAATCCACCCAAATATATGATTTTCTGGACACCAGCCTTGCGTGCTGCGTCGGCAAAATTTTGCGCCGCCTGCCTGTCCTCGATTTCAAAATCACCGCTCGACCCCATCGAATGCACCAGGTAATAAGCCGTATGCACTCCTTGCAACGCAGCGGTCAGACTAGCCGGGTCAAGCACATCACCGGCTACCACTTCAGTTTCCGCATCAGCCAGTGTGCGAAGCCCAGCCGTGTGTCGCGCCAGGCATCGCAATCTGTGACCAGATTTTTCCAAACTTTTCAGCAGTCGCCCGCCGATATAACCGGTGGCCCCAGTCAGCAAGATGTATGTTCGCTGGTCATTTACTTTGGTTGTAGCAAGGTCGTCGGGTTGCATCTTTTCTCGATCAGAAATGTGTTTGACTTATAAATTGAAAGGCGTGGCCGGGAACTGAACAACAATCCTAGCCACGCCATAAACCGCTTTGCCAGGCTGGTTACTTGGGCATAATCACGCTGTCAATCACGTGAATCACACCATTACTGGCCGCGATGTCAGTCTTGACGACATTCGCGTTATCAACCATCACCTTACCGCCCTTAACCGTGATCTTGACCGAAGAACCCTGGACAGTCTTCGCTGTTTTCAGCTTGACCACGTCCTTGGCCATCACGTTTCCAGACACCACGTGATAAAGCAGGATTTTAGTCAGCTTCTCTTTGTCTTTCAGCAGGGCTTCGACAGTTCCGGCAGGCAATTTGGCAAATGCTTCGTCGGTAGGAGCAAAGACTGTGAATGGCCCTTTGCCTTTCAAAGTCTCAATAAGTCCAGCCGCCTGAAGCGCAGCAGCCAGAGTCTTGAAACTGCCTGCCTCAACCGCTGTGTCAACAATGTCTTTATGATCGTTATTCTTGGTCGCGCCAACAGGCATCACTGTTAAACCAACCACGACAAAACCGGCCAACATCCAGCTCGCAATTTTCGATTTGACGTTCATTTTTTTCGTTTCTCCAAGTTGTTATTGAATTTGAAAATTCCGCTCAGGGAAAATCTCCTGGGCGGTGAGTGGTTCGTGCCACCGGACTGCGATCAAAAAGCAAAATTATCGCAGCCCGGTATTCCTCAACTCACTCCCTCCTTCGACGATCAGCACAATAATTCTCTTTCCATTTTTTGTCAAGCTATTTTCTAGGATAAATACTGAACAATTCTAAACAAGGCGTATATTTTAGTTTGACAAAGATTGGACACAATAATAAGCTGACGCCAGCTTCCCCGATCTACTGTTGGTGAAGCTGGCGCCAGTAACTGATTCAGTCTCTTAGAAATACAGTCTGAATAAGATTTGGCAATCCGTTTGAATGGAACAACTTGAATCGAATGAATACAAAGACTTTGCTTTATCCAATCCGTGCTGTTTCCAAGCTGACTGGCATCAGCATAGACACGTTGAGAGCCTGGGAGAGACGTTACCAAGTCGTCACTCCGCAGCGCGACGACCGAGGACGACTTTACAGCGAAGAAAATGTCCAGCGTCTGCGATTGCTGAACTCAGCGGTGGAAAAAGGTCATGCAATTGGTCGTTTGGCGACGCTCAGCGATGAAGAACTGCAAAACATGCTGGCCACCCCAACTCCAGGCTCGTTCAGCATGTCGTTTGCGAAATCATCTAATGCTGAAGAACCTGTTAGAGCGCCACGTTCGGTGATGGCCGCCATCGAGCGAATGGATTATGCAGAGGCCGAACGAGAGTTATCTTTGTTGGCTGCGGTTTTAGCGCCGCGTGAGTTGGCTCGCCGAGTTGCACTACCTTTGATGCGACAGGTTGGCGAAGCCTGGCACGAGGGTAACCTGAGTATCGCGCAGGAACATATGACATCTGCATTGTTGCGCAATATGCTGGGAGCCTTGATTCCCTTGCACCAGCGAAGCTCTCCATCAACCAGACTGTTGTTCGCCACTCCAAGCGGAGAATTGCACGAATTCGGAATCCTGTTGTCGGCCATGCTGGCGGTTGGAGGCGGTTTGGGCATCATTTATCTGGGAGCCAATCTGCCAGCCGAAGAAATTGTTCTTGCCGCTCAAAAGACCGCGCCGCAGGCAGTCGTACTTGGCTTCATCGGCGTAAATACCGGAGACGAAGTGCAGAAGATCGCTCACAAATTGCCATCACAAATAGAGTTATGGGTCGGCGGAACCCAGTCAGGTTCTTTCATCGAAGAAATCAGAAAAACTCGCGCTCTGCTGATCGAAGATTTCGATATTTTGGAGCAGCATTTGACTCGTTTGGGCGCTCGGTTTTAAGGCAATGAAGTTACAACGATTTATCAAACAATCCGAGATCGCCGCTCCGCCGGAAGCAGTTTTTGCCTGGCACGAATTGCCTGGCGCAGTCGAGCAACTGACTCCCCGTGGGAACGCGCTGAAGTTTTGGAACGCCCTGCCCCACACCTTGGATTGCAAGTCGGCACAAGAGTAATTTTCAAAGTCTTCACAGGGCCGTTTTGGCGACTCTGGGTAGCCGAACACATTGAATACAACCCACCTCATCTATTCACAGACATTCAACTGCGAGGGCCATTCGCATATTGGCGGCACAACCATCGTTTTGAACTCACAGAACGCGGCACAACTTTAATGACCGACGAGATTGAATACGCGCTCCCGCTCGGCTGGCTGGGGGAGTTGGTGGCTGGCAATTTTACTCGCGAAAAATTACGCCGGATGTTTGATTACCGTCATGAAGTTGTAGCCCGAAAAATGCTCTCAACCTGATCTCTCAACTCCCTCTCTGCCTCTTTCAAACAAAACAGACCAAAGCCGCTTAAGCCTTGCAGTGCGCCAGAATGCAACATGCACGATGAAAGCGCAATCATCTGGCGCTATATATCCAGATAGCCAAACTGACAACGACTTTGATCGAGGAACTCCCAATGCTAAAAAAACTAAGACTGGCAACGATTATCACTCTGCTGCTGTTGAGCCTTTGCGCGCCATCTCTGGCGCAACAAACTCGCTGGACTGAGCAACAGGCAAAAGCCTGGTATGCGCGCCAACCGTGGCTGGTCGGCAGCAATTACACTCCGGCAAACGCCATCAACGAACTGGAAATGTGGCAGGCGGAGAGTTTCGACCCCACGACGATTGATAAAGAGTTGGGCTGGGCTGAAAGCCTGGGCATGAAAACGATGCGCGTCTTTCTGCACGATTTGCTGTGGCAGCAGGATTCCGCTGGATTCAAAAAACGGCTCGACCAATTCCTGCGGATTGCCGCCAAACACAAGATCAAACCTATGCTGGTGCTTTTTGATTCCTGCTGGGGCCCGTTCCCTCAATTGGGGAAACAGCGCGAACCGAAACCGGGCGTTCACAATTCAGGCTGGCTGCAAAGTCCCGGCGCAAAAGCGTTGCAGGACTCAGCGCAATACCCGCGCCTGAAACTTACGTCAAAGGCGTGGTCGGCGCGTTTGCGAAAGACAATCGCATTCCTGGCCTGGGACGTGTG
>JBGAPB010000265.1:0-9275 GCA_044221525.1 Blastocatellia bacterium | reverse complement strand
TCAAGGCTTTAACTTGCTCAAAATCAAAAAGCTCATTGCCCTGCTCTGCTTGCTCTCGCTGACGCCCTTTGGCCTGTCAGCGCAAACTCCACAACAACCCAGACCTTTGAAAATCGGCCTTGTCTTGAGCGGCGGAGGCGCGCGCGGCGTGGCTCACATCGGCGTACTGGAATGGTTTGAACAGAATCACATCCCTGTTCATTTCGTCGCCGGAACCAGCATGGGCGGGCTGGTTGGCGCGTTTTATTCAATGGGAGCTTCGCCCGCTGAAATGCGTCAACTGATTAAGGATCAGAACTGGACAGAATTGCTGAGCAGCGGGCCGAGTTTTGAAAAACTGTCTTTCCGCCGCAAACAGGACAAACGCGATTATCAAAGTGGTTTGGAAATCGGTTTGCGAAAAGGCGTCAGCTTGCCGTTGGGCATCAGTTCAGCGCATTACATAGGCTTGTTGATTGACCGACTGGCGCTGCCCTATCACGATTTGAAAAGTTTCGACGATTTGCCGATTCCCTTTCGCTGCGTGGCGACTGATTTTTTGGCCGCCAAACCGGTTGTCATGAAAGACGGTTCATTGGCTTCGGCGATGCGCGCGACGATGTCCATCCCAGGAGTTTTTCCTCCGGTCGAACGCGACGGCAAAGTGCTGGTTGACGGTGGTTTGGTCAACAACATCCCCACCGATGTCATACGCGAATTTCAGCCCGACGTAGTTATCGCCGTGGACACAGGCACTCCGCTCGGCGACATGCAGGCCATCGCTTCTATCGTCGGCATCCTGCAACAGTCTGTCACGGTCATGACGATAAATAACGACCGACAGAACTTGCGGCTGGCCGACATCATCATCGCGCCGGATTTGGGAAATATCTCTGCGCTGGATTTCATAGGACTGGACAACATTGCCGATGTTGGATTCAAAGCCGCCGCTGCAAAAACCGCCGTGCTTTCGCGCTTTGCATTGAACGACGCCGACTGGCAACAGCATCTGGCTGAGCGCCAGGCCAAACGCCGCACAGCAATTCCCTCTCCCACCGATTTGCAAATTGCCGGTGTCGGAGCCGATGCGGAAAAGGCTCTGCGTCGTCGCCTGAATGCTCACGCCGGAAAGCCGCTGGACACCAAAAAGCTGGAAAACGATTTGACCGTCATCACCGGCCAGGGACGTTACGAAGGTTTCAATTACGGCCTGAAAACCGAAAACCAGAAAACAATCCTGGAAATTCGTCCGCGAGAAAAGTCGCACGCTCCGCCGAGCATAGCGCCCGGCGTAGAAGTTGACGGTTCCGAAGTCAACGCCATCAACTTCACCATCGGAGCGCGCGCGACATTTTTCGACGTCGGCGCTTACGGAGCCGAATTGCGCGTTGACGCCAAAGTCGGATTTGGCAATTTGTTTGCCACCGAATACTACAAACCGCTGGGCGAGCGAGGCTTTTTCGTTGCGCCCAGAGCGACCTATCGCCGAGACCGTCAGGGAATTTTCGCCGGTCGAAACCGGCTGGCTGAATATCAAGCCGACCGTTTCAGCGCAGGTGGCGATCTCGGATTTCTGAGAGGCAGCAGTGAATTGCGCGTCGGTTACGAATACACGCGAGTACTGGCAAAGGCGAGCACAGGCAGCCCTGAGCTTCCGGCCTTTGACGGAAACTTCAACGTCGCGCGCATTCGCTGGGCTTTCGATAAACAGGACAGCGCGACAGTCCCTACGCGGGGTTTGCGTATGACGGCTGAAGCCCGCTGGTATTTTTCCGCGCCGAACGTCAAAGACGACTTTCCGCAGGGCGAAACCCGCGCGTCATACTTCGTCCCGCTGTCTTCGCAGGGTTCCATGTTTTTAGCCGGAGCCGCCGGAACCGCCCTGGGACGCGAAGTTCCGCCGATTCAACAATTCCTGCTCGGCGGACCGTTTCGCTTTGGCGCTTACGCGCGCGACCAACTGCGTGTCAATCAATACTTTCTGGCCACCGGCGGGTACCTTCACAAAATCAGCGAACTTCCTTCGCTGATTGGCGGCAACATTTACGCTGGAGCCTGGTTCGATCAACTTGGAGCTTCGGGCGGATTTACCTCACAATTCGACTCGCAGCGTTATCGTGCAGCAATGTCATTGGGCCTGGTGATGGACACAAAAGTCGGCCCCTTTTCCATCGTCGGCAGTCGGGGCGAAGGCGGTCGCGGCAAGGTTTACTTTTCGCTGGGCAGATTTTTCTAAATGATTCCCGAAACCAAAAACAGAACGACTGGACAAACTGAAAAGACGGAAGGTTTCCGTTATTTTAGATTGTTCCGTTATCTCCAAGTCCACCTCCTCTGCCTTGCGTTATGTGCGACGGCTAACGCCCAAAAAGCCCAGGCCAGCGACGACGGCGCGAAGCTCAAACTCGACAGTCGCGTTTTGCTCACAAATGAAAAAGACGGATTTATGGCCGTGAATCAGGTTCGTTACTCGCCTGACGGCAAACGTTTTTTAGTCATCGGCTGCGGTTACGAATGCAACGACAACATTGGCTTTCTGTTTAATGCCGACGGCAGCGGCAAACGAAAATTCACCGCACGTTGGGATTTCATTCTGCAAAACAAGGTCGAATGGTCAGCCGATGGAAAAAAGATTTATTACTATCGGATCAACTCCAGCGGAGCCAATTCGCCGCGCAATGCTCCGGCTGAAGGCTGGGTTGAAGTTGATGCCGCCACAGGGAGAAAAGCCGCAGCCGCATCGCGTTCACTGAAACTCGAAGCCCGCTACTCTGTGTTCGGACTTTTGCGCGATGACTGGCTCAATGTCCGCCAATTGCCGGGAACAAGATCCAATGTCATAGGCAAACTTCCGCACGATGCCAAAGGCATACGCTTCACCGGCGAAAAACAAAAACTCGGGAAAGACATCTGGGTGAAGATCACTCACGACGGTTTGACCGGTTGGGTCAATCAAAACTTCCTTTACGAATCTTCAAAAGATAAATAACCAAACTATGCTGGAAAAATACTCACTCGCTCTGGCCATCGAAAACTTTCTGCCTGTTGCTCTGCTGGCTTTAGGCCTGTTTTTCACCGCGCGAATGCTGAATCGCAAAAGCGAAGTCGTTGGCGAATTGGCTTACGTCGGCAGCTCGTTGATCTTCGCAGGCAACCTGCTTAACGCAATCGGCAAGCTGTTGAATGCAATCAACGTCGCCGAAGCAGCCTGGATGAAAAACAGCCTGCTGTTTCTTTCCGCGCCTGGGTTCGTCTGTCTGGCCTGGGCGCTGTGGCGATCCAAACTGAAAGATTTAACCGCCGGAAAAGTCTGGCTGTTGCCGTTGTTTTTCAACGCCGCTCTGCTGGCTTTGACCGCAGCCGTCAAGATGGTCAAAGGCGGCCAAACGTGGTTGAAACTCCTGTTGACCGTCGCCACCATCGCCAGCATTGCCGCCTTTGTTCAATTGGCACGACTGGCATTGCAACAGCGAAATCAGTTGATAGCCATGCTGTTTATCCTGAGTTTGGGAATGTCGCTGGCGCTGACCTTGCGCGGCAGCGATGGCACAGAAGCCGCCGAATGGGCTAAACAAATTTCAAACACCATCTCATTTGCTGTGTTTGCATTCGCGGCATTCAAAACAAGCCAGAACCACTGACCGTTAGGGAATGCCGTTACTTGCAAAGCCTGTTTGCCGAGGCCAACTCTTCTAACCGGTCACGGCACTCATCCACAGACTTGCCAGATGAACTTTTGCCGTGCTATGTAAGTATGTACTTACTTACATTCTTCCAGTGAGAAGGAGAAATTATCGAATGAGCAAAAAAATGCTGCGCGTGTTGATCCTTGCCCTGTCACTGACCGCCCTAATTGTTGGCATCAGTTGTTCGGGTAAAGGCTTCGGTTTTGGGAAAAAAGACGAAGCTGTTTTTTCGGGCACAATTGAAACGCGCGAAATCCGTGTCGGGTCGAAAGTCGGCGGGCGCATCGAAGCCGTGCTGGTTGAAGAAGGTCAGGAAGTTAAAGCCGGACAAGCTTTGGTCAGGTTCGACATCGCAGAGTTGCAGGCGCAAAAAGCTCAGGCCGAAGCGCGCATACAGCAACAACAAGCCCGGCTTGAAAGATTACTTCATGGCGCTCGACCTGAAGAAAAAGCCCAGGCCAGCGCCGCAACCGCGACTGCACAGGCCACTCTGGAATCCATAAAAACCTGGCCTCGCCCCGAAGAAATCGAGCAGGCTCGATCAGCCGTCGCCGCAGCAGAAGCCGATCTGAACAACGCCAACTCCGCATTTCAGAGAGTCGAAAAGCTCCGAGCGTCCGGCGACATAGCTCAACAGGAATTCGATTCGGCAAAGTTTCGTTTGGAAAATCTTCGCGCCCGCCGCAATGCCGAAAAGAAGCGGCTCGACCTGCTGCTAAATGGCAGCCGCAAGGAAGACATTCGCGCCGCCGAAGAACGTTTTCGCCAGGCGCAGCAAGCCGAGAAGCTGGTGCTGGCCGGCCCGCGCGCCGAAGAAATCGCCGATGCCCGCGCTCAACTGGCCGAAGCTGAAGCCCGCCTGGAACAAATCAAAGTTCAGCTTGCCGAGGGCGAAGTCAAAGCTTCTGCCGACGCTTCGGTTGAAGTGTTAAGCGTACGACCGGGCGATTTGCTGACTCCGAATCAAACCGTCGCGAGGCTGCTGGAAAAAGATCAAATCTATGTCCGCGTTTATATTCCCGAACCTCAACTTGGCCTGGTCAAAGTCGGCCAGAAAGCCAAAATCAAAGTGGACACCTTCGGCGACCGATTGTTCGACGGAGTAATTGAACAGATCAACTCGCAAGGCGAATTCACTCCGCGTAACGTTCAGAGCCGCGACGAACGCAACCATCAGGTCTTCGGCATCAAAGTCCGAATTGACAATCGCGAAGGCAAATTGAAGCCGGGAATGGCTGCTGACGTTACTCTGGAAAAGTAGTTCTGAGGACTGAGGACTGAGGACTGAGGACTGAAGCTGCTAACAGCCATCCAAAAAGAAAAGCCATGAGTGAAAAGAAACCGGTGGAAAAGTTTGAAGACCTGATTGCCTGGCAAAAAGCCAGAGTTTTAACCAAACAGGTTTATCTGGCGACACGACAAGGCGCGTTTGCCAAAGATTTTGGACTGTCATCCCAGATTCAGCGCGCCGCAGTTTCGATAATGTCGAACATTGCAGAAGGCTTTGAGCGAGGAAAGCGGGGAGAGTTTCATCAATTTCTTTCGATTGCTAAAGCGTCGTGCGCTGAAGTGAGAGCGCAGATATACATTGCTTTCGATGTCGGTTACATCAACCAAACTCAATTCGATGATCTGCTGGTAAAAGCAGAAGAAGTCGGAAGAATTATCGGCGGGCTTCGAGCCGCCGTTGAAAAACAACGCGACGGTTTCTGAAAGTGCTGAGAACTGAGAATTGAGCACTCAGTCCTCAGCACTTAGCACTCAGCACTTTTATGCAAGCAATCAAAACAACAGACTTGACCATTCGCTTCGGCAAATTCACCGCCGTTGATCGAGTTTCCATTACCGTCGAGCAGGGCGAGATTTACGGTTTTCTTGGCCCGAACGGTTCTGGAAAAACCACGCTGATTAAAGCTCTGTGCGGTTTGCTGCTACCCAGCGAGGGCAGCGGAACGGTACTCGGAATGGACTGCGTCAAACAGGCCGACGAAATTCGCCAGCACGTAGGTTACATGTCGCAAAAGTTCAGCCTTTACGAAGACCTGACAGTGCGTGAAAACATAGAATTTTACGCCGGAGTTTACGGGTTGCGAGGCGATTATCTTCGGCGGCGAAAAGACGATGTGATTGAGATGACCCATCTGGCGCCTTATCTGGATCGCCGAGCCGGAAAACTTTCAGGTGGCTGGAAACAACGACTGGCTCTGGCTTGCGCCTTTATACACGAACCGAAGCTGATGTTCCTGGATGAACCCACGGCGGGAATTGATCCTGTGGCCAGGCGCGATCTGTGGGACTTGCTGTTTCAGTTGTCAGGGCAAGGGGTGACATTTTTCGTCACCACTCATTACATGGACGAAGCCGAACGCTGCGGGCGAGTCGGTTACATTTACCTGTCCAAGCTGATTGCCAATGGCACGCCGGACGAATTGAAAGAAATCCCCGAGGTTTCTCCGCCCGGCACTCAGCGAATTGAAATCAACACCAGTCGCACCTCCAACGCTCTGGCTGCGGTCAAGAACAAACCTTACGCTCGCGGTTCGACAATCTTTGGCCAATCAATCCATCTACTGATGGACGACCGGGTCAGTCTTGACAAAGTCAAAGCCGATCTGGCCGCCGATGGTTTTCCCGACGCCGATTTGCTGCCGATCAAACCTTCGCTGGAAGACGTGTTCGTCACCCTGACTAACAGCCTGAAGGAATAGCCGAATGAAAACACCTGAACAACCAACAAACAACAACCAACCGCCAACTCGCGTCGTCACTTCCAGTGGGCCATTCGGCGGATTAATCCCGGTTCTTCGCAAAGAGGCGATTCATATCAGCCGCGACCGCATGGCGCTGTTTTTCACGGTCATCATGCCTATGATCCAGATGTTCATGATCGGCTTCGCCATCAACACCAACATCAGAGACATTCCGACAGCCGTTTACGACGCGGCGAAAACCCAGGAAAGCCGTCGCCTGCTGGAACGCTTCGTCAATTCGGACGACTTTAAGATAGTTAAGTACGTTGATTCAGAAGAAGAACTAAACCGGGAAATAATCGCCGGACGCGCGCAGGTCGGAGTCAAAATCCCGCCCGATTATTCGCGCCGATTGCTGAGCGGACAATCGGCCAGTTATCTGGTGTTGGTTGACGGTTCTGACTCTTCCGTCTCCGGGACGGCCATCAACGTTTCAAACGCCATTGCATTGCGCGAATCGTTGGAGCGCAGTTTGAGCGTCACTTCTGCCAGACAAACTCTGCCGGTCGAATCCCGGCCAAAGGTTTTATTTAACCCCGATTCCAAGTCGGCGAACTTTTTGATTCCCGGAATGATCGCCGTGCTGATGCAGATGATGACCGTGTTGATGACCGCCATCACGATTGTCCGCGAACGCGAACGCGGCACGTTGGATCAGTTGTACATGACTCCGGTCAAACCTCTGGGGTTGATGGTAGGCAAAGTCGTGCCTTACGCCGTAGTCGCTTACGTAGAGCTTTTGATTCTTCTCTTTTTCATGCGCTGGGCATTCGGAGTCCCGATCCACGGCAACATTTTCTTGCTGATGCTGCTGGTTTCGCCATTCATTCTGACGATGCTGGGTTTCGGCCTGCTGGTTTCAACAAAGGCGCAAACTTATCAGGAAGCCACGCAAATGGCTTTTGGAACTATGATGCCTTCGATCTTTCTGTCGGGTTACATTTTCCCGATAGACACAATGCCTCTGCAATTCCAAATGATCAGCCGTATTATCCCTACGACTTATTTGATCCAAATCTTTCGCGGAGTCATCCTGCGCGGCGCAGAGCTTCAGGATTTGTGGAAACAAGGATTGATCCTGACGGGGATGAGCATTTTGATGATTACCGTCGCCGCTCTGCGATTTAGAAAAAAAGCCGGATAAAGACCGTTTCACGCAAAGCCGATAAGTCGTTAAGAAGAAAGCGGCTTTGCGTGAGATTTCAATTTGCACTCTTTCAATGAATCAGTGACTGACGCTTAACGCCATCCGTCAGCCCCAGCCTGATTTCCCGAAAAAACCTGGTAGATAAATCGTCGTGACGCGAGCCAAAGGTTCATTGGCTCTGGATTTTTTGCCGTCGAACGCTTCAAATTGCGACTCGACATCATTTGAATCAAACAAAACCATGAACCAACAAAGAGTCTTTACCATTGCCGTCCTGCCCGGAGACGGCATCGGCCCGGAGGTCATTGCTGAGGCCGTCAAGGTCTTGCGCGCAGTGGAAGCCAGGCTAAACGGTGTGACATTCCAGTTGCGCGAATTTTCAATCGGTGCGGGTGAATACCTGCGCGGCGGCAATCCTTTGCCGCCCGCTACCTTTGAGCAAATCAAACAACAGGATGCGATATTGCTTGGAGCGATGGGCTTGCCGGATGTGCGATGGCCCAGCGGTGTCGAGATGACTCCGCAAATTGATCTGCGCGAACTGCTGGATTTGTATTGCGGGTTGCGGCCAATACGGCTTTACCATGCTCAGCATTCGCCGCTGAAAAATTACGGCGCGGGCGAAATTGATTTTTTGCTGGTGCGCGAAAGCACCGAAGGTTTGTTTTCAACCCGACTGGCAAAACTGGAAGCGGGCGCAACGTCGGCGACAGACACGATGCTGGTAACGCGCGCAGGATCAGAGCGATTGTTCCGTGCGGCATTTCGCGAAGCTCGCAAGCGCCGCAACAAAGTCACTCTGGTTGATAAAGCAAACGTGCTTCCTTCGATGGCGTACTTTCGCGGCATCTTCGACGAAATCAGCCGCGAGTTTCCAGACGTTGAAACCGAGCGTGTTTACGTGGATGCGCTGGCGTTGTATTTGGTGCAACGGCCACAGAGCTTCGACGTGCTGGTGACTGAAAATATGTTCGGCGACATTCTTTCAGACCTGGCGGCGGGGCTGGTCGGCGGAATGGGAATGGCTCCGTCGGCGGACATTGGCGATAAATACGCAGTCTTTCAACCTTCGCACGGCTCAGCGCCGGACATTGCAGGCAAAGGCTGGGCGAATCCAGTGGCCACGATTTTGTCGGTCAGAATGATGCTGGAGTGGTTTGGCGAATCGGCAGGCGCGGCAATAATCGAATCCGCGGTCGAAGCCGTGTTGAGCAATATTGCCAATCGGACACGTGATTTGGGCGGAACACTTTCAACCGCTGAGATGGGCGATCTGATTACGCAACAAATACTGGAGGCACGACAATGAACCAAACTATAAACCCACGATTGTTAAAGCCGATTGCCTGTCTGGCTGTAACCATATTTTCGGCATCGTTGTTTACGGCAAAGCCAACGGCTCAACAGAATTTCGCCTGGCCAGAAGGTCAGCGCGGAGCGCTCAGTCTGACTTTTGACGATGCTCGATTGAGCCAGGTTGATATCGGAATGGCTGCGTTGGAGCGATTGAATACAAAAGCCACGTTTTACGTCCAACCCGCCAACGTCGAAAAACGGTTGGACGGTTGGAAAAAGATGGCTGCCGCCGGTCACGAAATCGCCAATCACACCATCGTTCATCCGTGCAGCGGCAATTTCCCCTGGGCACGCAACAAGGCGCTGGAAGATTACTCGCTGCAAAAAATGAATGACGAATTGGTCGAAGCCAACCGC
>JBGAPB010000264.1:0-9308 GCA_044221525.1 Blastocatellia bacterium | reverse complement strand
ACCAACCCGGATCAATGATGAAACCACCAGTGTCGTTTGTTGTGCCGATGATCTTTCCTCCGCTGACGCCGGAGCCGGCAAAACAGGCGAAGTGTTGGAAGTAATGATCGCGTCCGTTTTGACCAGTCACAGGGCCGACTGTGCGTCCAAACTCTCCCATCCAAACCACCAGGGTTTCATCCAGCAAAGTGCCGCCATTGACTCCTGGGCTTGCCTCCAGATCAGTCAGCAAAGCCGCCATGCCCAGGTCAAACTCTTTGGCCTGACCGCGCAAACGCGAATCGTCGGCTGCATCGTAAATGTCGTCGTGATGATCCCATCCGCCCATTTGAATCTGGACGAAGCGGCATCCCTGATTCGATTTCACAGCGTTTCGAGCCACGATGCAGGCGTTGCCGAAGGCCGAACCGTTGACCGTTTGCTGGCCAACTGTTGAAGTTCCGCCGTAACGAATCTGTTCTTCAGTGGTGAATTTGAAGACAGCATCAACGACCGGGTCGTACATCATTGCTTTGCCGCGATCGTAAAAGCTGCCCATCGTAGTCACATCGTCGCCGAGCGGCGAATTTGTGCGGAACTTTGAATCAATCGCTTTCAGAGCAGTGTAACGCGCATCGAAAACGGTTTGTCCGTCCGGGTTTGCCAGACTTCCCAACCCGGTTGGAGCGGCAGTGACATCGAAAGGCGAGTAAAGCCCGTTGAAATATCCGGCTCCAACCACCGCGCCGTTGGTATTCAACGACATAAAGCCCGGCAGTTTTTGGCCGGCAGTTCGCTTTGATTCGAACTCCGAAGCAATGACGCTGCCAATGTTTGGAGCGACTTTGCCCAACGCCGAACTTGGGCTGCGCGCAATCTGTGCCCAGGTTTGCTGCAACGGATGCACCAGAGCCGGAGCGCGCATGCTGCGGACAATCGCAAATTTGTTTAGCTGTTTCGCCAGCTCAGGCATCAACCCTTGCGGAAACATCGTGCCGTTGTAACTGGTCGGATTGAAATCCGACGGAGTCCACGAACCGACTTTCAGGTCAAACGTATCCGAATGGCTGGGCGCGCCAGTCATCAATACAAAGATGCAGTTGCGAGCTTTGTTAATCAGCGTCGGCGCGGCTGCCGTCGCTCCAAACCCATTGATGTTTGCCGCCGAAGCCAGAAACGCTCCGGTTACGCCTGCGCCGGTCAGTTTGAAAAATTCGCGCCGGCCCAGCACCGGGCCAGTCAGCGGAGAATTTCCGCGAGGCGCTTTCACTTCGTTCAATTCTTTATAAAATTTGTTCGCCATATTTCACCTCTTATCCCTGTTCGTAGTTCCGCGTTTACGCGGTTGAGTATGGCCACCCATAGCATTCCGCCTGAAGACGGGACTACAAACTCGGCTCAATAATTAAAAATGAAGTCCATCTTGTTCAGCAGCGCCCACTGAATGCCTTCGGTCGCCTGTCGTTTGCCTTGCGACGAAAACAGCGGCAGCAATGCGTCAAGTTCGTCCTGGCGCGGATTGCGTGAAAGCGTGTTCAAGAACAACTGAATGGTGATTTGTTGATCAGTCAACGCGGTGTTGGCCAGCAATGTCGCGACCGCCGAACCTGCGTTGGCCTGATGAATCTTTCCCATCACAAATGCGTTGTTCATCAGATTCAACGCTTGCTGAATTGACGGTTCCAGCGAACGCGGTTTGACGTCGCGGTCTCCACGAATGAAAGAGTTCATGAAGTTCGCGGCAACGGCGTTTACGCGAGGTTCAATAGTGTCAGGCAATTGCATTGCCGAGTTGGCGATAAAAGTATTGGCTCCCAGTGTGTCGCGCATCTGGTAAGCGACGGTAAAGTTGGTCGCTTTCAAAATCGAGTCGTGAATCTCTTCGGCGTCCAGGCGACGAACATATTTACGAGCATAATAAGGAACTAAAGCCAAACTCCACGTGCCAGGATATTGAGACGATAATTGGTAGGTGTTCGATTTGGTTATCAGCCCAATCAGCTTCCGCAGGTCGTAATTCTGTTTGATAAATTCGTCGGCCAGCGATTCCAACAACTGAGGATTGGCCGCTTGCAAAGCCCAACCCGATGGCAGCGTGGCTGCCGGATCAAGCCGTGCCGGATCGAAAGCACTTGAAGGCGAAACCAGGGCTTCGACCATCAATTTCTCCCAAATGTAATTTACCGCTGCGCGAGCGAACTGCTTGTCGGAGGTAATCAACCTTGCAATTGCCTGACGACGGTTTTCGCCTGCGTTGACTCCGCCGCCGCTGCCCAAAAAGTATTTCGGCACAACAGTGGTCTGGCCGTTGATCGCGGCGCGCGTCTGGCGATTCCCCGTGGTGGTATTAAGTTGATATTCGCCAACGGGCAATTCAGAAACAATGACTTTACGATAAAGGGGTTGCTGAGAAAGCAATTGCGGTTGGCGGCGAGTTCGCGCAAAGAATGCTGACATCCCCCAGGCATCAGCACGAGTTTTTTGTGATCCCCACAGATTCACAGAGTCCAGGTGGCCTGCGCCGTCGTGGCAAAGCAGGCAATCAGTCGCGCTGATTCCAAGAAAAGCTCTGGATGCTTCGACCGCCGTGCCGTCCATCGTATCTTGCGTCGGCCCCATCGGGATCGTGCCGCCTATAATGAAGTTGACTTCGCCAGCAACGAAGTTGTCGCCATCGTTGGCAATCATCTCCCTGGCCATCTGGTTGTAGGGTTTGTTCTTGCTGATGGCATCTTTGATGTAGTTGTAAAAAGCGTCGCGGCCTCCGGTGAAGCGGTTGACGTTGGTTGAACGAGCATTGTTTTTATACAAATCGCCAAAGAACATCGTCCATTTATCAACGTATTCCGGCGAGCCGATCAGCTTATCAACCAGCGCGTCGCGCTTTGTTGCGCTGGTGTCGGCCAGAAAAGTCGTCACGTCAGTTGCCGATGGAATACGACCTGTGATGTCCAGGTAAATTCGGCGAACGAATTCTTCGTCGGTGGAAAGCGGGGCTGACTCAATACTGTCTTTTGCCATCCGGTCGAAGATGATGTTGTCTATAAAATTTTTGCGCGGGATGCTTTGAGGCGGCACCAGTTGACGATTCTCGTCGCTAAACGACTGGGCAAAAGCAGTCGTCGAATCGGAAACCATCTCTCTGTGCTGGGCCATAGCCTGTTTGAAACTGTCGGGGTTTTGCAGATAACCGCAGTCGCTGGCTGAAGTTTTGCGGTAAGTTTTAGGATCATCCTGATCCTGAACCAGCGCGGCAAAAGCGCCAAATTGGTTTAGCGCCAGAAATGCTGCCAGCGCCACAAACGCCAGCGAAGCAAATCGTTTTATCTTTCTACTTTGTCCGCTTTGCCCGGTCAAAACTCCGCCGGGAGCTTTTCTAAAGCCTTTCATTGGCATAAATCCCTCCTGTTTATTTGAACAGCAAATCAGTTGTCGGCAATTAGGTTTGCCCAAAGACGCGACGTAAGACAGATCGTCTTGCCAGTTGGTCTGAAAATTTCAACAGAGTTTGGAGTTCAGGCGTCAGCCTGTTGATTTCCTTTTGGTGTTGGTCAGCGGCTGCTGAATAAGCTGGCCAAAGCCTGCCCCCCCATGCTCTATCCCCGAAAAGCCTGTGCTATATTGCTGCTGCCTTGCCAAGCTGGCAATTGGCGATTCCGAAAAGAGAGGTAACAAACTTTATGAGGCGAATAGTGATTTCAATGCTGCTCGCAGCCGGTTTTGCTTTGACGGCTTTCGGCCAAAATTCTCAGAGTCTTGCTCAAAAAGACCAGTTCTTTCCAATCGAGCAGGTTAAACCGGGAATGCGAGCCATCGGTTACACGGTCATCAGCGGCAAGGAGCCGAAAAAGTTCGAGCTTGAAATCCTGGGAGTATTGACCAGCTTCCCGAATGCCGGACAAAACGCCGTGCTCTCCAAGCTGTTGGGCGACGAGCTTTATCACACGGGCGTCTTTCAGGGCATGAGCGGTTCGCCGGTTTATATTGATGGAAAATTGCTGGGCGCAGTCTCTTTCGGTTACCAATTCTCAAAAGACCCAATCGCCGGAATCACACCGATCAAAGAAATGATCGAAGTCTTTGAGCAGCACCTCCCCGATAAAACCGGTGACAAAAAACCCGATCAGCCCCGGTCTGTTTCGTTTTCGGAAATTTCCTTCAACAACGATTCGCGTGAATACAAAGAGTTTGTCGAAGGCCTGAACGGCAAATCCGGCGCAGGCGCTCAAGCCGTTGCTGCCCCTGGCAGTGCTGCGGTTTTGATGCCAATTGCAACTCCACTGGCAATGACAGGCGTCCCGCCAGAAGTCATATCCCGATTCGCTCCGTTGTTTCAATCGTGGGGCTTTACTCCTGTCGCAGGGGTTTCGGGCGGTGCGGCGATTACTCAACTGAAAAAAGCCAATGCCGAAACTCTCAAACCCGGTTCGACTATCATCGTTCCGCTGGTTCGCGGAGATTATTCAGTCGCTGCGGCTGGAACAGTGACCTACCGCGATGGCAACCGTATTTACGCTTTCGGCCATCCCTTTCTCTCGCTTGGAGTTTCGGATTTCCCAATGCACGAGGGTGAAGTAGTGACGGTTATGTCCAGTCAGGCGACTTCGTTCAAGATCAGCTTCCCGACCGAGATGGTAGGCACCATCAGTGGTGACCGTTCAACCGGAATTTACGGCGAGCTTGGCGCGACGCCAAAGATGATCCCTGTCACCATCAATCTGAAAACCAGTCTGGGCAAACAGCAGACATACAATTTTGATGTTGTCTCAGACCGCTTTCTGACGCCGATCCTGATGCAGATGACATTTTTATCGGCCATCACCTCGACCGAAAGAGCGATTGGCGATTCAACACTGCAAATCAGCAGCAGCATCAAGTTGCAGGATCAGCCGGACATTAACCTTGAAAACCGTCTTTCGGTTTCGATCAATTCTCCGCTGGCGGCTGCCTTTGCCGTGTCCAAACCAATCAGCGCTTTGCTCAACAGCGGTTTCGGCGATTTGCGCTTGGAAAAGATCAGCTTCAACATCACGTCGAGCGATGCCCGCAACACAGGTCAGCTTGATCGGTTGTGGGTCAACCGTACTGAAGTCAGCCCTGGCGAAAAGATTGAAATTCATGCTTTTGCCAGGACGGAAAGCGGCAACGAATATGTCGAGCGCATCCCGGTGGAAATTCCGGCGGACGCGCCGCTTGGACAATTGCAGATCGTAGTCGGCGATGGAGCCTCGATTCAGGCCATGGAACCGCGCACAGGCATTTCGCCGAAATCGCTGAGCCAGCTTGTCCGCGAACTGAACAAGATTCGCAAAGCCGACCGCCTTTACGTCAAACTGACTCGAAGCGAATCCGGCGCGATCATCAACAACGAAGAATTACCCAGCCTGCCGCCTTCCGTGCTTGCGACCTTGGGTTCCGACAGAACGGCGGGCGGTTACGTCAAGACAGGTTCCGCGACGGTTTTTGAAAAGGAATTGCCAGCGGCTGAGTTCGTCATTTCCGGGCAAAGGACGCTGACGGTCAACGTCGTCAGTCGCTGAAAAGGAGGAAATTATGATTGCGGTTCAAGCAACTTATGACGGCAAAGAATTCAAACCACTGCTTTCAGAATCCTTTCCCAAAGTGGCAACTGAAGTTAAGGTCGCAATAGTTTTTCTTGAAAACGAGACAACTTCTGCGGAGAGTCAAAAAGATATATTTTTGCGAATGCGTGCAGCGCGCGACGCAATGCCGCCACTTGGAATGGACATTCGTGAAATGATTGAGGAAGGCCGTGAACGTTGAACGACTTGTCATTGATTCGTCGGTCGCACTTAAGTGGCGATTGAGAGACGAAGGTGAACTGGCCCAGGCGGACGCCCTACAAACTAACTTTGTAGCGGGGCGGGTTGAGTTACTTGCGCCAACACTTTTTGATTATGAAATTGGCAACGTACTCAAGGTAGCTGTGAGTAGAAAACGCCTGACAGAATTGGAAGCCGTCATTGCGCTTGCTGACTTCAAGGCAATTAAAATTGAACGCCACGAATTTCTTCCTATCCAAAGCCGGGCTTTTAATTTAGCCATTCGTTACCAGCGATCAATCTACGACGCTTCTTACTTGGCTTTAGCCGAAGCGCACGGACTCGACTTTCATACCGGAGACAAACGCCTGTTCAACGCTGTCAACAGCATTTTTCCTTGGGTAAAGTGGATAGGGGATTACCCGATTTAATCGTTAGCTATTCAAATCAGGATTCAAAACCAGAATGCGAAAAACACTTCTAGCTCTTATTTCTCTTTTCATAATTTCAACTTTCATCTTCACCGTTTCGGCCAGCGGCCCCGTTTTCTGGCGAGTCAACACGCGCGCCGAAGTCGAAAAGGGCGACGCTGTCGGAGTTTCAATCGCCGATAACGGCACGATCACACTGGCTCCGGCTTTGGCTGAGGTTTTCGACACCAAGCAAGCGTACGTCTGGTCGGCGGCGGCGGATAATGCCGGCAACGTTTATTTGGGAACAGGCCACGAAGGCCGCGTTTTCAAGATAGACGCAGCCGGCAAAGGCTCGCTGCTTTATAAGACTTCCGAACTGGATGTGATGGCGCTGGCGGTTGACGGTGCGGGGAATGTTTACGCTGGAACTTCGCCTGACGGAAAGATTTATCGCATCACACCCGGTGGCGAGGCCAAGGTCTTTTTTGAGCCGAAAGCGAAATATATCTGGTCACTGGCCTTCGACGCGCAAGGCCGTTTGCTGGCCGGAACCGGCGACAAAGGGATTATCTATCGCGTGAACCCTGATGGCACTGGCTCTGCGCTGGTCAACACGACTCAGACGAACATCACTGCGCTGAAAATTGACGCCGCCGGAAACATCATTGCCGGAACAGATCCGGGCGGGCTGGTTTTGAGAATTTCTCCCCAGGGCAAGGCGTTCACTTTATTCGATTCGTCGCAACGCGAAATTCGTGATCTGGCAATTGGCCGCAACGGAGAGGTTTATGCTCTCGCTCTGACGGACGCAGCAGCCAGCGGAGCCTCGAATACTTCATCGGCTTCCGCCGTATCTCCCCCGCAAGTGATTGATGACGGCGGAGGCACAGGCGTTTCAATCACGATTGGCGACGTTCAGGTTTTGGATTCCGGCGCTTCGACAAGCAGTTCGACCTCTTCTTCAAGTAGCGCTAGCAGCACGACGAAAAGCGCGCTTTATCGGCTGGATGCCAACGGCGCAGCAGATACAATTTGGGATTCAAAAGAAGCTACTGCCTTTGCTCTCGCGCTTGATGCCAATGGCCGGGCCCTGATTGGAACCGGTCAAAAAGGACGGATTTACGGCGTTACCGATGGGCAGAAACCAACGCTGGTGGCGCAATCTTCCGAAGCTCAGACTTCGCGTTTTGTTAAGGCGGGCAATCAGACTTACGTCGCGGCGTCGAATTTGGGCAAGCTTTTCAAGCTGAGTAACGAAACCGCTGCCAGCGGAACTTACACTTCATCAGTCCGCGAAGCTTCAACAACGGCAGCCTGGGGCAGAGTTTCCTGGATCGGTGAAGGCGCAATCGAGTTGCAGACTCGCAGCGGCAACACGGCTAAACCCGATTCAACCTGGAGCGAATGGTCTGCGGCGGCCACGAATTCCGAAGGCGATGCGATCAAAAGCCCGGCTGCCAGATTCCTGCAATGGCGCGCGACGTTGAAGCGAGGTTCAGTTCAACCACGATTGCGCGAAGTGACGGTTTCATATCTGCCGCGCAACGTGGCTCCGAAAATCACTTCGCTGAATTTCCTGCCGCCTGGCATTGCACTGTTGGCTTTGCCTCAACCGATTATGGAAGGTGGAGGCGACGCAACTGGAGGTGAAGGTGTCAGCGTTCCGGCGGTTATTCCTTCACGCAGAGTCCCGCAACGCGGAGCTATTTCGATGCAGTGGCAGGCCGAAGACCGCAACGGCGATTCGATTGAGTATTCCGTTTTTTATCGGGCAGCCAATTCGACAGAATTCTATCCGCTGAAATCGAATGTTCGCGACAATTACTTCACGGTTGATGCCAACGCATTGCCGGATGGCCGGTACATTTTCAAAATCGTAGCCTCTGATGCGCCATCGAATCCCGCCGGCCTGGCTATGAGCGATGACCTGGAAACCGAATCTATTGACGTGGACAACACGCCTCCGGCTGTGACTGCCGACGCTCCACGAGTGACAGGCACAAACGCTGAAGTAACTTTCCGGGCCAGCGATGCGACTTCAATCATCAAACGAGCCGAATATCAATTGGACGGCGGAGCCTGGAAAACAGTCTTCCCGGTTGATGGGATTGCCGATTCCAAACGCGAAGAGTTCGCTGTGAAAGTTATTCTGCCGGACGCTCGTCCGCACGTCATTGCTTTCAGAGCCTTCGACGCCAACTCGAACGTTGGCAGCACACAAGTCAACGTCAAGTAACGCTTGATTTGACTCTATTCAAAACACTGAATGGCTCGACGGCTGCCTGACCGCACACAAAAAGTCACGTCGTCGAGCCTGTAACCTCTATCGTTCGGCTGCAAAATTCACGCGCCAGCTTTGCCTTCCGCGATCATTGGAGAAGTTCATGAAGCGTTCAACTATTCTTCCAGCATTGTTTTTTATTCTGATTTTCTTCACCGAAGCTTCGGCTCAACTGGCTCGCAATCCCAAAATAGCCGCGCCCGATTTGGAAGCAGCCAAAGCTGAAACTCTGGCTTCTGGCGGCGAACAAGCTGAACTGATTTACGCCGCCAGAATTGATGCCGTCACCAAAGGCACTTACGACAGCTTGATCGTCATTTACGCCAAGCCAGCCAAAAGCGGAAAAGATTACTTCGCCATCATCTTGCGCGAAGGCCAAAAGCTCTCGCTGATCGCCGACAAAAAAGACAAACTCGCGCGTGCCTTTCCAACCGGCGATAAATACCGGCAAATGGGTTTGCGCCACGAAGAAGGCAAATCTCCGCTGATTCGTTTGATGAGTACTGCTACCAATAAAGAAAAAGGCGAACAACAACGCAACCTGGACTTTCAATTCAATGGGACTGAGTTCGCATTGGTCGCCGCAACAATGATGCCACTTCCGAAATAGACACATGAAAAAAACTTGATGGAAAAGTCGCACTCATCACCGGAGCCAGTCATGGCATTGGGCAAGGAATTGCCGAAGCTTTTGCCGCCGAAGGTGCTTCGCTGATTCTAAGTTTCGGAAACCGGCTGCAAACGCGCCAGACCGCCAATCAATTCAAAGGACTGTTATTGAAAGCTTCGATCCTGAACCGAATGACTCATCTCGGAATGCCCGACACTATCAAGGCTGGTTGATTCGGCACG
>JBGAPB010000263.1:0-9313 GCA_044221525.1 Blastocatellia bacterium | reverse complement strand
CATTCCAGTGTGGCGCGGTTCAAACTGCGTGTGCAGCCAAGATCGTCTCCGCGAGTAATCAGCCGAATCTTTGAGCCAGCTTGATTCATCAAATTCAATGCTGGCAAAGCAGCCAACGAGTTTTGCAAAAACGTTCGTCGTTCCATTTGTCATTCCTTCTTGTGTTCAGAGTCCAAGCTTCAGCTTGTCCGGGTTTTCGTTCAGAGTTCAAGCTTTGGCTTGCCTATGTCGCAGACAAGCTAAAGCTTGAACTCTGAACGCTTTCCTTTGTAGCCATTACTCCTTCGTGATGGCTTCATCCAGATTCAACAGCACGCGCGCGACGGCAGTCCACGCGGCCAGTTCTTCCATCTTCACGCCTTTTGGCAAGGCGAAAGCTTTGTCGGGGTCATTTGTCGCCAGATTCCAGGCGTTCAATTCGCCTGACACCAAACGCTCGCGCTGACGATTAAACAGTCCCAGCAACTCGGCAATTTCCGCCTCAACAGGTTTTCTGGAAAGCACTGTGCGGAAAGCGGAGATCGCTCGTTGGCGATCTGTCACGCCGCCTTCGCTGGCAATTTTCACTGCCAGTGCGCGCGCGGCCTCGACAAACAGAGTTTCATTCAGCGTAGTCAAAGCTTGTAGCGGCGAGTTCGACCGAGTTCGACGAACGCAGGAAATGTCTCCGGTAGGGGCGTCAAAAGTTTGCAACACCGGGTAAGGAACCGAGCGGTAACGAAATGTGTAAATAGCTCTGCGATAACGGTTTTCGCCTTTTTCTTCCTTCCAGACTTTGGGGCCGAAACTGAATGGACGATCAAACAGAAAGCCGGGCGCTGGAGTGTAAACGCTGGCTCCTCCGATTGCCGGATTCAGCAATCCACTGACCGACAAAGCAATGTCGCGCACCAGCTCTGCGTCAACTCGGAAGCGCGGGCCACGAGAAAGCAAACGATTGTAAGGATCGTCAGATTTTAGATGTTGGATTTTAGATGTTGGATTTACCGCCGAGCTTTGGCGATACGTCGCAGACGTGACAATCAAACGATGAATATGTTTCAGGCTCCACGGAGTGGTCGGTGGTCGGTGGTCGGGCGGTAGCTTCACCCCGTCCCCCCGTCTCCCCGTCTCCCCGTCCATTAGTTCGGTAGCCAGCCAGTCCAGCAATTCACGATGCGAAGGCGCAGGGCTTTGGGTTCCGAAGTCTTCTGAAGTTTCAACCAACCCAATCCCGAAATACGATTGCCATAAACGGTTGACGATTGACCGCGCAGTCGTCGGAGAATTGCGATCCACCAGCCAACGCGCAAACGTCAGCCGGTCAGCTTTTGCATCTTCAACTTTCAACGGATGCAGGAAAGCCGGAACTCCGGGCGTTACAACTTTGTCGGGTCGCAGAAAATCTCCGCGTTTCAGCAAATGGCTTTCGCGCGTTTCGGCGCGTTCGTTCAACACCAGTTGCGTCGAGCCTTCCGGATGCTCAGCCAGCAAGCGAGCAATTTCGGAATTGGTGTCGCGCCAGTCGGCGACTGATGTTCGCCAGTAACTGAAAACCGCCGCCATCTGAGCTTCGCTGCGTTGTTCGGGCGGAATTGAAAGAATTTCGCGGACACTTGCTGGCAGCGGATCGGCTTCGGCGTTTGGCGTGGTCGTGAACGACAGCCGCATGCGACCAGGTTGATTCTGTTGATTGTCGTTGTTGTTCCAGCCGCCGTGGTTTTGGCTGATGTTGATGGTCAGCAGGATTTCGCCCGCCATCGCAAGCGGTTTTTCCAACGTGAAGACGGCTTTGCGCGGCTGGTTGCGAAGCGCCGGGCCAGCGTCAATCGTCCAGGCGGTTTCGTTCTTTCCGTCAATCGCAAATTCAATCGGGCCGACTGTGCGATGCCTGCCGCTCTGATCGTCAAAGATTGGTTCCAGGTCGCGTTCGGGCAGAGAAATGTCCGCCGTGGCTTTGGCAAATTTCAGCTTGGTGATTTTCTTCGGGTCACCCTTGTCCGAAGAAGAAGCTGGCGAGGCTGTGACTTCAAATTCGGTCAACGCGCACGAACCTGTTGTTGAACGACCTGGGCCGTTGCGCGGCAAATTCGGGTCAGTCAGCAATTCCAAACGGAAAGCCGTTATGTTCTGAACGTCGGTTTTCAGCGTCATTTTGACTTTGTGCTGAACCGGGGCGTAACCATCCGACAAAAACGATTTGTCAGGTTGAGGCAAATACCGTTGACCACCAGTTGAGATTTCATCAACTTCTGGCTGAAAGACCGTCCATGTCGGCTGATTGTTTTTGACCGAAGCTTCCCAAGTCTGCATTCGCTGCTGCCAGTCGGGCGAGCGATGCTGCAACTCGGCTTCAAGCTCGCGTACGCGGCGGAAAATTTCGGCTCGCTTCATTTGCTCGGCAGGTGTGTAAACGGCGACGTTCGATTCGTGCGAGTTATTCAGGAAGGCGAACATTCGGTAATAATCTTCCTGTTTAATCGGATCGAATTTGTGGTTGTGGCATTGCGCGCATTGAATCGTCAGCCCCAACACCGATTTGCCAACTGCATCCATTCTGTCGAACATCGCTTCCATGCGGAACTGTTCGGGATCAACTCCGCCTTCCTGGTTAATCATCGAATTCCGAAGAAAGCCAGTGGCCACAATTTGGTCTTGAGTTGGGTTTGGCAACAGGTCACCGGCAATCTGTTCAATGACGAATTGATCGTAAGGCTTGTCGGCGTTCAGAGCGTTGATAACCCAGTCGCGGTAAAACCACACCGAGCGCGATTTGTCTTTTTCGTAACCGTCCGAATCCGCGTAACGCGCCGCGTCCAGCCACTGCCTGCCCCAACGCTCTCCGTAATGCGGGCTGCTGAGCAAACGATCAACCTGTTTTTCGTAAGCGTTCGCGGATTTGTCGGCAATGAAGGTGTCAACTTCGGCAATCGTCGGCGGCAAACCAATCAAATCCAAACTCAAACGCCGCAACAGCGTCGCTCTGTCGGCTTCTGGCGAAGGCGTCAGGCCTTCTTTTTCCAGCCGAGCCAGCACAAAAGCATCAATCGGATTTTTTATCCATCCAGCATTTTTGACTGTTGGTAATTCCGGTCTGACTGGTTTCACGAATGCCCAATGTTTCGGCGACTCTTTCCCCCCGTCTCTCCGTCCCTCTGTCTCCCCATCCCAGGAAGCGCCTTCGTCAATCCAGCGCGCCAGCAACTGGACTTGTTCCGGCTTAAGGGCTTCGCCGCCCAGCGGCATTCGCTTTTCGCCGCCCTCGCCACGAACTCTATGAAGCAATCGGCTGCTCCGGCTGCTGCCGGGAACGATGACTGCGCCGGAAATTCCGCCCTTCATTGCGGAGGCTTTGTTGTCCAGTCGGAGTTGGCCTTTGGCGCTTTCACCGTGACAAGACTGGCAGTGAGCGCGAAAGATCGGCTGAATGTCACGCGCAAAATCTACTTTTGCGCTTTGAGCCGACGAAGAATGCGTTGCCAGCAAACCACTGGCAGCAACCAAAACAATGAACAGCTTCAACCAAAATCGAGTTGCCATAAACAAAATGTAGCGCGAACTGTCAGTTTGCGTCGTGCCAAGCACGACATTTGTGACAACTCGCTGTTCGACAAATAGCTTTCTCGCCAGAACGCAAACTGACAGTTTGCGCTACAGCGTTTATTGCGCTGTGTACCCGCCATCCACCATCAAATAAGTTCCGGTGATAAACGAAGCTTCGTCAGAAGCCAGAAACAGAATCGGCTGGGCGACTTCGCGCGGCACGCCTGGGCGGTTCAGCAAATGCTTTGCGCCTTCTGTCGCCTTGAATTCATCCATAGTGATGCCGGCCTGAGCGCAATGTTTTTCAGACGCTTGAGTGATGATCGTCCCCGGACAAATGGCGTTGACGCGAATTCCAAAGGGAGCCAAATCCATAGCCATATTCCGAGTCATCTGAATAATCGCCGCTTTGGTCGCGCTGTAAGTGACAAAGTGCGGCTGAGCAATGAAGCTGGACATCGAACCTAGATTGACGATTGCTCCACTGCCAGTCCGTTTCATCGCTTCGCTGGCAAAGCGGCTGACCAGCGCAGTGCCTATGACATTGACGCCCAGGCTTCGCTGCCAATCTTCAACCGAAGCTTCCAACCCCTTCAACACAAAAGCCGCAGCGTTGTTGACCAAAACGTCCAAGCGTCCAAACGCGCGCAGAGCTTCGTCGGTCAATTTTCGAGCGTCGGCTTCCTGGGAAATATCGGCTCGGACAAAGACGGCTTCGCCGCCAGCGGATTTGATTTCAGCGGCAGTGGCTTCGCCGCCGATTTCGTCAACGTCTCCGATGACAACTTTCGCGCCTTCTTCGGCAAACAAAATGGCGGTGGCCTGGCCAATGCCAGCGCCACCACCAGTGATGATTGCAACTTTGTCCTTAAGACGATTGCTCATTCAAAATCCCGTTTCTTTGTTTGTATGTATTTCAGGTCGGCGACCAATGCTTCAGAACCGTCGCCAATCCATAAACCAATCAATCCGCCTTTAGCAGTTTGACCGTCGGTAGGAACTTTAAGACTCGGCATATTGTTGCCGTTGACGAAAACAGCAGTGAATTGAGGAGCCACAACAATTCTGGTTGCGATCCATTCGCCAAGCTGATGCGACAGCAATTCGACTTCGGCTGAACGGTTGCCAAAACGAATTGCCAACTTCCCTGCTGCAGCATCAACCGTAAATGAAACCAGATCGAAGCTGCTTTCATTCTTCGCTCGGACAATCAGGCCAACAGTCTGATCAACTGCGGCAACGCTCAAATCGAGTTTACAATTCGACAACTCCAAAGCTTCCAGTAAAGTCCAACCATTTCCGCCTTCGGCTTTCAGACGAACAGCTTCTTTGCCTTTGTGGTTAAGAGTTGCAACGGAAAGATTGGACACCTTCCAACCTTCGTTATCAGTGATCTGCCACAAATCCACCTTGCGAGGTATGGTTCCCGGATCGCTTATGCCAACACCCAGATAAAGCAGCTTGGCTGCGTCAGCAAATAACTTCTTGATACCAGCCATGCGCCCTCTCAATAAGTTGCGCGTCCGCCGGTCATATCGAACGTAAACCCGGTAGTGAAACTGGTTCCCGGCGAGACGATGAAAGTCGCCAAGTGAGCGATCTCGTCCAGTTCGCCGCAACGTTTCATAGGAATTTTGTCGGTCATATATTGAACCTGTTGCGCTGGCAAAGCCGCAACCATCGGCGTACGAATCACCGCCGGAGCCAGCGCGTTCACAGTGATTCCGGTTTCGGCGTACTCCTTGCCTTGAACTTTAGCCATTCCGATGACAGCAGCTTTTGATGATGAATAAGCCAGCATTCCGGCGTTGCCTTCTTTGCCCGACACCGAAGCTATATGCAGGATGCGTCCGTAATTGTGTTTCAACATCCACGGCAACACAGCTTTTGCGGTCAGGAACGATCCGACCACATTGACTTCAAACACGAAGCGAAAGTCAGCCAGATCAACTTCGTGGGTTTTGATGTTGGTTTTGCCTGTAACCCCTGCGCTGTTGACCAGAATGTCTATGCGACCGAATTGCTCGCCGATTTGATCAACAACCGTTTTGACCTGAGCTTCGTCGGTGACGTTGAGCGCATAAGCCGAAGCATTTGCGCCGACTTCTGTGGCCGCTGCCTGTGTGGCTTCGGCGTTCATATCCAACAATGCGACGGTTGCGCCTTCGCCGTGAAGTTTTTTGGCGATAGCCAGACCCAGGCCTGACGCTCCGCCAGTGATAACTGCTACTTGTCCTGCAAATGAACTGCTCATTACTGAATTATTGCTCCTTCGGAAATCAGTTCGTAGTACCGCCTTTAGGCGGAATCTTTGCTCGACAACCAAGCCATTCCGCCTAAAGGCGTTACTACAAACTTTATGGTTTATGCCGCGATGGCGTGATGTGGATCAATAACGAATTTCTTGGCCGCGCCTTTGTCGAAGTCTTTGTAACCTTTCGGCGCGTCATCCAGAGAAATGACCTGCACGTTGACGGCTTTGGCAATGTTGATCTTTCCGTACAAAATCGCCTGCATCAACTGGCGGTGGTATTTCATGACCGGACATTGGCCGGTCATGAAATGATGCGATTTCGCCCAACCCAAGCCGATGCGAATGCCCAGCTTGCCGATCTTGGCGTCGTCATCAACGCCGCCCGGATCGCCGGTGACGTACAAACCCGGAATGCCTATGCCACCGCCTGCGCGAGTGACTTCCATCAGCGAATTCAACACCGTCGCCGGAGCTTCAATGCCAGCGCCAGCGCCGTGACCGCGAGCTTCAAAGCCCACGCAATCAACCGCGCAATCAACTTCGGGAATGCCAATGATCTGTTCGATTTGTTCGGCAACCGTGGCGTTCTTGTTCGACACATCAACGGTTTCGCAGCCGAACTTGCGCGCCTGTTTCAAACGCTCTGGAATCAAATCGCCTACGATGACACAGGCCGCGCCCAGCAATTGCGCCGAAGCCGCGCAAGCCAATCCGACAGGGCCGCCTCCGGCAACGTAAACAATCGAACCTGGCCCGACTCCGGCGGTTACTGCGCCGTGATACCCGGTCGGTAAAATGTCGGACAGACAAGTCAGGTCTTTGATCTTGGCCATTGCGCGGTCTTTGTCCGGGAACTTCAGCAGATTGAAATCAGCATAAGGAACCATGACGTATTCGGCCTGTCCGCCGATCCAGCCGCCCATATCAACGTAACCATAAGCCGCTCCGGGACGAGCCGGATTGACCGTCAGACAGACGCCTGTCAGTCCGGCTTTACAGTTGCGACAACGTCCGCAAGCGATGTTGAACGGAACCGAAACCAGATCGCCGACCTTGATGAATTCAACATCGCGTCCGGCTTCGATCACTTCGCCGGTGATTTCGTGACCCAGCACCAAACCTTCAGGCGCGGTAGTGCGTCCGCGAACCATATGCTGGTCACTGCCGCAGATGTTGGTCGAAACGACTTTTAGAATGACTCCGTGATTGCATTTGCGTTTGCCCAACGCCAGCTTTGGAAAATCAATGCTCTGAACTTCCACAACTCCGGGTTTGATGTAGGCCACACCACGATTGTCAGCCATTGCTTTTGTCCTCCTCAATGGGAAATACGGCTTAGTTGATATGGTGACCGGCACAAGCGCCGACCGTCTTTTTATGGAAAATTGCGGATTGAGTTTTGGACGCGGGCACTATAACGGCCAACGTCCGGGCTGACAAGATTGCAGCAGTTGAGACTTAATTGATTCGATTTTGAGACGGGGTGGACTTTCAAATTTGGCATGCTATGATCCGCGACGGTCGTGATTGGCTATACCAATTACGCGTCAATAATGTCTCAATCACCTACAAAATTGATAGAAAATTGCATTGGCTTTAATCGGCTTTCGAGCTTATGAAATGAAGCCAAAATGATGAGACTGGCAAAAAATCTTCACGGAGTTTGTTATCTAACATGTCAGCTACGACACTCGAAGACCTGGCCACCGCCAAGCCCCAAATCGAAGAACTTGAAACTGTTACCATTCGCTTCGCTGGTGATTCCGGCGACGGAATGCAGGTAACAGGCAGTCAATTCACCTCCACATCAGCAATCATAGGCAATGACATTTCGACACTGCCTGACTTCCCTGCTGAAATTCGCGCTCCAGCCGGCAGCTTGCCTGGAGTTTCGGGTTATCAGTTGAATTTCAGCAGCCGCGACATTCGCACGCCCGGCGATGAACCGCAGGTCTTGGTAGCGATGAATCCGGCGGCGTTGAAAACCAATCTGCCTGACTTGGAAAACGGCGGCATCCTGGTGGTCAACACAGACGAATTCAATGCAGGCAATCTGAAAAAAGCCGGTTACGCCTCGAACCCGATTGAAGACGGTTCGCTGTCCGGTTACAGATTGTTCAAAGTGCCGATTACTTCTCAGACGTTGAAGTCGCTGGAAGGTTCGGCCTTGCCATTCAAGCTGCAAGAGCGCTGCAAAAATTTTTACGCGCTCGGTTTGATGTACTGGCTTTACGACCGCCCGATGGAACCTACTTTGAAGTGGGTGGATGAAAAATTCGGCAATAAGCCGGAAGTCGCCGAAGCCAACGTTCTGGCGCTAAAAGCCGGATTCAATTACGCCGACACGATGGAGGTTTTCAACCATCATTACACAGTCGGCAAAGCCAAGATCAAACCCGGCAAGTATCGAAACATCACCGGTAACGAAGCTACCGCCATCGGTTTCATTGCCGGAGCGCAATTGGCCGGACGCCCGCTGTTTTACGGCAGTTACCCAATTACTCCGGCTTCTGACATCCTGCATGAGCTTTCAAAGCACAAGAATTTCGGAGTTAAGACTTTTCAGGCTGAAGACGAAATCGCCGCGATCGGTTCCGCCATCGGAGCTTCATTCGCTGGCAACATCGGCTTGACCGGAACCAGCGGCCCAGGCGTGGCGCTGAAATCGGAAGCTATCGGTCTGGCGGTGATGACCGAACTGCCTTTGGTAATTATTGACGTTCAACGCGGAGGCCCTTCAACTGGATTGCCAACCAAAACCGAACAAGCAGATTTGTTGCAGGCGATGTTTGGCCGTAACAGTGAATCTCCTTGTGGGATTGTCGCCCCTTCGACACCAGGCGATTGCTTCACAATGGCGATTGAAGCCATTCGGCTGGCGACAAAATACATGGCTCCGGTTTTCTACTTGTCGGATGGTTACATCGCCAACGGTTCCGAACCGTGGGAAATTCCCTCGATTGAAAGCTTGCCGGAAATGAAAGTTCAATTCCGCACTGAAACCGAAGGCTTCTTCCCTTACCTGCGCGACGAAAAAACACTGGCTCGTCCGTGGGCAATTCCTGGAACTCCTGGCTTGGAACACCGCATCGGCGGTATCGAAAAGAAACACATCACCGGCAACGTCAATTACGATCCTGAAAACCACGACTTCATGGTCAGGTTGCGCGCTGAAAAGATTCAGCGCATGCAGCAGGACATCCCAGACATAGAAATCTTTGGCGAAAAGACAGGCAAAGTTCTGGTTCTGGGTTGGGGATCAACTTACGGAGCAATCACGACTGCGGTTGAACAAATGCAGGAAAAAGGCCTGCCCGTTTCAGCCGCACATTTGCGTTACCTGAACCCATTCCCGAAAAATTTGGGCGAAGTGCTAAAAGGCTTTGAAACTGTCATCATCCCAGAGTTGAATTTGGGTCAATTGGCTATGTTGATTCGCGCGCAGTTCTTGATTGACGCCGTCAGTTTTTCTCAGGTCAAAGGCAAACCGTTCAAGGTTTCTTCGCTGGTCAACAAGGTCAAAGAGTATCTGTAAAG
>JBGAPB010000262.1:0-9334 GCA_044221525.1 Blastocatellia bacterium | reverse complement strand
ACTAAGCCACACGAAGAAAAAACGAAGAGGAGCCTTTAGACAGGATTTACAAGATTGAACGGGATTTTGGCATCAGTTCAATTCAAACAAATTCTTCATCTTGTCGAATCCTGTAAATCCTGTCTATTTTTTCCTTCGTGCTTCTTCGTGTGATTTCGTGGGAAAAGGGTTTTGAAGTTATAGATTGCCTTTCCTGAATTCTTCGGCGATGTAATCACAGGCGCGGACGGTGATCGCCATCATCGTCAGCGTGGGGTTTTGAAAGCCCATTGAAACAAAACATGCGCCGTCTGTGACAAAGACGTTTTTCACGTCCCAGCTTTGATTGTGTTTGTTCAGCACGGAAGTTTTCGGATCGTTGCCCATCCGCGCTGTGCCAACTTCGTGAATGCACAATCCCGGCGGATGAAGCTTGGTGTCTTCGCCTTCAATTTTCCACCCGGCTTCGGTAACCATTTCGCGCATGGTTTCCAATTGGTCTTTGGCCATTTCGCGTTCGTTGTCGCTGTGCGAACAATCAATGTGAGCGACCGGGATGCGCCAGGCGTCTTTGACGGCTTTGTTGATCGTCACGCGGTTTTCTTTGCGCGGCAGCATTTCGCCAAAGGCCCCGATCCACCACGAAGGGGCATCGGGAGTGTCACGAATCAGTTTTTTGAAGTGTTCGCCCCAACCCGGCATCCGTCGCAAATGCGAGGGCAGAATGCCGCGCTGAGCTTGCGATTGAATGCCGTAACCGCGCAAGAATTTCGGATGTTTGTCCCACACGTTTCGATACTTGGGAATGTAAACGCCGTTGTTGCGACCATCGTCATAGGCGTAAGGATATTTCGCCACTTGCGGAACCGTGCCGCTCAAACCGATTCCATAAACGTGATCCATCAGGTAACGACCAAGCGCGTCAGACGAATTGCCCAGCCCGTTCGGGTGTTGCCGCGAAGCCGAATTTAGCAATAACCGCGTAGATTCAATGGTCGAAGCACAAACGACGACGACTTTGCCAAAAACTTCTTGAGCCTTTTTCGTCAGACGATCAACAAAAGCGACGCCTTTGGCCTTGCCCGTTTTCGGGTCAACGATGACGTGGCTGGCGACGGCATTCGTGCGCAAAGTCAGCTTGCCGGTTGCCATTGCCGCAGGCAGAGTCGAAGCCGGAGTGCTGAAATATGAATGAGTGTCGCAACCGCGTTCGCAATGTCCGCAGTAATGACAGGCGGCGCGACCGTTGTGATTCTGGGTCAGCATGGCTACGCGACCGATGATGACGTTGCGGTCTTTCCAGCGAGCTTCGACGGCTTTTTTCAGCAACTGTTCGCCACAGGTCAAAGCCATAGGCGGCAGAAAAACCGAATCGGGAAGCTGTGGCAGGTTTTCTTTCGATCCGCTAATCCCTACAAAACGTTCGACCCGTTCGTAATACGGCGCAAGCTCGTCGTGACTGATCGGCCAGTCTTCGCCAAAACCATCTCGGCTGGCGGCTTTGAATTCGTAATCGCTCAGGCGGTACGATTGGCGTCCCCACATCAGAGTTCGCCCGCCGACATGGCGCCCGCGAATCCAGTCAAACGGTTTGTCCGCTGGCGTGGTGTACGGATTGTCTTTGTCGTCAACGAAGAAATGATGGCCATATTCGTCGCAGGCGTAACATTTCGACTGAGTTGGTTGGCGGTCTTTGTAAAGCGTGGTTTGCGGAACCACTCCGCGATGCTTCATTTCATAAGGCCACGCCAGCATCTTGTAATCTTTGGCGGGATCAAGCTTGCGTCCGGCTTCCAGCATTATGACGCGCAAACCTTTTTCGGTCAGTTCTTTTGCTGCCCAGCCGCCGGTTGCGCCGGAGCCAACCACGATTGCATCGTAAACAGTTTGTTGAGCCATTGATTCTCCCTGTCAGTACCGCGCGCGTTAGCAAGCGAGTTTCCACCAATAGCCGAGTCGAGCAAACCCGCTTGTTAACGCGCGCGGTACTTATTCTAGCTTGTGGCTTCGCGCCGGCGGCGAAGCAAATTGTTGAACAGATAAATCACCAGAATTGCGGCAGCAATGCCCAAACCGATTTTGGGATAATGATGTTTGAAAATATCTGTCGCTTGTTCGCCATATTTCACGGCCAGCCATCCTTCCAGCAGAAAGCGGAATCCGCGACCGGCAACCAGTGCAGCAACAAATCGCCAAAGCTGCATTTTGAAAGCGCCTGCACTGAGCACGAACAACTTAAACGGAAAAGGTGGGGGCAGCACAGAAGCCAGCAACATGGCCAAAATGTCGTAACGATCCAGCAAATCTTCAACGCGAGCGCGCTTTTCAGGGCTGAATTTTCTCAGCACAGCCTCACCGCCTTTGCGCGCGGCGAAGTAAAGAACCAGCGAACCGGCAGTCGAACCAATAACTGCGGCAAGAACGTAAAGCGGCATCATCGAGTGGTTGGCATGCGATAGCGCCATCACAACAACATCCGGCCCACCAGGCAACGGAATTGAAGCCGCGTCAATAAAACCGATTGCCAATATGCCCAACGCGCCCAAACCCAGCAGGGTCGCCTGCAGCGATTTCAATGCGCTGCCGATGCCCAGAAGAAAAGTTTTCATTGAATGAGTCCTGAAAAGAAATTGTTTAGTCTGAATAAGAAACCTGTGCCCCAGGCGACCGGCCTTTAAGCTTGCTCAGCAGCAAGCGTGAAAGCACGACCAGCGCCAACACTCCTAAACTAACCCCAAGCACCAACAGGAAATGATGCTCCAACCAGCGAAGCATCATCTTCACTTCTTCCTGATAAAAGTAAGCCAGGATTCCCCAAAAGTAATACCGCACCAGTCTGGCGATCAAAATCGTTACTGCAAATCGCATCGGCGGATAATTCAACGCTCCCGCTGCCACCACAAAAATTTTGAAAGGCATAGGCGGGGGCAGTAACGCAGGGATAACCAACGCAAACAATCCCCATTTGCGATACAAGTCTTCGACCTGCCCCAGATGTTTTGGATGAAATCGCTTGGTGATGAACTTTTCGCCGCTTCTGGCTATTCGGTAAAGCGCCAGACAGCCAATCACGGAACCAATCGCCGGAAAGAGCGGGAAATAATAAACTTCGGTCGGATTGTGCGCAACGCGCGCGACAGTGATGTAATCGCTGACTTCAGGCAGCGACACCAGCGACGAATCAAACGCGCCAATCAACACCATCAAAGGCGCAGCCCAATACATCGGCGCGACAATTACCTGATGGGAAATTCCCTGAAACCACAGTTTTAACCAGTCCAGCATAGTCAGTTCACTATTCACGGTTTGCTGTTAGCAGTCTGACATCAACTGCAATTCACTGCGAACCGTGAACTGCGAACCGCGAACTTCTCAAATCCTCTTTATAAAGCTTTTGCCCGGAAGCTGTTTGATTCTATCTTTCATCTCTAAGCCGAGCAAAGCATTCATCAATTCGGACGAATTCATTTCGCTGGAAATTAACAGTTGATCAACATGCGCGGGAACATCGGCGGAAAGAATATCCAGAATTTTGCGTTCCGAGTCGGTCAAGGCGACAGCTTCAAAGACCGGCTGGGCATCGGATTTACCATTGGCAGAAGCCGGGCGCTCAATGCCGAAAAGTTTCTCCTTGGCTTCGCGCGGCAGTTCGTCAACCACGTCGCGCCAGATTTGAACCAGCTTCGCGCCGTCTTTGATCAAAAAGTTCGGCCCGAACGAAGTCTGTGAAGTAATATTTCCCGGTACGGCGAAAACTTCGCGGCCCTGTTCGTTGGCCAGCCGAGCCGTAATCAATGAGCCGCTATGTTCCGAAGCTTCGACAACCAGAACGCCAAAACATAATCCACTCAGGATGCGATTTCGATAAGGAAAATTCTGGGGCAAAGGCGGAGTGCCCAGCGGAAATTCCGAAACGACTGCGCCATTAGCGATGATTTGTTCTTCCAGCTTTTTGTGCTCTTTGGGGTAAATGGTTTCGAGTCCCGTGCCAACAATGGCGATGGTTTGGCCGCCAAGCTCAAGCGCGCCACGATGAGCCGCTGCGTCAATGCCTCGCGCCAGGCCGGAAACTATTGTCAATCCGTGAGAAGCCAGGTCACGCGACAAACTTTCAGCCACGTTGACTCCGTAAGTCGAACACCGCCGCGAGCCGACAACAGCCAGCGCCGGGCGTTCCATTGCTTTCCGCAAATCGCCGCGCACATACAAGGCAATCGGCGGATCGTGAATTTCCCGCAGCAAGTCTGGGTAATCATCATCTTCCAGAGTGATGATTACGGCGTTCAGTTTTTCCAGCCGTTCGATTTCGGCGTTGGCTTTTTCCAGGATCGAAGAATCTTTCAATTCTTCGACAGTGTCCGGCTTCAAACCTTCTTTTCCCAGAGCCAACCGCGAAGCCGCGAAAACTCCGGCTGGCGATCCAAACCGGCTGAGCAGTTGATTTGCCGTTCGCGGGCCGATGCCGCGAACCATGTTGAGCGCGACCCAATCGGCCAGATCAGCACGCATTCTTTGTTTCCTCCTGAGGCTGAAATGATTTGGGGTGGCGGCGCGGATTATACGAAGACCGATTGCAATTGCGAAACTTGAGCCATTTCAACGCGGCTGTTTTTTCAAACTGACGATGTTGGCAAACAACCTGTAACCTCCCTGAACTCCCGCAGGCAATTGGCGATAAAACGCATAAGCCGCGTAAACAAATGTGCCTTTGCCGTATTGAGCGAACATCAATCCGCCTTTTTGCGGATCCTGTTGGCGGTCGTTGCATTCCAGCAGCGGTTTGTAACGTTCGTCCCAAGTGCTCATCCATTTCGAGCCGCGCTCTTCAACCCAGCCGTCGAAATCCGCCAGAGTGATTTTGTTCGGCCCGGTAAAAATCGGATTTGCCGCGTCAAGGATCGTGATTTTGGAATCCTCTTCTGAAACTTCTTCGGCTCGCGCGCCCAATTTGTACGAGTAAGGTCCATAAGGCGCGTCGTCGAATTCCTGAGTTTGATACTGGTAAATCAGATTGCCGCCGCGTTCGCAGTATTCCAGCAGGCGTTTGCTGTAGGCCTTCAAATCGTCGCGGACGGCCGTGGCGCGAATGCCGACGATAACAGCGTCGAACTGATCCAAATTGCCGCCGGCCAGATCGTTTTCGCCCAGCATGGTGACTTTGACGCCAATCTGTTCCAACGCTTTGGGAATTTCATCGCCTACGCCCATCACGTATCCGACGCTCAAATTCGGAGCGACTTTCACATCAACTCCGCGCACGGCCATCGTCGCCGGACGGTACAAATGCCGAGGTTCGTTGTCGCGATGAGCAATGACTTCATAACCTTCGGTGTATTCGCGTCCGGCGTATTCGGCGACGGCTTGAATTTTGAAATCGGCGGCGTTGCCCGAAACGCGCGGCACTAAAACCCGAAACGCGAAGTTGCTGATTTCGCCTTCGTGCGTAAAGTTGAAAGTTTGATCGGCTGGCGCTGAAGTCCATCCTGTCGGCAATTTCAATCGGACTTTGCCTGTGGAATTGCCTTTGACGTTGTTCAGGACGTTGACCATCACATTGAACGAAGTCTGCGCGGCTCCGACCGGCACAACTCCAACGCGAGGCGACAAGCCGACTCCGATGGCCGGAGCCACGGTCAGCAAACGGCGTTGCTCCCCCCACGGACGATCAATGTAAACAGTCTGCGCTGGCTGAGTCAGGTGAAATCGAACGCCGTTGACCTCGTAATTGAACCAGCCGACAACATCCGGCGGCGCGAACGGTAAGTGCAAAAATTCCGGCTTGTTGATCTGGTAAATGTGATCGCGCAATTCACTGGCACGTGACCAGTAAGGCCGCGAGTATTCGGCGTTGTCGGCAACCTTGATCTCAAATTGGGCTTTGAGCGTTGAACTATTGACCGGCAATTCGCCGACCAGCGGTTTGTTTTTAACTTCCCAACCTTTCGGCGGCGCGATGATGGTTTCGCCGTTAGTCATTTTCACCGGGCTGCGATTGACGATGCTCATTGTCAGAGAAAATTGCTGACCCGGAATCGCCACGTTGAAAGTTTCGCGCGGTTGGCCGAAACCTCCGCCGCCTTGCCCTTCCGTTCTGGCTGCGGGATCAACCAGAACTTCCATCACCAAACCCAGAGCCTTGTTCATTGCGTCGTTGAACTCACGTTCCTTATTGCTGAGCAGGAACAGCAACTGATCTTTATTGGCGGCTTGAATGTTTGCAGCTTTGATTTTGTCGGCCAATGCCTGAACAGTCCTGGCTCCGGCGGCCAAATCGCTGGAGACAACCCACGGTTGCCGAGCGTCAAACTTTTTGATCGCGGATTCGACACTGTTGTTAAGCGCGGTCAGTTCAGTCGTGATGTTTGTTGCGCCAGCGAGCTTCGCCATTCCCAAAATCGTCGTGTCCAAGCCGTCAAAGATCGTGCTTTCTTTTTCGTTCTTGCCAACCAGACTTTCTTCCAGCAGCCAGGCGGACATTGCCGAACCCGGAGGCACTCGGCCAGAACCGCCGCCTTGCGAACGTTGATGAGCCAATCCATCGCGAGCAATTTCCCGGTAAGATTTTCCGGTCAGCGGATCGTAAGTTCCGACATCAACCTTCAGCGTCGAAGCCTCGTTTTCGCGCACACTTCGATAAAGCTTTTTGACCTGCCACGGGCGCAGACCTTCTTTGAAATGTTCGGGGAAAGCATTCGGATCGGCGGCGGCTTTGAAAGCTTCGGCACTGAGCAAACCGGCGGCTTGGTGGTTGCCGTGACCGTCGCGCGGTTTGCCGTGGAAGCGCGAAATGATGACATCCGGGCGATAAAGTCTGATGGCATGAACCACGTCTTTCAGCACAACATCTTTGCCCCAATGCTCTATGGTTTCGTCCATCCTTTTTGAAAAGCCGAAATCGGTGACACGCGTGAACATTTGATCCACGCCGTAATAGCGTCCGGCGGCCAGCAACTCTTCGGTTCGCAAAATTCCCATCGCATCGTAAAGCTCCGGCCCAACCAGATTCGCTCCGCCTTCGCCGCGGTTCAGAGTCAGCAATCCCGTACGAATGCCTTCGTGACGGCTGAGCCAGGCGAGCATTGCGCCGTCTTCGTCGTCAGGATGAGCTGTCGTGTGCAAAACAGTTGCCGTCGAACGCAATCTCAACAGAGCCTGCCACGCGGCGGCGGCACCCTTGTTTTCGGCGGGTTGTTGCGCCTGTGCCTCAACAGAATTAGTGATTGAATCAGGTTGTGACATTGCCAGGAGCGCCAAAACAAATACAGCAAGCGCGAAGAGTGCGACTCTTTTCATTTTCTTCTTGGAACCTCCAATGATTTCTTGCCTTAACGGTAACCGTTGGTAGATTGATTTGTAAGCTGAAACGCGAAAATCAGTTAGGCCGTTTCATTCAAAATTTCTTTCGACCAGGTTCTCATAGAAACGACAAAGGCGCGCCGAATGAACGGGCGCGCCTTTGTCAAAAATAAATTGCAGTGTTATTTCACGGCCTTTTTCGCTGGAGCCGCAATCATAAACGGTTTGATGACCGCCGCAATTTCGTCGGCGGCGGCTGAAACCTGTTCGACATTCATCTTGAATTCCTGGGAATCGGTAACGCGCAAAGTCAGGTCAACCCGCACGAATAGATCGCCGTCTTTATCAATGCCAACCTTGATCCGGTCGTAATCGTCATTCAGCCTGGCCAGCTTCATCAGCAGTTCGGGTGAAGCTTTGAAGTCTTTTTTCTCGGCCACGACCGCAACCAGAATCAACAAACCTTCGTGACCTATGGTGATGACGGCAATGTCATCAATGTTGTTGCCGCGAAATTTCACCGACCAGACGTTGTCGGCGGCTTTGCCATAAACGTGGCCGGAATCTTCCAACATCTGCACAATCTTTGTGGCAGAGGCTTTGTCCAGCACGACTTTCTTATCTTGAGCCGATGCGGAAATGGCAAGTGACGTAAGCAGGGCAAACGAGATGAGAATTGAGAACAGTTTTTTCACAGATGAATTCCTCTGAAAAATTTGTAGTCCCGCCTTGAGACGGAAGGTCATAGCAATCATGCCATTCCACCTGAAGGCGTGGTTACAAACCCGGGTTATTTTTTCCGGCGATAGTTGCGAACTCCGCCGACTAACAGAACTCCGCCGATAAAGATCGGCAGCCAAAAGAGTGAGGTCAACGCAGGCAACCTCAACCGCCAACTTGCGGTTTCTGCTGCTGGTTGCTGGCGACGCGGTTTCGGCGGTACATCGTCGGTGACAGTGTAAAGCTGACCGTCGCGCAAATACATCCGCTGCATTTCCGCCAGGTTGAAAGGCCGCGCTCCTCGACGATTGAAGACCGAAATCTGATTGCCGGATTCGTCGGCGGCTCGGTCGCGGTCAATTCCTTTTGACAAAGCCAGCGCTTCGCCTTTCAGCGGAAACGTCGCAATCCATTTTGGCGTCGGTTTCGGAGAAAAGCCGTAAATGTTTCCGTTCTCTTCGGGTGACATCAATTGCACAACTTGCAAACCGTTTTTGCCGTCGGCGACATAAGCGAACAGCGAGTTGGCAGTCATTCCCAGCTTCACGTCGTGTGCGTCGTTGATCTTGCCTTCGCCGTTGAACATCTGATCCAGTTTGGGCTTTTCAGGCTTTTCAATATCAACAATCGCCAGACCGTTTTTGCCAGCCGCTACATAAGCGTAAGTCCGCGCCAGATAAAGATTATGAGCGTCTTCGATTTTAACGGTCGCCGTTTCAACCAACTTTGCCTTTTCCGGCACGGTTATATCAACGACTTTCAACCCGTCTTCGTCAGTGACAAAAGCGTAGCGGAACTGAATCTGGACTCCGTGCGGATTTTTGAAGCCAGCGATTTCTGCGACCAGTTTCGGTTCCAGCGGATTGTTCAGATTCACAATGGCCAAGCCTTTGTCGCAGGTGATGTAAGCGTAAACGCCTGCGATGGTAATTGACGAAGCTCCGTTCAAAGCTCCGCCGGGGTTGAACGCCAGCGCGCGTTTCAGGAAGTTGTTCGATGGGTTGCCGTCCAACAACGTAGCGACTCCGGTTTTCTTATCGCCGACAACAACCAGGCCTTCGTGTTTGTCGCTGACATATAGGAAAGCGTAAATCAGGTGAACCCCTTGTTTGTCGTCGCGGTTTTCGGCTTCCTGATTTTCAGGGCGATGTTTGCGAGTCGGATCAACGGCCAGCGTCGAAGGCGAAGCGACGCCCGTGGCGTATTTCGTCTTGACGTAAAACCGCTGCCCCAAGGGCGAAACCGGCGCGGTGGTGATGCGTTCGCTGAAGCCTTTGTTGTCAATGTTGGCTATGTCGTAAACGCGCAAACCGCCGGGGCCGTTGGCAACGTAAGCGTA
>JBGAPB010000261.1:0-9395 GCA_044221525.1 Blastocatellia bacterium | reverse complement strand
GTCAAAAATCCATGATGGCAATGGATTTAGAAACACCGTCAGCGCAGTCAGCGCCTAACAAGGTGGTTTTGAAAAACTCTGAACGCGCTCTTTTGCATGAACCTCCGCCTTGGGCAAAAGCGAATGAGGATCACGAGACGGCCATGATGTCGGACGCAAACGTGCCGCCTTCTGCTGTTAGGGCTGAGGCTAAAAGCGAGGCGACAAAGGACAAACCTCAGAGTCCCTCAAAACTCGAGGAACCCAAACCATCTTCGACCAAATCTTCAAAGTAAAACGAAGTTATTATTGGTGCCAGGAGAAACTAAGATTAATAATCTGGCAACTTCTGGCACCACTTTCATGTACGAGCATCATTACTGTTCGCTCTTGCTGGTCAAAATTGAGTTGAACAGCAGCGGCAGCGTTGCCAGGCTTTGCGCGCGGTACTGAGGCCGGAAGCCAAACATAATGACGCGGCCTTTACCGATTTTGGCTTCGACCATTGCCGCTTTGCCGCGAATCAATTTGTCTCCCAGGATCCAACCACTGAGCAAAGGGTTTTCGCTGGAGGGATATTTGGCGATGACCTTGACCGTGGCCGGGTCAGTAACTTCAAAAGCCGGGCTGCCTTCAAACCACGCTATGGAATCTTTCTCCACCCCGAAACTGAGGTTGCTGGATGTGTCCAGTTGAGTCCGCAAGATTGACCCCGGGCAGTAAAAATTGCTTGAGGAAACTCCCTTCAATACATTCCGCACCGGAACTCCCAATCGCTCAATCGCAAAGTCTGAAGCATCATTGAAGGTTATGACCGTCCCGCCGGCTTCAACGAATTCACGCAAGGCTTTGACGCCAGCTTCGCCCAAACCTCCGGCAAATTCAGCCGGATATGTCCCGCCCGGCAAACCGTTGACCAGCGCTGCGGTTGATTGATCGGGCAAAATGATCGCGTCGTATTTCGCAGCCAAGCCTCCGGCGCGAACTTCGCCCTGAAGCAATTGTTTGAACTCGAATTTGTATTGATCGAACAGCCAGCGCGTCCAGCCTTCGTCCATTGCCGCAGCATAGTTTTTGTACATCGCCACGCGAAGCCCTCCGCTGGAACGAACGCGCGATTGAATTACCAGACTGGCCGGTTCCCTGCCCGCTTCGACTTTGAACGGTTCGCGTATGGCAACTGCTTTCAGATTCATCAGTAACGGCAAAGTCTGAGCCGTCACGTCGTAAGGTCGTTTCGGAGGGCCGCCGGGATATTCGCGCAGGTCTGGATAAACTTGCGGCTCAAGCAAAGCCTTGGCAAAAGCGCCATAAGGCTGCCGCATAAAAACTATGTGAGCGCCTGCCGGATAGGTCTTGCCGTCCGCGGTGAAATCCTGTCTGGCCAGATGAACTTCAACGCCGCCTCGCCGCAAAATGGCCAGTGCGCGATCCAAGCCTTCGGTTCTGAAGTAATAGCTGACCTCTTCGGACGAAGAAGCTTCGCCAGTGATTTTGCCGACCAGGGCTTCGCTTTGATCGTGTTTTTCCTTCTCTGTGCCGCTGACGGTTTTGAGTCCTGTTCGCAATCGTTGAGTAGCTTCGACCAATGACTTCGGCACATCGGGTTCGGGCAGCACAAAAGCATAGGGTTGACCTTTGGCTTCGACGGCGCGTTTGCTGATCTCATAAAAGTTTCGCAGATGAGTTTCGCGATTGCGCGCTGCATGGTTGAGCAGCGCAAAAGCGGCAGCTGTCTGGTAATCAACAATGTCGCGTATCGTCCAACGACCTCCGTTCCAAACCTTCGGAAAATTCCACGACGAAGTTTTGGCGTTGTAATTGAAACCTGTGCCTAGTCGCTCAAACGGCATTTCAACCGGCGTAGCCAACCGGGCGCTGGCGGTTTCTGACAAAATCCTCAGCCCTGCATGGTAATGCGCATAAGCCCGCGCTGGCGACCAAGCGTCGTACATTGTGTTGAACACCACGCCGCTTTTGCCACCGGCAATCACTTCCCAGGCCATAGAAGTTCCAAGCGCATTGACTCCGGCAATCAGAGCCGGGTCAACGTTCGGCTCCCACGGTTCCATGTATGGCGGCACAAACAGCCGCGCTGCGTTGCCTCCCATCTGATGGACGTCGTGCAGAATCTGCGGACGCCAGACGTTGAGCAACTTGTCCACAGTCAACTGGGTTTCGACTTGAGTGAAGGCGTACCAATCGCGGTTGTTATCGTGGCCTGTGTAATGGTGATAAAGCTCCGGCGGCGCGCTGCCTTCGGCTGGAGTGCCAAGAGTTTTCTGATACCAGTTAGCAACAATGTCAGTGCCGTCGGGGTTCAACGATGGAACCAGCAGGATGACTACGTTGTCCAGAATCTGTTTGATCTCCGGCGAATTTTCCGAAGCCAGCCGATAGGCCAGCTCAGTCGCCGTGAACGTGCCACCGACTTCGGTTGAATGAATACTGCAAGTGATGACGACGACTGTGCGTCCGGCGTGAATCAAATCTGCGATGCCTGCTTCAGTGGCAGTTTCCAGCAATCGAGGGTCGGACAATCGAAGCTGAATCTGTTTGAATTCTTCCAGCCGTTTCAGGTTTTCCGGCGAAGAAATCGTGGCGGCGACAAAAGGCTTGCCCAGTGTGGTTTTGCCCAACTCGTCCAACTTGATGCGGTCGCTGGTCTCAGTCAGTTTTTTGAAATAAGCGACGAACTGTTCCCATTTGGCCAGCTTGCGGTCTTCTCCGATTTTGAAACCGAGGATGGTTTCAGGCGCGGGGATTGTTACGGCGGTTGACGAACTCGTGCTCACGGATTGAGCCAATTCGACAACCGGCAAACCAGCCAGCAGGCAAGTGAACAACACGGCGGCCAACGAAAAACGTAAAGGTCGAGTCAGCATTTTATTTTGCTCCGATTGCTTGATCTTGATTTAGTAGTACTTGATTTAGAAGAGGTACGCCGGTAATTTAACACCGCATTCCCGATAAACAAATTCTGCCTCTTGCTGTAAACAGTCACAAAATAGAATGAAACGATTGCCCTATCACTTTGCATTTTTGCTGATCTTTTGCCTGACGGCATTGCCTGCTGTCGCAGACAAGTTCGGCAAGTCAAAACTGGTTACCAAACCAGCCGAAACCCCGCACAGATCTGGACCTGCGCCCAAATCACAACGTCAAAGAGTAGTCGTCAAAACCTCAACCGTTAAAAAGTCATCTGCGAAAAATGCATCCGCCAAAACTACGAAAAAGCCGACGGTCAAAAAAGCTTCGATCAATCGGCCCGCGGTTGAAAACTTTTCGCCGCGTTTCAATGGGTCGGCGATGGATGGTTACCTGTACCGTTTGCAGGCCGAAGGTCGCAATCTGAGCCTGCACGGAGTTTACGTCGAACGATTAGACAGCGGTCAGCCTGTTGCCAGATTGAATGAAAACGCCGTTTTCAACCCGGCGTCGGTTGTTAAGCTGGCGACGACTTTGGCGGCTCTTGATCGTCTTGGGCCGAACCACCGCTTCCGCACGGAGTTTCGAGCCGGAGGCTGGATCAACCAGCAAACAGGAGAATTGATCGGAGATTTGATTTTGGTCAGCGGACACGATCCTTCCTTTTCTATTCGTGACGCTCAAGCCGTTGGCGAAGTGTTGCGCCGTTTGGGAGTTCGCAAAGTCACTGGCAGCCTGGTCGTCATCGGCGAATTTGTCTGCAATGAAAATTCGCGGACTGATGTTTCAGCCGGAGTCTTTCGCCGCCAGGCTCAAATTTCTTTTCAAGGCCAGACTCGCCTGGTTGCCAGAGCCGCCGAACTCGACCGCGCGCCGTTGCTGGTGACTGTCGAATCGGATTCGTTATTGAAAATTGCTCGCTACCTGAACGCCCACAGCAGCAATGCGATGGCCGATATGCTGGCAACTCACGTCGGCGGCCCGGCAGGAGTTCGCAGCTTTCTGGTCGCCCGACTGGGTTTGCCTTATGAAGCGACTTACATCTCCCACGGTTCTGGATTGGATGTGAACCGGCTGACTCCCCGCGACACTGTCAAGGTTCTGCGTGCGTTAATCGAAAGATTGGACAGCTACAGTGCGCCTCCTGAATCCGTGCTGCCGATTGCCGGAGTTGATTCCGGGACTCTGGCCGGACGTTTCACCGAAACCGAATTTGCCGGAAGCGTGCTGGCCAAAACCGGCACATTGCACGACACAGACGACGGCGTGGCCGCGCTGGCAGGCGTTATGAACACTCGAAGCTGCGGCGCATTGTTGTTCGCCGTTTACGACATGGCCGAACGCCGCCGTGTCATACAACTCCGTCGTGTGCAGGATGATTTGCTCAAAGGTTTGATAAATGAATGCGGCGGTTCATCGCCAATCGCTCAACGCGCCGCCGATGAAATCGCCTTTCGTCCGCAAAGCCGATTGCTGATAAACCAGTCCCGCTAACGACAATAATCGGTCAATTCAAAATTTCTACTCAGCCTTTGCAAGAAGCTTTCAAGCCTGCCGTTCATCCGTCACCAACTCCGAAAATCACTGGCATCTATGCTGTCTGCTGATGAAGTCCTGTCAGCAGGCCATGACAAAAATTTCAATAAGCAACAACAGGAGACAAGACCATGAAAGTCTGCCCGAAGTGTGCCCGGAGCTTTGCTGAATCGTTGCGTTACTGTCCGCAGGACGCGACAGAGTTGGTGAAATACGATTTGCGCGCCGACCTGAACAGGCTTGGCGAATTCAGATTTTTAATCCCGAACGAATCTTTGATCGTCCGATTGCGCCGCGAATTTTCAGAGGCGTTTTACGAGTTCAAACACAACCCAAAAAGTTTTGCCGCCGGTTTGCTGCGCGGCGAAGGCAGCAGCCGACGTCGCAAACGAATGCTGCATGCCGGAGTCGCTTCGGCATTGATCGCTTATTCAGTGGTGATGATGACCGTGGCTTTGATTGGACTGTTCACCGCTTCACCACAGCTTTCTGAAGCGAGCAGGCAATTCGATCCCACGCTGTCAGAAGATCCAATTTTCGTCGCGCCGGTTTTCAAAACTAAGATTACTGAAGCCAAACTCGCTGAGAAAAGCTCTGGAAAGCTTGGCGGGAGTTTCGAGCGAAAGCAAGATTCAGGCGGAGGCGGCGGAGCGCACGACAAAGAAACTTCACGCAGTGGAGTTCCAACACAGGCTACGCTGAACAATCAACTGCTGCCGCCAAACCTTGATCCGCCGAAGGTTAATCCGACGCTTGTCGTGCCAATGACTGTCGTGGCTGATCCAAATGCATATTTGAAAATTCCTGGACGCATTGGCGATTGGCGAAGCAAAGCCGATACGAATTCGCTGGGCAACGGCGGGAAAAATGGAATCGGTAACAGTGTTGGAAATGGTTACAGCGACGGAAACGATTTGAACGTCGGTGGCAGCAATCCTCGATTTGGCAGCAACAGACCTTCAGGAATTGGCAATGATGTTCTGACAATGACCCGCGATCTGCGTCCGACGATCATCTTCCGAGCGCGAGCCAAATACACCGAAGCTGCCAGGCAAAACAAAGTTCAAGGCACTGTCGTCCTCAGCGCAACTTACGGCGCAGATGGTTTGATTCATGACGTTCGCGTCCTGCGCAGCCTGCCAGACGGCCTGACTGAAGAAGCCATCGCAGCCGCACAGCAAATCCGCTTTAACCCGGCCACGCGCGAAGGCCGTCCGGTCAGCGTACGAGGTAACATCGAATACAACTTCACACTTTATTGACCCTCAATTTGATTTTCCTCCGTGATCTCCAGTCCCAAACTTGACGCCGCCGCGGCCTCCGCAGGCGCCGCAGACAGAGAGGAGTTGGACAAGAAGCAACGAGGCCGTGCAGGCAACGTTCTTCATTCGTTCTCTGTTTGCGGTGTCTGCGAAGGCTACGGCGGCTTTTTTTTTATCACTTTTACTGAACCCAAAAGCCGACGGCTGTGGTTACTTGATATTCAGTTTGTGGTCTGCAATGTGTTGGCAAGCAGCCAGTTCGACAATGTTGCCTGCGGCTTCAGCTTCTTTTCTCAGGGCTATGCGTTGCGCGCTGTCCCAAGCCAGCAAATGAACCGCAGCGCCTGCGCTCAATTCTTTGACTGGTTTGGTCAACAACCAATAACGACCCGGCGGCAGGTTTTTGAAATGATATGCGCCTTCGACTGATGCGTTCGCCTGAGCGTAACGCAAAACTTCTTCTGCGAATTCCCTTTCAGCGGGGATCAGGTGAATTTGCCGTTTGCCTGGGTTCTTGCCTTGGTCGTTTATCAGATTGCCTTTCAGACTGGCTGCGCCTTCGGCAATGTTGATGATGACGCCGGTTAATTTTTCGCCGCTTTTCAGCGCCACGCCGTTGCGAGCGATGTTGAGTAATACTGCCGCCTGAGCAGGTTTACGCCCGGCAGGCGTTGTGGCTCCGTTGTTGGAGTTGGTCGGGCTGCTCGAACTAATTGAGCGCACGTACCAGTTTTCATCCGGCAATTGCGGAAGCAATCTCCAACGTCCTGCTTCCAGATTACGAAAAACGTAATCTCCTGTGGCTGCTGGAATCGTGGAGCGCGAAAGATTTAGCCGACCGTTGCGCGCGGTCGAAGTTGATGCTGATCCGGTCGCGGCGTCATCGCGTTGAGCCGCCAGCGTGATTTCCTGAACAAAAAACTTTCGCGGAACAGGGCAGGCCGCTGCTGAATTCGCCGCCGCCTTTTCGATGACAACTTTTCCATTCAACAAAGCCAGCGGCGCAAGCGTCAATTGAATCCCGACCACATCCGCTCCACGAACGGCAAAACGGCGAGCTTCTGAAACTGAATCGCTTTCGCCGCGATTCCCGGCTCGCCGAGCCGAAACCTCGTAATCGCCGTCGGGAATTCCGTAAAAAGCGAAGCCAGGACTTTGTCCTCTGCCCGCCTGAATCGCAGTTGCAATCACGGAATCAGTTCCGGCGACTGACAGCCGGATTTCAGTCGGGCTGAAATCGTTGTTGTCGGTTGTTTTGGCCGCGATTGCTTTGCCGCCGACTGAGCGGCCTTTTTCAGCGCGGTAGCGTATGTCAATTCCCGAAGCTTCGTAACCGGGGCGTATTGTCAGCGGAATAGCGGCGTCGCGCGCCGAGGATGGGTAGTAAGTCGGAGCGTTTCCGCTGAATGGTGAAAGCGCGCCACCTGGGCCGCCGGGTCTTCCGGGCTGTCCACCCTGCCCAAGCTGACCAGCCTGAACAATGTAAGTTCCAGCCATCAAACCGTAAATGCGATAAACGCCCTGATCATCAGTTCGCCAGTTACGACCGAAGCCTCTGGCCAGAGATAGTTCGTCTGGTTCGCCGTTCAAGTTGCCAATGCGAATGGCACTGACACTGATGCCGGTCACTGGTTCCCCGCTGGGATTGAATACTTTGCCGGTGATGACGCCGCCTTTGACCAATGTGATGCTTGCAAATTCTCCAACCAGATAAATACCTGTTCGGCTTTCTTCTTCAGATTCAGGCAACGGAGCCACGTAACCCGGCACAGAAGCCGAAATTGCATACGAAGCCGGGAGCAGGTTGGTGAATTCAAAATTGCCATCGTCGTCGGTGGTTGCTTGCGAAGGCGCAGACGGTTGACCGCCCTGTCTGCCAGGGCCTTGTCCAAAACCACCTGCGTTACGCGCTCCAATGGGAATCGCCATAACGGGAATGCCTGCCAACGGCTGGCCGTCTTCGCCAATGACGCGACCTTTGATTGAACCGAGTTTGGGCAGTTCGGGTTTATCTGCGGCTGGTTGCTGGGCGGAAACGATTGACGCCGCACAGCAAAGCAGGCACGGAAGGCAGAGCAGGCGGAAAATGTGTCGAAGCTTCATATTCATTGTTGAACCAATTTCAGGTTTAGCGTGACGTTTGCCAATTGCCCGTTTGTGGCCGTCACGGTTTGGCGATCTTCTTGAATAGTGGTTTGAGGTTGAGCGGGAACTCCTGCCTGACCGCCGCGACCTTGTCTGCCGCCTTGACCTCTGCCGCCGGGGCCGCCTGCAACTGTCCCGTTTGCGCGTATTTCATAAGCTCCGGGCAACAGGTTTTCGATCCTGAACTGGCCGTCGGCTTCGACTCTCTGGTTTCCACCTCCGCCATTTCCTGCCGTGGAGTTGGCAGAACGCGCCGAAACCATGATCCGCAAACCGGCGGGTGGCGGCGCTCCGTTTACCAGCACGCGTCCCTGTATCACTGCTGAACCGTATCCGACAACAATGCGAATACCGCTGATTTGTTCGCCGGAAGCTACTTCCACGTCGCCGTTGATTGGCGATCCGTTGCGCTCAATGCGGATCAGTTTGAAAGCTCCTCCGCCGCCAAAACCGCCTCCGCCGCCATTGATGTTTAAGCGGAAAGTGCCGGGAGCCAGGCCACCGACGCGGAAAATGCCAGCAGGCGAAACAGAGGACAAACCGTTGCCGCCGGATGTTGCCCCGCCCTGTCCACTTGCTTGTCCTCCACCTTGCTGGCCAGCTTGACGCTGTCCGCCGCGCGAATTGGCGAAGACCATCAACTGAGACAGCCTGTTGGTTAACGTTGGATCGTTCGTGCCTTCGATGGCGACGATTCCGGCAATTGCGGCGCCTTGATTGACCTGCAATTCAACTCCGCTGGCGTCGTCGCTGGTGATTTCAAAGCTGGTCGGTTCACTGTAAAACTCGTTGGTGACAGCCGTGCCGCCCGCAAAATTTGCGGGGTTGACCGAAACCGAATATCGGCCCGGAAACAAACCAGTGATGCGAAATTCGCCTTCGGCATTGGTGGAGCTAACGTTGCCGGTTGGAAATCCAGCCTGGCCGCCTCGTCCATTGCGGGCTTCGCGGGTCACGCTAATTGGCACGGACTGAACCGGCTGGCCGGTTTTTGAATCAACCGCGCGACCTGAAACCGCATAAGACCTGGCAGGCAAACCCAATTGAATGTTGATGTTTTCGCTGACGCTGCCAGCGGCGACTTCTATGATTTGAGCTTCGGATTCTTCGGTCGCGTTTGGATGAAAGGTTTTGGCGTAAATAGCTCGGCGATTAAAAGCAGGTCCCGGCCTCAAACCCGCTGAGTCGGTTCCGGCGCTGACCAGATAACGTCCGGCTGGCAAACCATAAGCGCGATAAATTCCGCGATCATCTGTTTCCAAACCGAATCGGTTCCCGCCATTAACCTGTCTGGACTGACCTGTTTCTGTCACCGTGGAAAGTATGATTCTTTCGGCGATCACAGGGCGGTTGTTGCCATCAATTACCCGACCGGTAATGACGCCTCCGCGAGCCATCAAAAAATCAATTTGCGAAACAGCCTGGCCTTCGCTGACCGAAATCGAAATGGCGGTTCCGTTTGGATTGCCGGTGGCAGAGACCAAAGTTTCCGTCAAAGGCATCAATCTGTATCGGCCAGCCGGCACAGCGCTGAAGCGGTAAATT
>JBGAPB010000260.1:0-9397 GCA_044221525.1 Blastocatellia bacterium | reverse complement strand
GACCGTGCCGGTTTGTTTGAAGCGGCGGACGGCGGCACTCTGTTTTTGGACGAACTGGCTTCGACCAGTCAGGCGTTTCAAACCAGCTTGCTGCGCGTTTTGCAATCCGGCGAAGTTCGCCGCGTAGGTGCGACAACGACCACCAGAGTAAACGTTCGCATCATCGGAGCCAGCAACGCTCCATTACGCGAATTGGCGGAAAGCGGCGGCTTTCGCTCCGATTTATTTTACCGGTTGAGCGTGCTGACCATTGACCTGCCGCCGCTGCGTGAACGCTCCGGCGACATTGAATTACTGGCTCAACATCTGCTGCGACGAAATAGCGCCGACAACCAACAGCAGATTTTGTCTCAAGAAGTCATTGAAGTTCTGCGCGGTTATCGTTTCCCCGGTAATGTCCGCGAACTTGAAAACGCCCTGAAACGAGCCGCCGCACTTTCCGCAAATGGAGTCATCACTCTGGACTGTTTGCCGCCTCACATTGTCAGCGAAACCGCCGCCCCCTTAACTGGAAACTTCGCAGTCGAAGATTCACTGCGAAACCTGGCGGCGGATTGGCCAACGCTGGAGGAATTGGAACGCCGTTACCTGCAATTGGCTTTGGAAAAGGTTCACGGCAATCGGCAACACGCGGCTGATTTGTTGGGAACAGCTCGCCGAACCGTTCAGAGGTTGATTGCGCGATACGGGTTAAGCGCGCCTGAAGAATCTGAAAGCGACGGGCAAGAGGAATAGCCTGAAAGTGAATCGTGGAATAACGTCAAAACTTGTTTTTATACTTTGCGCGCTGCTGGCGGCGCTGGAGTTTTCCGCATTCGCCCAGCCGGTCGAAGCCAGAGTTTCCAGCATCAAAGGCAAAGCCACGCGAATCAATAACTCTCAAAAATTCGCAATCCGGCGCGGCGATAAACTGGCTCCGGGTGATGAGATTGATACACAGGCGGGCGGGCGCGTCGTCATCGAATTGACCGACGGCAGTTTGATTACCGTCCAGCCCGGCTCTCACATTGTTTTCAGGGATTACCGCACAGTCAGTTCCCTGCGCGAACTTATTCAGGTTCTGATTGGCAGAGTCCGCGTTAAAATCGCCCATTACGGCGGACGGCCAAATCCTTATCGGGTAAACAGTCCTACGGCTTCGATTCTGGTGCGCGGAACTGAATTCGGCGTCGGCGTGGATTCGTCCGGCGAAACCAGCGTTGTGGTGTATGACGGTCTGGTCGAAGTCGAAAGCCTGAGCAATCCGAATCGCCGCGCGCTGGTTTCTCCAGGCCATGGTGTGCTGGTAAAGTCGAACGAAGACATAAGGTTTTTCACGCCCGGAACCGGCAGCGAAGTCGGAGAGCGTAGCGCCAGAAATCTAGACAATCATCAGCAACTGCTCAATTCAGTCGCTTCGGTTGGCGATGGAAAGAATCCATCAGTCGCCGTCAGAAATTTCGTCGGCGGAGATTACGAGCGTTACATTGACAGTTTGGTCGAACCTGGAGAATCCGCGCCGCTGCTAAGGTTTACAGCATTTTCGGATTCGCATTTGGACAGCCTGGAAAACCCCGCTTACTCAACGGAATTCAACCACCTGGAAAGCCGAACTTTACTGATTTCATCGCTCAGCAACTCGCAACGGAAAACCAATGCTCGACTGCCGACGAGCGCCAATTCCATCGAACCAGTTGATTCCGGTTACCTGGTGCAAAGCACTTTCTTTGTTCCGCTGGCGAAAACTCGTTGGGTTATTGGCGGTAACTTTGCCAAATCAAACAGCAGGGTAAGGTCTGTTTACGAACAGGAAATCACCGGAACAGCTAATCCGCTTTTCCCGGATGGAGTGCCTGGATTGCGAATGAACAGCAGTTCAACTCACGCGGATTCAAACGGCGGTTCTTTGAGTATTGCGCGCCGTTTCGGTCAGGAAGGCCGCACGAGTTTTGGGTTTGGCGTTGATTACGTCAGAGGCCTGGGTGAACTCAGCGGCTCAACTACGCTGACCAATGCAATTGGTTTGCGCGCTGCTGAATTGATCGAAGCCAAGTCAGACATTGAGCGAAAACGACTGAAGCTGGGCTTTGCTCATCAATTTTCAAATGGTAACAAGCTGGGAATTTTTTATCGCCACAGTTTGCTTTCAGCCAACGATAACGATGTGACACGCACATTCAACGGTTTGCCGTTGCCTATGGATTCGATTCGGTATTCCAGCCAATCGTCTGAAATCGGAGCGCGATTGCGTGGGGCGCTAACCCAGAAACTGTTTTACGGTGCTGAGCTTCATTGGCTGACAACGGGTGTCAACGAAAATATCAACCGTTCGATCATTGTCGAAGCTGGCGAACGCGAGCGCATCACACGCACCGCAGCCAGCTTTGGACTGGGATACGCGCTGCGACGCCGAACCGTTTTCAGTGCCGATGTCGCCGCCGGCGTTTCAAACATCCGCGAAGATTATTTCGAGCGAGCGACGGGCAATCCGCTGGAACGCGAGCGAACGCGCCTTCGATTTTTGTCCCTTCAGTTTGGCGTCCAAACCGACGTGTGGCGTAATCTTTTTGCCAGCGCTTCGATTTTCAAAATGGCTCAGGGGCGGACTGAAGATCACAAGCTTTTCCCCGATCGTTTTGGCCGGGTGTCGGACGTCAATGGATTGTTCGTGCCAGATGGAATAATGAAGCAAAGCTTTTCGGACAATTACGCTGACTTCAGTTTCGGCTGGCGCATCACGCGGAGCTTTCTGGCTGAATATATTTTGGCGACCAGCTATGCTCAGCGCGCGCCGAACCACATTTTTCTTTTGCGGTATACATTCAAGCGCGAAGAGTGAAAACACCCGACAGCATGGCGCGCTTAATAAACCGGCTGGTTTTGACACTCGCGGTTTGCTTACGCGCCGGGCACTGCACCTTTAACCAATAACCAATCAACGATGAAGCTATTAAATAAACCAACTGCCGCCATCGCGGCTTTAACATTCGTTCTTTGTTTTCTGCTCGCCCCCTACAAGACCGTAGCGCGGTTGTCTGACGATCCCCCCACACCTTTGCCCAATGGCAAAGCCGCCGCCGGAACTTTCCGTTTCGCCATTTTGGGCGACACAGGAACCGGCAAAGCGGGTCAGTTCGCCATTGCCAAAAGACTGACTCAATTTCTGAGCGAACGTCCATTCGACACGATTTTGATGCTGGGCGACAACATTTACTCCAGCGGTAAGGCATCAGACATTGTCACCAAATTCGAACAACCTTACGCTGAACTTCTGCGGCAAAATGTCAAATTCTTTGCCACGTTGGGCAATCACGACGTTCGGAGCGGTCGAACATTTGAAACCGGTTATCCGAATTTCAATATGGAAAAGCGAGCTTATTACTCCACAGTCAAAGCCGATGGGCTGGTGGAATTTTTTGGGCTGGACACGACTAATTTCAACGACCAGCAGACCGCATGGCTGGAATCAGCTCTGTCTGAGTCAAAAGCTCAATGGAAAATTGCGTACTTTCATCACCCGCTTTATTCATCGGGCAAGACACACGGTTCAAATAACCCTTTGCGCACTAAACTGGAACCGCTGTTCATTAAATACGGATTGGCGGCGGCGCTTTCCGGCCACGATCATTTTTACGAACGAATTAAACTTCAGCACGGCATTCAATACTTCGTTTCAGGCGCTGGCGGCCAACTTCGCACAGGTGGAATCAAAAAAGACAGTCCGTTGACCGAAGTCGCAAACGACAAAGTCCACAGTTTCATGTTCGCCGAAGCCTCAAAAGACAGCCTGACTTTTTGGGCAATTGACGCGGCTGGAAATATCCTGGATAGCGTTTCCCTGAAACCTTTGGAGCGCAAACAATGATCGAACGATTGATTTCCTTTGCGCTGAAACAACGATTCATCACATTGGGTTTGGTTGGGGCGCTGATTGCCGCCGGGCTTTATGCAGTTTACACAATTTCGATTGACGCCTTCCCTGACCTGACCAACAACCAGGTCAACATCATTACAGAAGCCAGCGGTATGGCAGCCGGAGAAGTCGAAAGTCAGGTCACCTTCCCAATCGAAGGCGCCATGCTCGGACTGCCGCATACTGAAGAAGTCCGCTCCATTTCCAAGTTCGGCCTGTCATTGATCACTGTGGTTTTTGAAGATGGCGTTGAAACCTATTTGGCGCGACAACTGGTCAACGAACGTTTGAACGAAGCCAAAACAAGAATCGCGCCCGGACTGGAACCAGTGCTCGGCCCTGTGGCCACGGCTTTCGGCGAAGTTTACCAATACACTATAGAAGACAACCGCAAGGATAAACCCAAAGACAGCTTGATGGAGTTGAAGACGATGCACGATTGGTTCGTCAAACTTCAACTGAGAACCGTTCCCGGCGTAGGCGAAATCAATTCATGGGGCGGAGAAACTCATCAGTATCAGGTGCTGGTTGATCCGGCCAAACTGGTCAAATACGGATTGACGCTGCACAGCGTTTTCGACCGCGTCGCCGAAAACAACTCTAACTTCGGCGGAGGTTTCATCGAACACCGAGCGGAACAATACACCGTGCGCGGAGTCGGTCTGCTGCAAAACCCTGCCGACATCGAAAACATAGTCGTCACAGCCAGCGCGGGAACTCCGGTTTACCTGCGCGATGTGGCCGAAGTTTCATCCGCCGCAATGCAACGCCAGGGAGCCGTTTCGCGCGACGGCACGGGCGAACGTGTCGCCGGAATGGTCATCATCCTGAAAGGCGAAAACGGCAAGTCCGTCACCGAGCGCGTCAAACAGAAAATCGCGGATTTACAAACCGCATTGCCCGCTGGCGTCAACATAAAACCCTTTTACGACCAGACCGAAGTCATTGACCACACCATCCAAACCGTCAAATGGAACCTGATCGAAGGCGCGTTGCTGGTTATCATCGTTCTGTTTTTATTTCTGCGAAACGTGCGGGCTTCGCTGATTGTGGCGGCGGTGATTCCAATTTCCATGCTTTCAGCCTTCATAGTCATGAAATGGCTGGGCGTGTCGGCCAACCTGATGAGCCTGGGCGCATTGGATTTCGGGCTGATTGTTGATGGCGCAGTCGTCATGATGGAAAACTTCATCCGGCGGCTTAGTCATCCTAAGCATCGCGGCCACACAGTTGAAACTATTCATGATGCGGCGTTGGAAGTCGGCAGACCGATCCTGTTCGGCGTGCTGATTATCATCGCCGTTTATCTGCCGGTTTTCACCTTGCAGGGATTGGAGGGGCGAATGTTTGCTCCGATGGCAATCACAGTTTGCGCTGCTTTGCTTGGCTCATTGCTGTTGGCGTTGCTGTTCGTCCCGGCAATTTCGTCGCTGGTGTTGCGCGGCGAGATAAAGGAACACGAAGGCAGGCTTTATCGCTTCACTGAACACAACTACGTCCGCGTGCTGGATGGCGCGTTGAACCATCGTTGGTTGACCATCGGCGCGGCAGTGATTGTTGTTGCCGTCGCTGTCGGTTCGCTCTTTTTTATCGGCACTGAGTTCATGCCGAAACTGGATGAGGGTTCAATCCTGATCGAAACACGCAAACTGCCCAGCGTCGCCCTGACCGAATCGGTCAACATCAGCCAAAAAGTCGAAGAGATCGTCAAATCTTTCGGTGAAGTAGAAAGCGTAGTCACCAAAATCGGGCGCCCAGACCTGGCCACCGAAGCGATGGGCGTTCATCAAGGTGACGTTTATGTTGTGCTGAAACCTCACGACAAATGGCCCAAAATCAAATCGAAACCGCGCACAAAGGACGAGTTGATTGCGGCCCTGGATTCTGAGCTGGGTAAGTTGCCGGGCGTGGCTTACAACTTCACTCAGCCGATGGCAATGCGTTTGGATGAAACCATCTCCGGCGTCAAAGCCGATGTGGCCGTCAAGCTATTTGGCGAGGATCTGAACCTGTTGGAAGAAAAAGCTGCCGAGATCGCCCGTGTCCTGGAAAAAGTTCGAGGCTCTGCCGACGTGCAGGCCGAGGCCTTGTCTGGCGCGGCTCAACTACAAATAACGGTCATGCGCGACAGAATTGCGCGTTATGGTTTGAACGTTGCCGACGTGCGCGAACTGATTGAAACCGCCGTCGGCGGCAAAGTGGCTACGACATTGATAGACGGCCAGAAAAGATTTGAAGTGCTGGTTCGCTTTCCTGAAAATTTCCGAAACTCTCCAGACCGCATATCCGAATTGCCGCTAACAGCTCCAGCGGGCGAACATTTGCGCCTGGCCGACATCGCCACAGTAGAACTTATTCGCGCGCCGGACATCATCAACCGCGAAAGCAACCAGCGCCGAATTGTCATTCAGTCCAACGTGCGCGGTCGAGACATAGGCAGTTTCGTTGCCGAAGCCCGTTCCAAAATTGCGGCTTCGGTCAAAATGTCTTCTGGTTATTTCATGACCTGGGGAGGGCAATTTGAAAACCAGGAGCGCGCAACAAAACGGTTATTTGTTGTCGTCCCGCTGGCTTTGCTGTTGATTTTCGCCTTGCTGTTCGTGATGTTCGACTCGGTCAAACATTCGTTGCTGATCATCATGAATGTGCCGTTTGCCGTGGTTGGAGGGATCGCCGCGTTGTGGTTGCGCGGACTAAACCTGAGCCTGTCAGCTTCAATCGGCTTTATCGCCTTGTTCGGCGTGGCCGTGTTGAACGGAGTGGTGATGATCGCTTACATCAACAAACTGCGTGGTGAAGGCTTTTCAGTCCGCGATGCCATACGCGAAGGCGCCCGCATCCGTCTGCGTCCCGTGCTGATGACTGCACTGGTCGCCAGTTTGGGGTTTGTCCCGATGGCCGTTTCAACCAATCCGGGCGCTGAAGTTCAACGCCCGCTGGCGACCGTCGTCATCGGCGGACTGGTCACTTCGACCTTGCTGACTTTGCTGGTGTTGCCTGTGATTTATCGGATGTTTGAACGCGAGCCTAAAACCGCGGAGCCATTCGAGTACGGCCCGGAAATCCAGGCTGAGGGGAATCCAGGCTGAAGGATAAATTTATGTCTCGCTTCTCAAGCTGGGTAATCCAACCCCAGCTGCATCGAACCCGCCGTCAACAGCCAGAATTTGGCCATTGATATAGCTGGCCGCATCACTGCATAAAAACGCCACGGCTTCGGCAATTTCTTGAACTGCGCCGTAACGCGCCAGCGGAATGGCGTCGCGATAGCTGGTTCGAATATCGGCGGAATGAACCTGCAGCGCCATTGCAGTTTCAACCGGGCCTGGAGCCACAGCGTTGACCCGCACGCCGACATTTCCGTATTCGACGGCCTGTTGTTTGGTCAGGTGCATCAAGGCGGCTTTGCTGGTTCCATAAGCAATTCGCAGAGTGCTGGCTCGGACGCCGGAAATTGAAGCGATATTGACCACACTGCCCCCGCCTGTTTTCAACATCACCGGCACGCAGGCTTGAGTGCAAAGAAACGGGCCGTTGAGATTCGTCGCCATAACGCGCGACCAATCTTCAAATTTAGTTTCCAAAGCCGGTTTGAAAACTGCTATGCCCGCGTTATTCACCAGCACATCAATCCGCCCGAAATGTTCTGCCACTTTATCTATCGCAGCCTGAACCTGCTGCGGATCAGACACATCGCATTCAACCGTAAGGATCACGGATGGCAACACGTCGGATTGCCCGCGCAAAGCTTCATCCGTCTGCGCCAACGTCGCGGCATCTACATCCAGCAATGCCACGCGATAACCTTGGGCCAGAAACTTTTCCGCAATCGCCAATCCTATGCCGCGCGCGGCTCCAGTAACTACAGCAACTTTTTCATTCATTGATTTGCCTCTGATTCAAGATCGGCTTCACCAGTCAAACGGCAACCCGACATAGTTTTCAGCCAGTGCAGTCGCGGCAGCTTTAGAACTGGTCACGTATTCAAGTTCGGATAGCTGCATTCGTTGTTGGAACGGACTATGTTCGGGAAAACGATGTAACAGTGAGGTCATCCACCACGAAAAATGCTCTGCGCGCCAAATCCGGGCCAAACAAGTTTCAGAATACTGCGCCAGCAAATCGGTGTGCCCGCTTTTGTAAAACGACGCCAGAGCGCGTGATAAAACTCGAACATCGGCGACAGCCAGATTCATCCCCTTCGCTCCTGTTGGTGGAACGATATGCGCGGAATCACCAGCCAGAAAGAGTTTGCCGAATTGCATAGGCTCAGTCACGAAACTGCGCATAGGCGTCACGCCTTTTTGCAGGATCGTGCCTTCTGCAAGCCGTATGCTTTCGTCCGCGCCCAGCCGCAGTTCCAGTTCCTGCCAGATTCGATCATCCGGCCAGTTGGCAATGTCTTCATCCGGTTCGCACTGAATGTAAAGCCGCGTGATTTCAGGCGAGCGCATGCTGAACAGCGCAAAGCCGCGCGGGTGGTTGCAGTAAATTAGTTCTTCGGATGGCGGTTTGGATTCGGCCAGAATGCCAAGCCAGCCGAATGGATAAACACGATCAAATACCTGCAATCCGGCCGCCGAAATCGCCACCGCGGTTGGGCGGCAAATGCCGTGAAAGCCGTCGCAGCCTGCGATGAAATCGCAGATGATTTCGTGCGACTCGCCGTCTTTGCTAAAACGAATCTTCGGCTTGTCGGAATCCAGATCGTCAATGCTGGTGTCTTCGACTTCAAAGAAAAGCGGCTCGCCGGAATTCAACCGCGCCAGGACCAAATCCTTGACTACTTCCTGTTGGCCGTAAACCGTGATCGCCCGCCCGCCGGTCAGTTCGTGCATATCAATACGATGACGCGCGCCATTGAAATTCAACTCTATGCCACGATGAACCATCCCCTGCCGTCGCATCCGTTCACCTAGACCGGCTTCGTTAAGAGTGTCCACCGTTCCTTGTTCCAGCACGCCTGCGCGCACACGGCTTTCAATGTATTCGCGGCTGCGGGCTTCAATGATGATGGATTCGATGCCTTGCTGATGCAGCAGATGCGCCAGGAGTAAACCCGCGGGGCCTGCGCCAATGATGCCGACTTGGGTTCGCATAAGATTCTTTTGCAATGTTCACGGCGGCAATGCTTCTCAATCAGCTTTGACCTTGATGACGAAATACGTGAATTTTTTGCCGTTCTCCACAATCAGTTGATGCGGCATTTTGTGCGGGATATGAATCACATCTCCCTGCGCAAGCGTCTTCTTCTCGCCGCCTTTGATTGAATCGCCGCGTGTTTCGCGTGAATCTTCCAGCTTCTTGGGATTGACGACTTCGCCGCCGATCACCAACACGGCAGAGCCGGATTCGACGATGAAATAATCATCCATGTGGTCATGGACTTCGGGGATGCCCGGCGCTTCGCGGTGACTTAGCGAAACATTGCTGGAGCCATAATCGGCCAGCTTGACGCTTGAAGTTTTATTCGGCCCGCTCACCTCTTTTTGCAATCGCGGTTCG
>JBGAPB010000259.1:0-9412 GCA_044221525.1 Blastocatellia bacterium | reverse complement strand
AAAACGGAAACAAAGTCACCAACAACGAAGCCGGGTGCAACGAATGCAACGTGAAAAGCTCGAACGGCCATTCCTGACGGACTGATTTTGTGGCGAACTCAAAAGCGGGGAAAAGCTGGATTGCCGCAAGGCCGATTGCGGCAATGAACATCAGCGAGAATTTCAGCAAGAAGCCAAACGACCTTTTCAAATCCGAAATTTGAAACCTGAAAAGCGCGTAAGCGCAGGCCAGCAATGAAGAGTAAATCAGCGGTTGTGGATGAGCAGCAAAAATTTGCCAGGTCACAATCAGCGACCCGAAAACTACGTCACGCCAACGCACGCGCTGCCTCAGCCGTTCAGTAAAACACAGTACCAACGGCGTCAAAGCCACGATTCGAACAAAACCAGGATAAAGCGTTCTGCCAACCAGAAAACCGCTCAAGCCAAAAATGATGGCGGCAAAAACGCTGGCTCTGCGCGTAAAGTTCAGGCTGCGCGCGTAGCTAAACATTGCCAGCAAGGCAATGGCGAAGCTTAGCTCCATCGAAAGCGTCATCGTGAGTGAAGACGCTCCGAACCAGTGAATCCAGTTCAGCGGGTCTAACACACCTGATTGCCATTCACTGAAAAACGGAATGCCGCCATATTGGTAAGGGTTCCAGAGTGGCAGGGAGCCGGAACCGATTTGTTCGGCAGCAAATTTATAGGCAGGAAAGAACCAGAAAACTGCATCCTGATCGGCCAAGGTCAACCAGCCCAATGTCTCTCGCCAAAAAAAAACGGCGGGCAAAACCAATAAAAACAATCGTGCCAGCCAGTCTTTTGCGCGCGTTGAAGCAGGAAGTTTTAGACGGGACTGAGCAAGATGGAGAAAAAGACTCCGAAGCCGGGTCGTCGCAGAATCCTGTTCAATCTTATCCATTTTGTTTGTCTCGATTGGAATGGCGTGATGTCACTTCATTGGGTCTATCATGATTGAGCCGCCGGAAGTGCCAAAGGGATTCCAGGGCAAACGGGCTTCCTTCCGCCCCAAATCCATTACTCGCAGCTTCAGCGATTTTTTTGAACGGTAAACCTGATCGAAACGCCCTTCGCCCATTCCAGGGTCGGCAATCGGGTAAACAGACAGATAAGCGTAATACCGCACGTTCAGTCGTTTCCAGTTTTCCCAATTTGCTTCGGCATTGTTACTGGCGACACTTTTGCGTCCGGTGTACATATAAACCATGGCTGGGTTGAGCGAACAAACAACAGCGTCTTCCGGCGTCTTTTCTTTTATCCACTTCAAGGCTTCCAGGTTTTCGTCGAAGATCGCCCGCCAGGGCAGATACTCCGCCCGCGAAAGGTCGGAACGTTTTGCCAGATAAACCGAATGATCGTAAATGAAAAGCGCCAGCAACAATCCTGTAACAACAGCCATCGCTCGCCACGGCGTGCCTGTCGCTTTCACTTCCATTTTTTGATTTATGAAATCGCGCGTGCCCCGCAAAGCTTCCAACAGATAAGCCAACAAAAATGGAGTCAGAGGTAGCAGGAACCTGAAAGTATCCCACGGCCAGGCGCAGGTAATCAGCAGCGTAAACGCAACTGTGATTTCGGCCACAGCCAGTCGCCGTTTAATTGAAAACGCAAAGCCCAGCAGCAAAAACAAACTCAGCGGATACGAAAGCCCATGCGAAGTCTTTCCTGTTTCCAGGGTTTCTTCGCCGCTGATTTTGGGCGAACGATGAAACATAGGCGCAAAGATCATGATCGTGTTGTTGCCGACGATCTTCATCGCATTGGCCCACATTCGATCTGGCAAACTGCCAAGCTCGATTTTCCCTGACGAAGTGTCGCCCGCCCGCTGTTGCCAGAACTGCGCGGAATAATCCTGCACTATCATTCCGCCTTGCTCTGTGCGCTGTTCGGCGGTCGGCTGGTGGTTGCGCGAATACAACGTCCACGGCCCGGCAACTATCATCACCGCCAGGGCGAAAACCGCCGCCGATTTCCATTTGCGTTCTTTCAACAGGTAAACAAATCCAGCTCCAATCACAGCCAAACCGATTGAGCGCGTCAGAAAAGCAACGGCAGCCAAGACTCCACCCAGAATGGCATTGCGAGTTTCGGTTTTGGCGTCCTCGGTTCGCGCAGCAGATTCGATAACCAGAACCGCCAGCAATTGAAAGCACGTGAAAACGCATTCCGACATTGCCGACGAAGTTGCCAGAAAAACCAAGCCCGGCATCAACGTCACCGTCAAAGCGCAAATCAACGACAACAGTTGCGGCCATTGGCGGTCTCGGTTGAAGTGTTTGTAACTGGCCACGCCAACAACGAACATCGCCGCCACCGAAACAGATTTCAACAGCATGGCGTTGTTCGGAAAGTCAGGCCACAGCCGGTAAACCAATGAGAGTAAAAATGGATAAACAGGCGGGTAAACAGGCAAGATTCCGGGCGAAGGCGAGTTGATTAGTTGATACCCCTGCCCGGTTGCCAGTGACTTTGCCAGCAGCGCATACCAGGAATCGTCAACGAACAATCCGACAATGCGATCCAGCCGCAACAAATAAACCGCAAAAAAGACCGCCGCAGCGGCGCAAAAACCTGCAAAGACAAATTTGCGATTCACCTTTTGATCATCGGTTTGAATCACTGGTGTTTCAGTTGAGTGTGTAGCAACGGACTTATTTCGGTCCAACGTTTTTCTAGTTTGCATTTGGAGTGTTTGGGCTTCAAGGATTTTGAGACTACCAATTTGGGCGCGATTCCACTGGCCCTAAATCAACGACACGAAAATTGACTCTGCCGCGAGCACGGTAAACGACTTTGAACTTCTGTTCGGATGAGTCTGGTGTTTCTCCATACACCGCCGCCTTTACCACATAACGAACTCCCAGCCTTTTCCAGTTTTCCCAATTCTCAGCCGGAAAATCGGACGAGATAGTTTTGTGCCCGGTAAATAGATGAACCAAAGGAGGGTTTAGCGTAGCAATCGTATCTGTCTGTGGAACATTTTCTTTCACCCATTTCAACATGGCTTCGGCTTCGTCAAAGGTTTGCAACCACTGCGGACGATCCAGCACATCGCCGGTTTTGACGATGTAATTTATGTTTCCGTAAATGTTTACTGCAACGATCAAGAAGACAATAACCAGCGAGACTTTCCAGGCCGCAGCCTCATTATTTATCTGACGAACTCGCTGAACCAGTGCAATCAACTCCTGAATTCCAAGCACGAAATAAAAAATGACAAACGGGATCAGCGGCAATACAAATCGAAAAGTTTCCCACGGCCACAAAACAGTAACTGCCAGTGTCAGCGGAATGGCGAACTCCGCCATTGTCATTTTTTTGCGTGAGGCGGCTATCAAACCGATGATTGCAAATATGCTCAGGAAGAATGAACCAATCCAGGTGTCGCCTCTGCCGCCTTGTTTAACGCTTTCTCTTTGAGCCTCTTGATAAGGGTCACGCAGGGCTTCAAAAAGCGGAGTAACCACTATGCGGCCAATGTCGCGTCCGCTGATTTCGATGGAGTTATTGACAACTCGCTCTGGCAATTCGGCAACCGTGATGTTTCCTGAAAAGCTAAACCCCGCGCGTTTCTGCCAAAACTGTTTGGTATAAGGCAGCACAATGTGTCCGCCTTGTTCCGTCTGCTGTTCAGGTGTGGGCGTATGCAATCGAGTGTAAAGCACCCAGGGGCCGCACAATGCGGCCACGACGACTGTAAAAGCTATGGCGGGTTTTATAAGCCTGCCTTTGAGCAGGTAGAAAAATCCTGCGGCAATCAAACTAATGGCAATTGAACGAGTCAGAAAACCGACAGACGCCAGCACCGCCCCCAATACCGCCAATTGCAGTTGCCTGGATTCGTTTTCGCTCCGCACACATTTTTCCATCACCACAACCGTCGCCAGAAAGATCAACGCGAAAACACATTCCGACATCATTGTCGAAGTCGCCATAAAAACCAGCGGCGGACTGAGCACCGAGGCGACACAAATGCCCAGCGCAACCAACGGAGGCAGGCCGCGTTCTTTGACAAAGTAACGGTAGCCGATTATTCCGACGCCCATCATTGCCGCAATCGAAACCGATTTCAGCAGCCAGACATTGCCAGGAAAATTCGGTAAAACTCGGTAAAACAGAGACAGCAAAAATGGATAAGCAGGTGGGTACAACGGCAAAATTCCCGCAGTAGGCGAATTGATCAACGAATACCCATGGCCTGTGGCCAATGACTTGGCCAGCAGAATGTACCAACCATCATCCACGAAAAGCCCTACAACTCTATCCAGGCGCAACACGTAAATCAGCAAACATCCAATCAGGCTAATCAGAGCAGCTATTTTCAGCCTTCCTTCCGATCCTGGAAAATTTGGTGACGGATTGTTTTGTTCAGGCTCTTCAGTCGAATTGTTCTGTGCGTTTATTGGTTCAGCCATAGGAATTTATAAAGCTGCATTTGATGTTTGATAAACGACAAGCCTCACCGAAAACTCGGCAAGGGCGGGCCAAGACAGGAACGATCCCAAATACCTGACAGAAAGAGTGTGCCAGTGAACGTTTAGTGCTGAACAGGAAGTTTTGAAGGGCGAGGAACGACGAAGACCGGAGCGGCAAAAACTCCGGTCTTCTATCTGGAACAATGCAATACTGCTTCTTACTCAGCTTTTTTTCTTTGCGCTTTACCTGCGGCTTTGTTGGCCGCCGATACGCGAGTATCGCGTTCGCGAATACGAGCCGCTTTGCCGCGTAATGCGCGAAGGTAATAGAGCTTGGCCCGACGAACGCGGCCACGCTTGATGACGTCTATGTGGCCAATAATAGTCGCGTTCAGCGGGAAAATACGCTCAACACCGACGCCAAATGACGATTTACGGACGGTAATGGTTTCTCTGACGCCGCTGCCAGCTCGGGCAATGACAACGCCTTCAAAGACCTGCAATCGCTCTTTGGTCTCACTTTCCTTGATTCGCACGTGAACACGCACGGTGTCTCCCGGAACGAAGTCGGGAATATCCGCTCTCAAATATGGTTTTTCAATTTCACTCAATGCATACATGGCAATCACCTCTCAGGTATCGAATTTCAAATCTTAAAATTTCAGGTTTCTTCGGCTTCGCTGACCTCGGCCAGCCATCGCCGTTCTTCATTTGACAGATCGGCGTTATTCAAAAGATCGGGTCTTCGTTGCAAAGTTTTCAATAAAGCCGCTCGCCTACGCCATTTGGCGACTTCGGCATGATGTCCGCCAATCAAAACTTCCGGCGCTTGCCAGCCGCGAAAATCAGCCGGTCGGGTGTAATGCGGATAATCCAGCAGGCCGCCCGAATAATCACCGAACGAATCGTGAACTGCCGACGTGTCGCTGCCCAAAACGTTTGGCAGCAATCTTGTAACCGCATCAACCACTACCATTGCCGGAATTTCTCCGCCGGTCAGCACATAATCTCCGATGGAGATTTCATCAGTTACCAGATGCTGAACTACGCGCTCGTCAACACCCTCGTACCTCCCGCATAGCAGAATCATTCGCGAACATTCGCGAGCCAACTTTCCAGCTTCAGCCTGACAAAAAGTTCTGCCCTGCGGAGACATCAAAACAATCGCTGTTCGTTTCTGATCGTCACCCGGCAAAGATTCCGGCTGTTCTTCGGCCAGCAAAGTTTCAACAGCCCGAAAAATCGGCTCCGGCTTCAAAACCATTCCGTCGCCACCGCCAAACGGACGATCATCAACAATGTGGTGTTTATCGTCTGTGAAAGAGCGAAGATCGTGAATGTTAATCTCGATCTGTTTCTGCTGACGCGCGCGGCGAATGATGCCGTGGTCGAATGGCCCGATGAAGAACTCCGGAAATATGGTCAGAAGATCAAATCGCATCTAATTTTCCATTTGTCATTTACCATTTCCCATTCGTCATCGAAAACATTCAGTCCTTCCGCAAATGACAAATGGAAAATCGCAAATGGAAAATCACAAATCTAAAAGGCCTTCCGGCGGATCAACTACGATTCTCTTTTGCGCGGTGTCAATTTCGAGACAAATGCCGGAAGCCATCGGGATCAGATGTTCGCGCTTGTTGTCACTCACAACCAACAGCGGAGCAGCGCCGCAATGCTGAACTCCTGTCACCGTTCCAACTGCCTGCCCACTGGTCGTTATCACTGCACAATCAATCAGGTCAAATTCGTAATAATTATCCGCAGGCAGTTTGACCAATTCGTCCGCAGTTATCATTACACGAGCATCCCGCAAATTTTCAGCGGCATTCATGTCGTTATAACCCGCGAACTTCAAAAGGATTCGGCCTTTGTGCGGCCTGGAATTTTCCAGTTGCAGCCGAACCAACTCACCATTCGGCTTTTTCACCAAGGCAATCTTGAGCCTGGAAAACCGGTCTGGAAAATCCGTCAGCAAATCGGCTATTACTTCGCCGCGAATCCCTTGCGGACGAGCGATGCGAGCAATGCTAATCAATTCTTCAGGATTATCTGGCAAACCTATTCCAGTATTTCCAGCACAAACCGCTTTTTCAGTTTCGTGCCGGAAGCATTGAGCACAGCTCGAATTGCGCGAGCTGTGCGGCCTTGCTTGCCAATGACTTTGCCTAAATCGCCGTCGCCTACACGTAGTTCCAGCACAGTTGCCTGATTGCCTTCGATCTCTTTGACTTTGACATCGTCAGGGTTGTCAACCAGTGCTCTGGCGATTAACTCAACCAATTCCTTCATTGCGACCTCTCCGAATCAACATGCTTAGACGGCAAAATAGTTCGTAGCACCGGCTTTAGCCGGAATCTTCGGCGAAAACAATCGCCCCAAAGTCTAGCTACAAACTTTAGTTACCGACTTCTGTGCTGACGGGTTGTTGCTGTTCACTTTTGCGAATCAAGCTGCGAACCGTTTCACTCGGCTGCGCACCGCATTTCATCCAGTAGCTGATGCGCTCATGGTTGAGCTTTAATTCCACTGGTTCGCGGCAAGGATTGTAATAACCGACGATTTCAACAAATCGGCCATCGCGCTTGCTGCTCTTATCGGCCACGATGACGCGATAGAAAGGTCTTTTCTTCGCGCCCTGTCTTGTCAGTCTGATTGCTAACAAAGCTGATACCTCCAAAAACGTTATGTAAAGCGTGTGGATTATAGACAAGATGCCGCTGGTTGTCAGTGTTCGGCGCTTGCCGGTCAAACAACCGGTCATAGAACACCGGCCACCAACATCTCATCTTCTTTTCTTTTTTCTTTTGTCTTTCTTCTTACGCGAACCGACGCCTGTCAGCTTGCGAACTACTTTGCCGCGCAACCCGCCCAGCATTCCGTCGCCGCCCATCATCTGCTGCATCATGCGCTTCATCTCGACGTATTGCTTCAGCAGGTTGTCAACGTCTTTGACCTTTGTGCCGCTGCCCATTGCAATGCGGCGACGGCGAGGCGGACTAATAATCAAATGATTGTCGCGCTCTTTCAGAGTCATCGAATTGATGATCGCTTCTGTCCGCTTCATCTCAGATTCCATCTGAGCCGACATTTCCGGCGTCATCTTTGGCATACCGGCAAACATATCGCCGGGTAGCATGCTCAGCAGGCTTTCCATCGAACCTAGCTTTTTCATCTGGGAAAGCTGATCGCGAAAATCTTCCAAAGTGAAGGCATTCCGCTCCATCTTCTCCTGCAATGCAAGAGCCTTTTCTTCGTCAACTTCCTGCTGAACTTTTTCAATCAGCGAAAGCACGTCGCCCATTCCCAAAATGCGCGAAACAATACGGTCTGGATAAAACGGTTCCAGCGCGTCGTACTTTTCTCCGACACCTACGAACTTGATGGGCTGACCGGTGACTTCGTTGATCGAAAGCGCCGCGCCTCCGCGAGCGTCGCCATCCATCTTGGTCAGTATGACTCCGCTGATGCCTATTCTGTCGTGAAACTCTTTCGCGCTTTTGACTGCATCCTGGCCGGTCATCGCATCCGCGACAAACAAAGTTTCAACCGGCTGCATTTCGGTTTTGATGCGCTGCAACTCATCCATCAGCGCGTCGTCAATGTGCAGCCGCCCCGCTGTGTCAATCATCAGCGTGTCAAAGCCAACCTGTTCGCAATGCAACCGCGCAGCTTTGACCAATTCAATCGGATCGTTCAAACCTTCTCCGGCAAAAACCGGAATGTTCACGGCTTTTCCGATGACCGCCAGTTGGTCGCGCGCAGCCGGGCGGTAAACGTCAACCGACACCAACAACGGATTGCGATTCTGATTTTTATAGAGCCATTTCGACAGTTTTCCTGTCGAAGTTGTTTTACCCGATCCCTGCAACCCGACAATCATCACCGAATTCGGTCGTCGCGACGTAAACAACAATCGGCTGGAAGTTCCGCCTAACATAGAAATCATCTCGTCATTGACGATCTTTATGATTTGCTGACCAGGCGAAAGCTGTTGCAAAACTTCCTGTCCGACGGCGGTTGTTTTAACCCGCTCAACAAAATCTTTGACGACTTTGAAATTTACGTCGGCTTCCAACAGAGCAATGCGAATCTCTCGCATCGCCAAATCCAAATGCTCCGGCGTCAGACGGCTTTCGCCGCGCAGGTCTTTTATAACCTTTTTTAGCTTATCTGATAATGCTTCAAACATAGGATTTGAACCGATGATAACCGCCTATCAGGGATTTGGCGGTAAACGCAAAACGTGGAGAATACGGATCGTCCGAAAATGTGTCAAGGCAAGCTCGAAGTGTGGGCAATCTATTTTCCCTATAATCGTCGCCGCCACCTGTTGACAATGCCGACGACACCGATAAATTGACGCTATGTCTTTCGCCAAATTGATCGGAAACGAACGCAACAAACAAATACTGCAACGGTTGCTGAGCGGCGGACGCATCTCGGCAACAATGATCTTTGCTGGGCCGGATGGCATAGGCAAGCGGCAGTTTGCGCTGACTTTGGCCAAAGCAGCCAATTGCCAAAAGGCTCCGAACAACTCTTATGCAACCGACAGTTGCGATGAATGCGCGGTTTGCCGTCGAATTGACGAAGGCGTTTACGGCGACGTGACGACGATTAAACCAGATGGCCAGTTCATAAAGATTGCTCAGACCCGCGCACTGACTGAAGAGGTTTATTACCGACCGCGCGAAGGCCGCCAACGATTTTTCATTATTGACGAAGCCGACCGGCTGCGTGACGAAGCCGCCAACTCAATGCTGAAAACCTTGGAAGAGCCGCCACCGACTTCAACATTGATCTTGCTGACTTCGCGCCCGAACTCTTTGTTGCAAACAATCAGGTCGCGCGCTCAGCGGATTAACTTCACTCCGCTGTCAAGTACAGAGATGGAAAAATTTCTGGCCGAAAATTATCCGCGACCAGCTGCCGATACTGCGCTGCTGGCTCGCGTCAGCGAAGGCCGAATTGGGCAAGCTACAGCTTTCGAT
>JBGAPB010000258.1:0-9410 GCA_044221525.1 Blastocatellia bacterium | reverse complement strand
GTCGCCACATTTGCGCCGGTTCGTAAATCGCCGCCATCGCGTGATAGGCCATCAAGTTGGCGAAGCCTTCTTTCAACCACAGATCGTCAAACCAGCGCATCGTCACCAAATCGCCAAACCATTGATGAGCCAGTTCGTGCAGCACCAACGAAGCTCTGCCGTATTTGTCGCTTTGCGTTGGAGTCGTTCGGAACAGTATCGAGTCTTCGCGCAGAAAAGTGGCTCCGGCGTGCTCCATCCCGCCGTAAGCAAAGCCGGGAATCAAGACTTGATCGTATTTGGTGAACGGGAATTCGTGACCGAAGAATTCGACAAAATGCTTCATCCCCGCGCGCGTCAACCGCTCGACTTCCGGCCATTCTTCTTCGGCACGTTTGAGCTTCGACTGGCGAACGAAAACGCGCATCGGCGTTGAAGCTCCGCTGCCTGCAATCTGTTTGAACTGTCCGGCGGCAAACGCGAACAGATAAGTGCTGATGGGTTTGGTTTCTGAAAACTGAGTTCGGCGTCTGCCAGCAGCCGATTCGTTTTTGGCGATGTTGGCATTGCCGATAACTGTCCAGCTTTCAGGCGCTTCGGCGGCGAAAGTAAATCGCGCTTTCAAATCCGGCTGGTCGAAACACGGAAAAGCCAGGCTGGCATCCATCGGGACGAACAACGTGTAAATGTATTCGCTGTCGTCTTCCTGATCTTTGTAACGAATGACCGGGCGGCCAGCCGTGGCAACGCCGGATTCAAAATTCAGCTTGATCGAGTTTTCGCCGACGTTAAAAAGCTGGGCAGGCAAAATGATGTGGCCGTTCTTTTGGCTGAATCCGGTTGCAGTTTTGCCGTTGACTGTGAGGTTGCTGATTGTGCCTTCGATAACTTTGCCTGCTGGATCCAGGTCGCGGAAATCCACTATCACCGGCTCGGCAGTGTCGGCCAACTTCAAAGTAATTTCTTCGCTGCCGGTGAAGCGCGGCGCTCCAGGCGTGAGTTCAATCGAAAGCTGATAGCGCACATCGGAAATGCGCTCGGCGCGATGGCGGGCAAGTTCGCGCGAGACGCCTTCGGCGGTCAGCAAATCGTAGGTCGGTTGTGAATTGGTCATCGTCGGTAGTCCAATCTGAAGGAAAAACCCAAACAGCAACAGCAGCTTTGTTTTCATGGTTTTAATCGTGAGTTGTAGCGCAAACTGTAAGCTTGCGCCTTTCTGCCAGGAATCACTCCGCTGGCCACGACGCAAACTAACAGTTCGCTCTACATCATTTATTTATCGAAATCGGCAAATCGCGTTCGGCAACATTGCCAAAGTAATCGGCTGCGATAATGCGCAGAGTGTAATCGCCGGAGGCAAGTTTCGACGTGTCAAAAAAATCTTCACGCGCTTCGCCGCGCTGCAAAATGTTTGTGGCGATGTAATTGAAAACCGTTGCGCCTTCATAACCGGACTGACTGCCGTCAGCGTAAACCAGCGCTGAGTTTCCCCAATCCTGCGGCAAGCGGTCGAATTCTAGATTGCGGCGCGTCTGGTCAAAACCGGGCACAGGCGTTCCGGCAGAGTTCAAGATTTGATAACCGATTCGGTAAATGCCAAGCCGCCGATGTTTGGCGTTGCCGTCGGCCTGGTCATAAGCGCGAACGAAAATCTTCAACCTGCCTGCCAACAACAATCGCGTAGAATCTTTCTTCTTCGCCATTGAATCAAAAACCGTGTTGCGTTGTTCGTCTGCTATTGTCAGAGCTTCTATGGTTGGCGCGACAGTGTCGGTCAAACCGGGCAATCGCAAAACTGACAGCGCGTTGAATTCGTTGCCCCACTGCCCTGCAATCAAATGAACGTGGTTCAGCCGGTTCAATGCTCCGATGGGATCACCGGCTTTGAACAAAGTCCCGCGACGAACCCTGACGCCACCGATTTGACCATCGGCGTTGCGGCGAAAGGTGACGGCTCCGTCGGCAAAATTCGGTAGTAATTGATCGTCTTTGTCGCGGCCAATCTTGACGTGAATGTAGCCAAACAGCGGCAGACGGATTCGTTCGCGTATGGTTCCTTCGCCTTCGACCGACAGCGGTTCAGTGACCGGTTCGGTAAAAATCGCGCGCGCCAGTTCGCCATAAGCTCCGGGAATATCCAGGCCGTTATGAAACCAGGCGTCACCATCTGACGAAATCCGGCCACGAACTTCGCCGAAGGTTCCGGCGATTTCCCTGGGCTTATCTGGCGGATCAAACGGCCAACGCGGCTGGACAAGCCGGCGTATTCGGTCGGCTGACAAAGCGATGGCGTCTGGATCAAACTGAATTCCAAGCTTTGATTCGTTGGGAACCATGGCGCGAATCATGCCGGAACCGCTTTCGGCAAAAGCCAATTCTCCGCCGGGTAACACAGCCAATCCCGTTGGCCGATTCAGGTGCAAATCAGGCAATTCGGTTTTGACGAATGCTTCTGTTTGCTGGTCGGATTTCAGCGAAACAAGACGAACCGAACCACCAGCATCGGCAACGAAAAAAGAATCCTTGTCGTGTATGACCACGGTCATCGGTTCGTTGAAAGACGCGCTTAATGGTTGGCCGTTGCGCTGGTAAGCTTCGCCGTTTCCGGCAATAGTCGTCGTTTGGCCGCTGGGTTCAACCCGGCAAATCCGGCGATTACCGGTGTCGGCAACGATCAAAGAATCGTCATCAGCCACGGCAATTCCGCACGGAGTATCGAATCGAGCTTCAGCGCCAGCGCCGTCGGCGAATCCGGGATCGCGTCCACCGGCCAGCGTGCGAACTTGCCCGGTTTTGTCAATTGCCCGAATGCGGTCGTTGTAAGTGTCGGCGACAAAGATTGTTCCGTTTTCGCCAACCGCTACACCGACGGGAGCATTGAATCTAGCCTCAGTCGAATTGCCATCGGCATCGCCGCTGACTCCAGGTTGGCCAGCGACAATGGCGAAGGATTTTGTCTGCGGGTTGATGCGAACAATCGTGTGCGCTCCGGTGTTGGCGACAATCAACTGCCCGTTGCGATCAAGCGCAATTGCCGAAGGCGTTTGCAGGTTTTCGGCCACGACGGTTATTTGCAACGGCGCTCCGTTTTCGTAACTGCCTGCGGCAAGACGAAAAATTCTGCCGGTGATGCTTTCGCTGAAATAAATGTTTCCGTCTTTATCCGCAGCCAGGCCAAATGGTTCGTAGGATTTTTCGGCTGGAGATTCGACGTATCCAAGCGTGGCGATCCTGGCAAACACAGGAGGCGGTTGCAGCCAACGCCAGACAAACCAAGCGAGCAAGATCAATGTAGTCATGGCAACCGCCGAGAAGACGATCAGAAATTTAGGATTTGAGATTTGAGATTGCCAGCGGCTTTGACTTCGCATCACCAACGCAGTTTAGCCGGGCTATTCACCATTGGCGAGCGTTGCTTGCGTTTCCGTGTCGCTCTAAACTGCAAACCGTGGAAATTATCAATCGGGCAAATTTGTCACCCGACGCTCATGCTGAAATCGAAGCCTTGTTGCCGGAATTTGGCACATTGCAACAATTCGTGTCGTGGGGAATTCGCCAGCAACCTCCCGCATTGTTGCTGGACACAATTCCGCTGGACGAATACACGCACGAAGTAATTTCATTCTGGCACAACGGGTTGTTTCTGATTTTCAGCTCGACCTGACACGGCACAATCACGGCGGTCGCCGTGTGGAATCATCGGCCAACTGCCGAAGAATTATTGGCGGTCAGAATTGCCGAAGGTTGGCAACCGACCGTGTCACCGCTGCGTGAAGGCAATCAAGTGCTTGGCGCGGCTTGCATGCTTCACTAAACAAAATTATGGCCAGAGGTTGGGAAAGCAAATCCGTCGAAGATCAATTGGAAGAACGCGAGCGCGCCAAACTCGAAGCCGTCGCTCCCGCCTCAACCGAGACCGCTGAACATCGGCAACGGCGCGAAACTTTACAGCTTGCGCGAAGCCGGTTGACTGAACAGATCAACGCCGCTCGCTCCGACGTGCATCGGCAAAGGTTGGAACAATCGCTCGAAGCAATTCAAAAAGAACTGGAAACTTTATAAGCAAGTCACTGGCTCCTGATTACCGACTACCCAAACGAAATGAACGAAACACAAAAAATCGAACCTGCTCCACCGACAACGGCTCACCGTTTGAGCCAAACAACGCCGTTTTCAGACGCGCCCGAACCGGAAAAAACCAGTCGGGGCATTAGCTTTTACTTGCGCGGCAGCGTGCTGTTTTTCAAAAAGATGTGGCCGACGATTTATGAACTGACTTCGACTGAAACTTACGTCAACGCTTCGGCGATTGCGTTCAACGTCATGCTGTCGTTCTTCTCTTTTGTAGTATTGATCGGCAGCTTTCTGATCAACGTCGTTGGTTCGCAACGCGCTTACGAAACATTGTTCAGATTGATGCAGTCGTTGATGCCGGAAAAATCCGGCATGCTGTTGAAAAGCCTGGATGAGGTGACGCGCAGCCCCAGCAGCAAGGCGACTCTGTTTTCATTCGGATTGATGATCTTTTCGGCTTCGGGAGTTTTTCAGCCGCTGGAAGCCGCGTTGAATCGCGCCTGGAAATTCCCGGAGCGCAATTTCATCATGCAGTATCTGGTTTACATGCTGATGGTTCTGGTTTGTTCGGCGATCATTTTGGTTCCGGTGGCGCTGGGCAGCGCTTACGATTTCGTGCTGGTCAGCATCTTCGGGCCATCGCCAGTGCGAGAATGGTTTTTCAAAATCGTAGGCCCGATTATGTTGCTGCCTTTTCTGTCGCTGTTGTTTTTCGTCATCTATTACTTCATCCCCCACGGCAAGGTAAAACTGAACCAGGTGATTTTCACTTCATTGGCGACGGCTGTGTTGTGGATGTTGGCAACTTTGGTCTTCTACCTGCTGCTGCCGGTTTTCGATTTCCGTGGCAGTTATAAAGAATTGTCTTCGTTGATGGCGCTGGTAACGTGGGTGTTCATCTCCTCGTTCATTTTGATTACAGGAGCGGATTTGTCCGCACGGCAAATCATCCCAGAATCGTGGACTGGCTGGATGCCGCTGAAGGCCACAAAGCAACTGGATAAGGCTCAAGTTTCGCAAGTTCAATGATGCCGGGCGTTCAACCTGGCGAACCCGCTACGTTTTCCCTTTACGCAGCAAAATCTGAGGTAGTTATGAAATATCAAAAATTCGCACGTCTTTTTGCCGTGCTGCTGCTCGTAGCCGGTTTGTTGGCCATTGCTTATTCACCTTCAACAGTTGGCGCGCAATCCGGGCGCAAAGCCAAGAAAGAATCCGCCGATCCAAAATACAAAACGGTTGATCCGAACGCCGAGGAAGAATCCAACAAATCCGCCAAGCCGTTGGCTGACAATACTCCTGTGACGGTGGGCGAAGACGGAACCATCAAGATGGATACGGCGATGGTGACGATTCCGGCGACAGTGATTGACCGCAGCGGCAAATTCGTCCCAACGCTGAAGCGACGGGATTTCGAGCTTTACGAAGACGATGTCAAACAGGAAATTGAACACCTGCGCCCGGTGGAAGAACCCTTCAACGTCGTGCTGTTGCTGGACACTTCGGAAAGCACGGCCTTTCGCCACGAAGACATTCTCGAAGCGGCTTATGAATTCGTCACACAGTTGCGTCCAACCGACAAAGTGATGGTGGTTTCTTTCGACAGTCAGATCGAAGTCTGGTGCGAATTTACCAATTCGCACGAAACGATTCGCAACGCGATTTTCCGTGTCAATCGCGGAGGCAACACGCGGCTTTACGATGCGATTGATCTGGTCGTCAATGACGAATTGAGCAAGATTCAGGGACGCAAAGCCGTCGTGCTGTTCAGCGATGGTTGGGATACGGCCAGCCGATACACGGCCAAACGCGCACTGGAACTGGTGGAAGAATCCGACGCGATGTTTTACACGATCTTTTACGATACCGGCGATTACAACCAGGCGGGGCCGACCATCAGCAGCCCTTACCCGGGAGGTGGAGGAACCGGCGGCGCAAGAACTCCGCCGATTGGCGGCCCTACGCCGCCGACCACACGCCGTCCCGGCAGCCGCATCCCGTTCATCACTTACCAACTGCCCGGTCAAAATCGTTCGAGAGGCCGAATGCCGTCAGCCGACTCTGCTCGCGGCAGACAGTTTATGACCCAGTTGGCAGACCGCAGCGGAGCGCGTTTTTATGAAGCCGACACGCTTGGCAATCTAAGCCGCGCTTACGCTGAAATCGCCGCAGACCTGCGCAAGCAATACGCCATCAGCTATTACCCGACCAACACTGCCGAAGACGGTTCGTATCGCAGAGTCAAAGTCCGCATCAGCCCGTCCAGCCAATATCAGGATGTGATAATTCGCGCGCGCGACGGTTATCGAGCCGGTTCAAAAAACAAGCAGCCCGAAACCGACAACGGACGCAAACGCCCGGCTATGAAACGCCGAACGCTTGCGCCCGATACTGTTTCCGACAATAAGCCATACTGAAAGCGGCTGGCCGTTTGCCAGTTCAAGCCAATCCTTTTTCCCACTCTTCAACTTGAAGTTTGGTGCGATTGAGCAAAACCTTGTCAGCAGTAATTTTAGTGATCCAATCGGCGGGAATTTTCATCGGATGCGGACGAATGAAGCCTCGCCCAATAATGACACCGCTCAACCGCCAGTCGGGTTCGCTGAACAACACTTCGTGGACTTCGCCCACTTTATGACCATCGCTGGATTCGACAGGCAATCCTCGGCGAATGGCGCTTTCCGATGACGAAATAAGTTGTTCGGTGACACGAACGCCCGGCGGGTTATAAGGCTCGCCCAGTGCGTGAGCTACCAACGGAACAAAGTAGTTGATCCAATCAGTCGGTTTGATCTTCAAGCGAGGGTGTTCCAAATGCTCACGATTCCATTGATCGAGCCGCGCGTAATGCTTGATCTCGAAATTTGGAAGCTCGGCCAAACTGCTTTCTGAATTACTGATGTGAATGCTGTCATGTTCGGCGCTGGTCACCCAGCCAATCGGCATCAAGCGAAGCTCCGACTGAAGCGCGCCGCCACACCTGATCACCAGATGCGAAGCTTCATAAGCGTCGCAATCCAGCACAACCTGCTCAACTCGTCCGACTTCCTGATTGCCGCTTAACACGGCGGCTCCGATGTTGATTTCTTTCATTAACGAACTCCTTTTACCTGATCCATTCAACGGCTCTTGCCGTTTTTCCGTCGCACTTTCCGTTGTTCTTCTTTCGCTTCTTTTTCGTCATCGTCATCATCTTCGATGGAACGAACAAACGCGCTGCGAACTGGCGCGGGCATTAGTGAATCCGCACCTTTCACTGATTTCCAGATGACTTCGTTGAATTCGATGTCCGGCAGAGTGTCTTCCTTGCTGAAATCCCACATCGCGGATTGTCTCGAACCCGGTGAACGCGGCGTGTTCTTTTCAGTCAAGTCAATCCTGGCGGGACGGTGTTTGAAAGGCGTCAGATTCGCTTTGGCCATGAACGAGTTATACATAGGCGTCGCCGCGGCGTCATATTGGCTCATCGGCGGCAAACCCAGAATCAGTTCCATAGTTCGCAACATTCCCGAAGTCGTGTACATCGTCGAATCAACGACTCCGCGTTTTGTATAAGCGCTGACGACAAAAGCCGGTGAACGATGCGCGTCAACATGGTCAGCCCCGTTTTGGGCGTCATCTTCAATAATAAAAACTGCCGTGTCTTTCCAGTAACGTTCGCTGTGACTGACTGCTTCGACCAGTCGTCCAACGGCCAGATCGTTTTCGGCGACATAGGCTCGCGGAGTCGGCGTTCCAGCGCGAGTTCCCTGCGTATGGTCGCCGCCAATCCGTATGATCTGAAACTGCGGAAAGCCGCCGTCTTTTTCATAAGCGCGGAACTCTTCAAGCCATGAATCAATCCGCACGTTGTCGGGAATGTTCAAATCCCAGGACGGAAACGTCGGGCTGAAATGGCCTTCCAGTGCGGTTTCGTGCGTGTAATTCACCTTGGAAGACTTTCCGGGATCGCCCCCCAGTTCGCCGCCACCTCCGGGTTTGCCTTCGCGTGAAGCGACAAATTCGCCATAGCTGCGATAACTGACTCCGGCGCGCTGGCAATAATCCCAAATGTAACCACCGGTTGGGCGTGAAATTTTCTTGCTGCCTTCGTAATCGTAACTGCGCCCGCGCGACGAATAATTCGTCGGCCACGTCTTTTCGACGTAATCCGTAGCGTAAGCCGCTGTTGACCAGTTATGGCCGTCGGCTGAAACCTCCGCGTCAACATAAAAGTTATCCAGCAAAACAAACTCACGAGCAATCGCATGATGGTTCGGCGTCACGTCTTCTCCAAACAACGTTAGGTTCGGATCGCCATTGCCTTCCTTCATGTCGCCAAGAATCTGATCGTAGGTGCGATTTTCCTTGATGACATAAATGACATGTTTGATCGGCGAAGCTTCGCCAAGTTTGACCGGAATGGCCGTTTTCTCTCGTGGCGCGCGAGCGGCTTTGAGCAGCGCATCGGTATATGGCGAATTCGCGTAAGTTCGTTTGGTCAATTGCGCCAGTTTGGCTTTCCCCGGCATGTCAATCAGCGAGATCGTGCCTTTTAACAAGCTGCCTATGTATTGTTCGGTTCGGCCTTTGAGCGGGTTGGGGCCTTCAGGGTTCGCCGCCGAAGCCGTGCCTTTTCCGTTGGCGACAAAGATGCGTTTGCCGTCTTTGCTGACGCGAACCGAGGCCGGATACCAGCCAGTTGGAATGAAACCTTCGACTTCGGCGGCTCCGCGTTTTTTCACGTCAACAACTGCGACGTTGTTGTTGTCGGCGTTGGCGATGAAAAGCGTCTTTTCGTCGGGCGACAAAGCCACTGCGTTCGGCGTGCTGCCCGCGGGCGATTTCGGATGCAGCGCGGTTGAGATGGCTTCGATTTCTTTTTGCCGCACGGTGTCAACGACCGAAACCGTGTTGCTGTTGGCGTTGGCCACGTAAAGCGTTTTGCCGTCGCGGGTCAGTTCAATGTCATTTGGATGATCGCCGACCCGAATCGTCGCCGTGACGGAATTGCTGGCGGTGTCAATCACAGCCAAACTGCGCGATCCCCAGTTGCTGACGTAAAGCCGTTTGCCATCACGTGTCAGTTCGCAATCGTAAGGGTATTCACCGACCGCGATTTTCTTGACGACTTTTTGCGAAGCCAGATCAACGACGGCGACCTTGTTCGACAGGTTTTCAGCGGCGTAAAGCCATTTGCCGTCTGGCGTAACGGCGATGCCAGCCGGAAATGCGAACTCACCATTCCCCGCCCGGCGAGCCGCGTCTCGACCACGGCCATCCAGTTTGTGATATGCCTCGCTGCCCAAATTGATTTTGCCTGCTGCGGTAGCTTTGCCAGCGGCGAAGTCATAGACCAGAATTTCGTTGTCGTCTCC
>JBGAPB010000257.1:0-9290 GCA_044221525.1 Blastocatellia bacterium | reverse complement strand
CCTTCAAACAAATCGCCTGGGTGATAAGCGGCTTCGGCTTTGAAAAAGTATTGCGGATGATTTTCTCGCGCCAGCACATAAAACAACTTCGTTTGCGGGCTGTAAGTCGGCGAATACCAGTTGGTCGCTCCACCAAGTCCAGGATACAGCAACGTGCCTTCGACGGAAGGTTCGATGTTCGGCAATTTGATCGGACGACCTTTGGCGTCCAGGCCGCTAGCCCAGGTTTGTTTGATGTAAGGCTCACCGCGCAGAAACTCGCCGGTTGTTCGATCCAGCAAATAATAAAAAGCGTTGCGATTGGCCTGGGCAATCAGCTTGCGCGGTTTGCCATTTACGGCAGCATCAAACAGCACAGGAGTTTGATTCGAGTCCCAGTCCCAAACATCGTGCGGAGTGAATTGAAAATGCCAGCGCAGCTTGCCTGTGTCGGCTTCGAGTGCCAGCAGGCAATCGGAGTACAAGTTATCACCCAGCCGGGCGTCGCCGTTCCAATCCGGCGCGGGATTTCCAGTTGTCCAGTAAATCAAATTCAGTTCAGGATCATAAGAACCCGTCACCCAGGTCGGGGCTCCGCCGGTTTTCCAACTGTTGCCAGCCCAGGTTTCGTTGCCAGCTTCGCCGGGAGCGGGAACCGTCCGGAATCGCCACAGCCGCTGGCCGGTCTTTGCGTCGTAAGCATCAAGGAATCCGCGAATGCCGTATTCGCCTCCGCCGATGCCGACGATGATTTTGTCTTTAATCGCCAGCGGAGCCGCCGTCATCGTGTAACCGAGCCTGTAATCGGCGACGATCACATCCCAGCGCAGCTTGCCCGTGTGGATGTCCAGCGCGACCAGATGCGAATCGAAAGTGTTCAGGTAAAGCGTTTCGCCCAGCACCGCCAACCCGCGATTTGGAATTCCGCAACAGCCTCGCGCATCGCCGGGAGTCGTGCGGCGATAAGTCCACAAAGGCCGCCCGGTTCTTCCGTCAAGCGCGGTGACTACGTGCGGCTTTTCGCTCAGGTAGATCACTCCATCAATGACCAGCGGTGTCGTTTCGACTTTGCCCGGATCGCGCATCTGATAAACCCAAATCGGTTTTAATTGAGACACGTTGGTGGTGTTGATCTGGGCGAGTGGCGAAAAGCGATGGCTTTGATAATTGCCGGAATACGTCAGCCAGTTTTGCGGTTCGGCGGCGGAGTTGCGAATTCGGTCGTAGCTGACTTGGGCTTGCGCGAACGAGACGGAGAGACAGAGGGACAGAGCGACGGCGAGAAAAGTTGCCGTCAAATCGCCCAGTCGCTTTGTCGCTCTGTCACCCTGTCCCTCATTCTCTCCGTCTCTCAATCTCTCTCTCTTATTCATTGTTCACCTCGCAGCGTCAGCAGGTAAGCCACAAGGTCATCGAGGTCGGTTTGCGTCAGCTTTCGATAACTCGGCATCGAAGATTTCCCCCAATCCTTGTGAAGCTCGCGCAGTTCGGATTTGAAAAAGGAATGAACCTGTCCTGACATTTCCCGGACGTGAATTGTGAAACTGTCTTCGTTGACGCGGACTCCGTTAATGCGCTGACCACTACGAGTCACCAATCGAACCTGCAAAAAGTTGTCGGCGACCGCGGTGCCGGGGCGATATTGCAAATAACTTTTCGGCACATCGGCTTCGGGGTCAAGCAGCGAAGTCATCAAGTGTTTGGCTCCTCGGCGCAAACCGATTTCGCTCAGGTCTGGGCCGTAGGCGCTGCCTTCGCCGTTGATGGCGTGACACGCGGCGCAGCCTCCTTTGCCAGAGTAAAGTTTGGCTCCGCGAGCGGCATCGCCTGTTGGTTTTTCAATTGGCAGTTTGCCCAGGTTTTGGACGAAAGCCGCCAGCAATTTGACCTGAATGTCATCCAGTCGAGAGCTTGGCATCTCAGTTCCGGCAATTCCTTCCTTGATGATTTTCAACAGAGCAGCTTCGTTGGTTGCGCGAACCAGATGCAGGGTAGCCAACGTTGGCCCCGAACCACCCTCACCGGTTTGTCCGTGGCAAGAGGCACAATGAGTTTGATAAAGCTGCGCGCCATCTTGCACTCCGGCGCTGGTTACTGTCTGGCGCTGTAACAACAAAAGGGCGCAAAGAAAAAGCGTCAATTGAAATGTCTTGAACTGTTTGATCATTCCCGATTGCCTATTTTCAGAATTATTTTGGAAGCCGGGGAAGTATGCGGCAAGGCTTCGAGCTTTATCAATTTCTTCGCCGAGTTGCCGAAAGTAAGTGTCCACTTACAAAGTCGCTTGCCAGTCCCAAGACCGTGTGGTAAGTAAGTAGGCACTTACTTACAAAGTGAGTGTCAATCTGCATTAGCCGGTTGACCAAAATAACCGAGGATGGAATGGCCGCGCTGTTTGCCCCCAAAAATTACAGACAGGCCAACCACAAAGCGCCAGTGACAAGAGCTAGGAAAGTTCACGAAGAGTTAGAAGCTAATTTACCCGGCAGAATGGCTGCGGAAGATCGTCGTCAGCAGATTTTGGATGTTGCCGTTCAACTCTTTTCTCAAAAAGGTTTTCGCGGAACAACCACCAAAGAAATTGCGTTGGCTGCCGGTGTGAACGAGGCAATTATCTTTCGCCACTTTGCGACCAAAAGCGAGCTTTATTCGGCGATTATGGATCAAAAAGCCAGCTCGGCTAGTGTGCAGGCTTTGCAGCGAGTGATAGGTGAAGCGATGGAAAGGGGCGATGACCGCAAGGTGTTTGAAGCTTTCGCGTTTCATATGCTGGAATTTCACGACAACGACGACACGGCGATGAGAATTTTGTTTTACAGCGCACTGGAAGGTCACGAATTGGCGGAGATGATTTTCACGAATCACATTCTAAAACAGCATCGGAGCCTGGCCGATTACATCAAGAAGCGGATAGCTGAAGGGGCGTTCCGTCGTGCCAATCCGATTATCGCCGTGCGGGGGTTCGTTGGAATGGTGATGAACCAGGCAATGATAAAGAAGTTTTTCGGTAGCGCCGGGCGCGAGTTGTTGAATTTTACGAACCGGCAAGCGGCTGCAAGCTTTGCCGATCTGTTTTTGGCTTCGATGACAAACCTTGATTACAAAGCGCCGCGGCAGCGCCGCAAATGAAAAGTATGTAGTCCCGCCTTTAGGCGGAATGGGCTGGAATTGAAGACCGCCTTTTTTTATCGAGACACGTCACCGTTCCGCCTGAAGGCGGGACTACGAACAGGAGAAGGAGTAAAAATTGAATCCCATAAAATCTCACTTGATATTTGGTTTGGTGATTATGATTGCCGGTTTTGGACTGGCTTGTTCAAGCGCCAAACAGCAGCCGGAAGCAACGGCTGATGCGGCGGGCAAGCCTGCAACGGCTGCGACTCCGCAAGTCGTTGATGTGACGACTGCGGCAGCCATCACTCGCAGTTTGCAGCGCAGCGTCGAAGTCGTAGGTTCGCTGGCTGCCGACGAAGAAGTCATTGTGTCGGCGCAAGTTCCGGGCGAATTGTCGCAACTAAATGTGGATTTCGGCAGCTACGTTTCGCAGGGGCAGGTTATTGCAGTCATAGATCAGCGCGATGCCAAGCTGAAAGTCGAACAAGCCGAAGCCACACTCAAGCAGACGATGGCCAGACTTGGAATGACTGGATTGAAAGAAGGCGACCGGTTTGACCCAAACCAGAACGCGGATGTTCGCGTGGCCAAAGCCTCGCTTGATTGGGCGCAGACTGACATGGATCGCGCGGCCAAGTTGGTTGAAAACGGCGACGTTTCGCGTTCGATTTACGATCAGGCAGTGACTCAACACAATTTGGCAAAAGCCAGGCACCAGGCCGCGCTTGATGCGGTCAATCAACAATTGGCGGTTGTCGAACAGCAACGTTCTGCATTGTCGCTGGCCAAAAAAGCCATTACCGACACGGTTGTTCGCTCTCCGATAAGCGGGGCGGTCAAAGAGAAATTCGCCAATCGCGGAACGTACTTGGCCGTTGGGGGCAGAATAGTTTCGCTGGTCAAAATCAATCCGCTGCGGTTGCGCGCAGATATTCCTGAATCTTCATCCGCCGCTGTTCGCAAAGGCCAGACGATGAATTTGACTGTTGAGGCTCTGGCTGGGCGAACCTTCAGCGGACGCATTGTTCGTATCGGCCCATCTCTCAGCGAACAGACCCGCGCATTGACCGTCGAAGCCGAAGTCGGCAATTCGGGCAATCAGCTTCGCCCTGGGATGTTCGCCAAATCACAGCTTATTACTTCCAAAGACGCGCCCGCCGTAATGGTTCCAGCGCAGGCAGTCATCAGTAACGCTGGGTTGAACAAAGTATTTCTGATTGAAAGCGGCAAAGCGGTTGAGCGAATCGTCAAAATTGGTATCACCGATGGCGATCTGATTGAAATTGTCGAAGGCATCAAGGACGGTGACATCGTTGCCATCAGCAACTCAGACAAATTAAAGACCGGAACTGTAGTGACAACCGGCAAATAAAATCCGTAGAGTCGCCTGCTGCCGCCAACGGACTGACAGGATAAGGAGAGTTATGCAGAAACTGGCAGAAATTTGTGTTCGTCGCCCTGTGTTCGCCACGATGTTGATCATGACGCTGATTGTGTTGGGCGTGTTCGCTTACAACCGTCTGATCGTCGAACGATTCCCGCGCGTTGAATTCCCGATTGTCACCATTACTACACGATTTCCGGGAGCTTCACCTCAAGAAGTCGAAACCGAAATCACAGACAAAATCGAAGAATCCATCAATACCATCAGCGGCATTGAAGAGCTTCGCTCTACTTCGTCTGAAGGCGTTTCGGTGATCTTCATTCAATTCGAACTTGAGCGAGATCTGGACACTGCCGCACAGGACGTGCGCGACAAACTTAACCGTGCATTGCCATTGCTGCCGACGACGGTTGAACAGCCAACGGTTGAAAAACTGGACCCCGATGCTTCGCCGATTATGACCATCACGGTTGCTTCCAACAGCAACATCCGAGAGATGACTGAATACGCCGACAAGGTCATTCGCCGGCAGCTTGAATCGGTTACCGGAGTCGGTCAGGTACAGGTTATCGGCGGGCGCAAACGGCAGATCAACGTCAAACTGGATGGCGACAAATTGCGCGCTTACAACCTGACTGTGGCGCAGGTTTCCGGCGCGCTGCAGTCTCAGAATCTGGAAGTTCCAGGCGGGCGAATTGAACAGGAAGCTCGCACACTGACATTGCGAACGCTTGGGCGATTGCAAACACCGGCTGATTTCAACAACGTCGTGGTCGCCAATCGCGCCGGATACCCAATTAAGATTTCCGACCTTGGCTATACCGAAGATGGCGAAGAAGTTGAAGAGACGGTTGGGCGCCTGAACGGCCAGCCCACACTGTTGCTGCAAGTTCGCAGGCAATCTGGAACCAACACCGTTGATGTGGTTAACGAGGTCAAAGCGCGGTTGGCGGAATTGAAACCCAACCTGCCAGCCGGTTATTCGGTGGAGGTTGTGCGAGACCAATCCGTTTTCATCCTGGCGGCGTTTCACGCCATTCGAGAACACTTGCTGGTTGGTTCGCTGTTGGCGGCGCTGGTGGTTTTGCTGTTTATGCAAAATCTGCGCGCAACAATTATTGCCGGTGTGGCAATTCCTTCTTCGATCATCGCCACCTTTGCGCTGATGGATTATTTCGGAATTACGCTAAACGGGCCTTCGATGCTTGGGCTGACGCTTTCAGTCGGAATCGTCATTGATGACGCGATCGTGGTGCTGGAAAACATCTTCCGTTACATCGAAGAAAAAGGTTACGAACCCTTTGCCGCCGCTATTGCCGCCACACAGGAAATCGGGATGGCGGTTATGGCAACGACGCTGTCGCTGATCGTTATCTTCCTGCCACTTGGATTTATGCAGAGCATTTCAGGGCGCTTTTTCAGAAACCTGGCTTTGCCGATGGCCTTTGCAATTTTCATCTCTTTGATCGTCAGCTTCACTTTGACTCCAACGATGAGCGCCAGGATGTTGAAGAAGGTCAAGCGCCCGGAAAACGATGGAAAGGATGGGAGCGCCCACTCCATCGAAAAATCGTCATTCATCATGCGTTGGCTGGACAAAGGCTACACGCGATTGCTGGTGCTTTCGCTGCGGCATCGCATTGTGGTGGTGGTAGTTGCAGTTGCGGTCGTGCTTTCAACCGGCCCGCTTTTTCAGCGCGTAGGCAAAGACTTTTTCCCGCTGGATGATCAGGATGAATACGAAGTGACGGTTCGCGCGGCGGAAGGAACTTCGTTGCAAAGCACTTTGGAAATCGCCCTGAAAGTCGCCACAGATATTCGCAAATTGCCGGATATCCGTTACACCATCACAACAGTCGGCGACGACCAGCAGAGGACTCAGAATCTGGCCAAAATTTATGTTCGTATGGCTCCGCTGCTTGAACGTTTGAATTACACGCAATTCCAAAGCATGGCTGATGCGCGCGAAAAGGTGACCAAAAAATACGACGAACAATACAAACTTCGTTCGCTGGTCAGCCCCGTCGCTGCCATTGCCGGAGGCGGTCGTCAGAACACTGACATCGCTTACACGCTGAGAGGGCCTGACCTGGACAAGCTTTATGAGTACTCCACGGCATTGCTGGATAAGTTGAAGAAGACCCCTGGCGTGGTTGACGCTGACACCTCGTTGATAGTCGGCAAGCCTGAACTTCGCGCGGTTATTGATCGTCAAAAAGCCTCTGATATGGGAGTCAGCATCGGCGACATCGCTCAATCTTTGCGGTTGCTGGTTGGCGGCGATCAGGTTTCCACTTACAACGAAGGCGGCGAACAGTACGAAGTTCACGTGCGAGCCAATGAAGGATTCCGCACCGACGCCAGCGGCATCAGCAAGCTCAACGTGCCGTCATCCCGCCTGGGCAGCGTCGGTTTGGATAACGTCGTCAAGTTTCAGGAAGCCAGCGGCCCCACCAGCATTGACCGGATCGCCCGTCAACGTCAGGCGACGCTGACGGCCAACCTCAAGCCTGGCTTTTCTCAAAGTGTCGTTACGGCACAACTGGAAAAAGACATCAAGGCATTGAATATGCCGCCTCAATACATTGCTACGCCCGCAGGCAACGTCAAAGAACTTCGACGCACGATGAACGGTTTCATCACTGCTTTTGCGCTGTCTTTCATCTTTATGTACATCGTGCTGGCGGCGCAGTTTGAATCTTTCCTGCATCCGATCACCGTTCTTTTGGCGCTGCCCTTGAGTATGCCTTTTGCAATCTTTTCGCTGATTGTTATGGGGCAGAACTTCAACATGTTCACTGCGCTTGGGCTGTTGGTTCTGTTCGGAATGGTGAAGAAGAATTCGATTTTGCAGATTGATCACACCAACGGGCTGCGTGCCAAAGGGATGGAGCGTCACGAAGCTTTGATTCAAGCCAGCCGCGACCGATTGCGCCCAATTCTGATGACTACAGTTGCGTTTGTTGCTGGAATGCTGCCGCTGGCCTGGAGCAGGGGAGCAGGCGCTGGAATCAACCGTTCGACTTCGGTGGTTGTGATCGGAGGTCAAACCTTGTGTTTGCTGCTGACGTTGCTGGCTACGCCAGTGACTTACTCGCTGTTCGACGACGCAAGCAATTCGCCGCTTTGGGGACGAATCGCTGCGAAATGGAGTGGCGCAACAGGATGGGCACGACGGAAGTCAACTGCGACAGCCACATCAATTTTAAATCTGTTCAATAAAGGATAAATGATGGCGCTATATCTGACCGAACAAGATGTGACTGAATTTCTGACGATGGCCGATACGCTCTCAGCAGTCGAATCTGTCTTCAAGCTGCAAGCGACTGGTGACGCAACGAATGAGCCGCGCCGCCGAGTTCGCGCTCAAGGTTCGACCTTGATGACCATGAGCGGCGCTGTTTCCGGCTTCAAGACTCCGTCGGGAGTTGAGTTCAAAGGGCTGCTTGGATTGAAGGCTTACACTGTCGCGCGAGGCGGGGCGAAGTTCTATGTCAGCTTATTCGATGCGGTAACCGGCGAATTGCTGGCCTATATCGAAGCTGACAAGCTGGGACAAATGCGAACCGGAGCAGCCAGCGGAGTGGCGACTAAATATCTGGCTCGTGCCGATGCCAAATCCGTCGGCATTTACGGAACCGGCTGGCAGGCGACCAGTCAGCTTGCCGCTGTGTGCGCAGTTCGCCAAATCGAAGAGGTGAAGGTTTACAGCCGCAAGCCGGAAAACCGCGAACGTTTCTGCCAACAGATGGCGGCTGAGCTTGGCTTAACGAACATTCACCCGGTAGAGCATCCAGAAGCCGCAGCCGACACCGACATCATCATCACCATTACCAATTCACGCGAACCCGTCGTCGAAGGCTCCTGGCTTAAACCCGGCTCGCACATCAATGCAGCCGGAGGCAATTCCGTGCTCCGCCGCGAAGTTGACGACGAAACGATAAAACGCGCGGGATTTATTGCGGTTGATTCGCTGGATCAGGCCAAAATTGAATCCGGCGAATTCGTGACGGCGGTTGAAAAAGGCTTGCTTACCTGGGAGCGGGTTAAAGAGCTTCGTCATGTTGTCGGCGGCGATATGAGAGGGCGAACGAATCAGGAACAGATAACGCTATTCAAATCGCTGGGCATCGCCATCGAAGATGTGGCGACTGCGGCAGTAGTTTACCAAAAAGCGAAGGAACAGAAAGCAGGGAAGGAAATATGAAAAGTCAAAAGTCAAAAGGCAAAAGGCAAAAGGCAAAAATTGCGATAGCTTCACTCAGTTTGGTTTGCTTGTTGTCGTCACTCGCTTCGGCGCAGGGCAATCCGCAACCGAGTGCTACGCAATCGGAAAAGCGCGTCGGCGTTGATTCGACAAAGCGCGTCACGCTGACTTTGCGCGATGCGATTCTGAGCGCGTTGGAAAACAACCGCGATGTGGAGGTCGAGCGGCTGAATGTCCAATTGACTGAGTTTGATGTTCGTGCGGCTGATGGCATTTACGATCCGACTTTTACGACCAGCTTTTTTTACGACCGGCGAAAAGCGCCTGTCGCTTCAATTTTGGCTGGTGGACAGAACGGCGGATTACTGACCGATGATTTAACCGGCAACGCGACTTTGTCCCAGCGTCTGCGCCAGCACGGTGGTTTGTTGCAGGGAACTTTCAATAACGACCGGGCGACGACCCAGAACCAGTTCAACTCGCACACCCCGAAATACACTTCAACGCTTATTGTTAGATACACTCAGCCTTTTATTAATAACCGTCAAACCGATCCGGCTCGGCGTCAGAAAACGTTGCCAAAAACACGACTGGACATTTCAGACA
>JBGAPB010000256.1:0-9444 GCA_044221525.1 Blastocatellia bacterium | reverse complement strand
TTTTCGCCGCATGGAATTACAAACACCGAGCGGCTTTGGGCGAAGCAAACGTCACGCTGAAAGATTTGGCTGTCCGCGAAAACATTCCGCCTCGCTTTGCCGAACACGTCTGGCAGGTGATGAACAAAACCACGCTGGGCTATCCGACTTCTGAAATCGTGGCGCGCTGGCGCAAACTGCCTGAGCCTGATTCCTCAAAAAACACCAAAGTCATCCGCGACGGTTGCGAAGAAATTCAAAAGTTCATGGTCACCTGGCCAAGCTGGCTGTTCGCTCGCGGAGACGTGGCCGCAGGTGGAGCCGGTGACGAAAGCCCGCTGGAATTCAGCGACCGAACATTGAACGTCAAATCCCCGCATCGTTTCGTTTACGTGCGTGGCGGCGGACGCCCGGGAGCCACCAATCCAGGCCCTGCAAAAATTTATCTGAATGTCGCTCCTGTCAATCCGGCAATGGGAGACAAACCCGTCGTCATCTGGCGAAATTTGAACATCGGCTTTCGCCCGATTACTCCGCGCGCGCAACCAGTCAAAGCCGGTGAATCAGTCGTCGTGCTGGCGGCTGACGCCGAGGCGGCAGCGAATTTGCGTCGAGGCATTTTGCCTCCGGGCGAGCGGCACAGCTTGAAATCGTTGGTCACGCCGCAAACAGCCGCTCAGTTGAACTTTGGAAAAGGCCCGAATGGTCTTTCAATTGGAGCCAACGACTTCGTTTCGGAAGGTTCGGTTATGTTCGAAGTTCCAATGCCCGAAGGCGCTCCGATGCTGCTGAACATGGAAGTTCAAGCCGAACTCGGCGGCAATCAGGATCAAGTCGTTCGCATAGTGATTTCAGACCGCGCAGACGGTGGAACCAGGGGCCAGCCGACGCGCGCTCTGGTCGGCAACATGAACAGCCCTGGTTACAAAGCTTTTCGCGCCGGGGTCACGGAATACGCCACACTGCTGCCGCCAAACACTCACAGTGAACCTACGCCGGCGGACAAAGACCCTGTGCCGGCCAGCCGACGCGCGCTCTGGTCGGCAACATGAACAGCCCTGGTTACAAAGCTTTTCGCGCCGGGGTCACGGAATACGCCACACTGCTGCCGCCAAACACTCACAGTGAACCTACGCCGGCGGACAAAGACCCTGTGCCCGATCCTTTCGACAACACCTACAACGTCCCGGAACATGACGAATTTGTAGTGAAAGTGAAATACATCCGCGACGACAAATTCGTGGTTGAAAATATGCTGGACTTAGCCACGCGGAAACGATTGGATCAGGCCTGGAACGATCTTTACGCTTCGTTTGAATACCACGACAATTATCTGCGACTGCTGGCCAAGCATTACGGTTACGACCTGAAAGACAAAGGCATCGCGCAAATGGACAAGGCGGCGATTGAGGCTCTGCCAGCCGAAATGCGCAAGTACGTCACGCCGTTGCGACGCGAATACGACGCGGTCAACGCGGCTCAGGCGGCGGCGCGTCCCGGCCACATCAAAGATTGTCTGGAATTCGCCAGCCGAGCTTGGCGGCGTCCGCTGACTGAAAAAGAAAAACTAGGCTTGCGGGCTTTTTACGACAAGACATTCGCCGTCGAACCAGACCATCGCAAAGCGGTTCGTGCCCTGATCGCGCGCATTCTGGTTGCGCCGCAGTTTCTTTATCGAGTCGAAAACGAAAAGTATTCGGGAGTCGGGAGTCGGGAGTCGGGACTTTCGCCTGCCAGCTACCGACTACCGACTACTTACTACCGACTACCAAACGCTGAAGCACAACCATTAACGAATTGGGAAATGGCCAGTCGTTTGAGCTTCTTTCTGTGGGCCTCGATTCCCGACAACGAATTGCGCCGAGCTGCTGCGGCAGGCGAATTGACCGACACAGCCGGAATCGAACGGCAAGTCAAACGAATGGTTGCCGACCCGAAAGCACGGCGACTGGCTACGGAATTCTTCGGTCAATGGCTGGGCTTTTATCACTTCGACCAATTCAGAGGCGTAGACACATCGCGGTTTACTGACTTCACAGACGATGTGAAAGAGGCCATGTACGACGAAGCCGTCTCTTTCTTCGAGCACATCATCAGGAAAAATCGCCCAATCAGCGAGATGCTTTTCGCCGACTACACTTTCCTGAACAAAGACCTGGCGAAGTTTTACGGCGTTAAGACCGATATAAAAGCCACTGATCAAGCAGAATTGGTTGAAGGCGCAAACTCATTCAATCGCGGCGGCTTGCTGCGATTGGGAGCGATATTGACGGCGACTTCGGCTCCACTGCGAACCAGCCCGGTCAAACGCGGCGATTGGATTTTGCGCCGCATTCTGGGAACGCCCACACCGCCTCCGCCAGCCGATGCCGGTTCCCTGCCCCCTGACGACAAAATGTTCGGGGGCCTGTCGCTGAAAGCCAAACTGGAACAACACAAACGCAATGTCACCTGCGCCAATTGCCACCTGCGTATTGACCCGCTGGGCTTTTCGCTGGAACATTACGATTCCACGGGACGCTGGCGCGACAAATACTCCGATGGAAACCTGATCGAAGATTCCGCAGCGCTGGCAGACAAAACCGAAATTGCCGGAGTCAATGGGTTGTTGAAATACCTGCGAGCAAAAGAACCGCAGGTTCGCAAAACGTTTTCATACAAATTGACAGGTTACGCGCTGGGACGGACAGTGCTGGCTTCGGATCAACTGCTGATTGAACGAATGGTGAACGCGGGAGGCAATGCAACCTTTGCGCAACTGGCGACGGAGATTGCCACCAGCAAACAATTCCGCAATCGCAGCGGGCGCGAAGAAACCCAGGCAACAACTTCATCAAGTAAAATCGCACTCGATGCGGCAGTAAAGAATCAAGGAATAAAACGATGAAAAATTCGAAACAAACTTCACGTCGTCATTTTTTGCGTGGCGCAGGCGTTGCGCTCACATTACCCTGGCTGGAATCGTTGCCGCTGTTTGCTCAGGACGGCAAAGCCATGAACAAACCACCGGTTCGTTTTGCTCACCTTTTCTTTTCAAACGGCATCAAGCCCTCAAATTGGTGGGCTAAAGGGAGCGGCTCGACGATGGAATTCGGGCCTGCCGCCCAGCCGCTGGCACAAATCCGCGAAGACATTGTTTTCCTGAGCGGGCTTTATCATCCCAAAGCATTTGTTTCGACCAGCCCGCATCTGGGCAGAATGAATCTGTTGTCTGGCGCTCAGGTCAGCCTTGACCCAAACGACATCCGCGTCGGAACTTCCTTCGATCAGGTTTTGGCCGCGCGCATAGGCAATCAAACCGCCGTGCCCAGTCTGGTCTTGGGTATAGAACCGAACGAGTTGCGATTGGAAGACGGGCTTTCGATGATTTATGGCTCAAACATTTCGTGGGTTTCGCCCAGCAAACCGGCAACGAAAGAGATTTATCCTTCGCGCACTTTCGATCAACTGGTTGGCGATCCCAAAGGCCGCCAGCTTGATCGCAGCATTCTGGACGCCGTTCTGGCCGAAGCTCATTCGATTAAACCAAAGGTCAGCACCAACGACCGCAAAAAGCTGGACGAATATCTGGAATCCATCCGCGACATTGAAAAACGCATTGACCACGCGGCGAAGGAAGAACGGCTTGAAGGCTGGAAACCGACTTTGAAGCAGCCGAATATGTCGCGTCCCGGCGAACAGGTTCCGCAAAACGTGCCGGATCACATGAAGCTGATGATGGATTTGATCGTGCTGGCTTTTCAGATGGACAAGACGCGACTGGCGACTTTGATGTTGAACAACGATCTGTCACAGATGAATTTCAAGTTTATCGAAGGCGTGCGCGGCGCTCTGCATCTGGATTTGACTCACAACGGCAAAGCTCCTGAACTGGAAGCGATGTACCTGAAAACCAATCAGTACCACGTTCAGCAATTCACCTATCTGGTCCAGCGACTGAAAGCGATTGACGAAGGCGGGACTTCGCTGCTGGATAATTCCGTGCTGATGTTTGCGTCCAGCCTGTTTGACGGTAACGCTCACGGAGCGGATCAACTACCGATTGTGCTGGCCGGCAAAGCCGGTGGCGCGCTGAAAACCGGTCGCATTCTGGATTACCTGGACAAAGGCAACGACAACCGCCAAGCCTGTAGCCTGTTCCTGTCGTTGATGGATTTGATGGGAGTGCGACTGGATCGTTTCGGCGACACTGATAAACGGCTGGCCGGGTTTTGCGATTCCGTTTCTTGAGAAGCAGAGGCGCAAAGAACGTTGAAGGGTTAGGGCCTCAACCAGCGCACAAACCATTCCAGCGCCAACTGTTTTGCCTCTGGTGTTACCGCGTGGCCGGTCTTTGGTTGGAGATGCAGCACAAATTTTTCCGAAGCTTTGGCTTTGCCATACGCCGCTCGCGCACCGTCAGCGCATTCTTCGACGCCAGCGAGCGGCGTTCGCGCATCTGAATCTCCGTTGATGGCCAGCAGCGGACGCGGCGCAATCAGCGGCACCATTTGCGGCCCGTCAAACTCTTTATAAATTCCCGGCACAACTCGATCATAAAACTTGCGCAGAAAAGCGGCGTTGACTGGCTCGCCCGATTCTTTCGCCGCAGCATCCAGCGCAGCCTGAAAAGTCCCGGCGCGAGATTGCCAGGAGTCGTGATCAAGCGCGTAACGGAAACTTTGCACGCCAATGCACGGCACCACCACGGCAATGCGTTCGTCAATCGCGGCGGCCAGATAAGCTTCCATTCCGCCTTTCGAAAAACCTATGACGCCAATGCGCGCAGCATCCACGTCCGTGCGAGTCGCCAGATAATCCAGCAGCCGCATCACATCCCACACCGTATCGTACAAAAACGGTTTGCCCTGGCCGGTGTGCCAGGTTTGCAGCATCGCATCCACGTATTCTTTGGAGCCTTTGCCCGTCAGAGTGCGCGCGCCGTGATAGCGCCCGTCAATCGCCACGGCGACAAAGCCTTTTTCGGCAAGTTCATTCAGCAATGGCAGCTGGCCTTCTTTAGTGCCGCCCGTTCCGTGCAAGGCGATGACGACTGGGCGGCGGCCTTCCTGTTGAGTCGCCGCTTTGACCAGCAAACCAGGCACGCGCTCATTGGCTTCGGCGGCAAAGGAAAAGCCTTCGCGCATTAAGCCGTTTGTTATGACTTGCGGAGAAGTTTGCGCGGCCAGCGGCACCCGCGGGCGTTCCAGCAGTTTGCGAAACGCCTGACGCGAATCGCCCCGGGCGTTTTCAGATTTTGAAACGGCATTCATGGCTTTGAACTCTGCGACAGAATCTTTCATCGTCAGGTTGCGGAAATTCCGTATGCGTTGAAAGATCAGATAATTGGCATCGTGCTGGTTGTGCGCTCCATCGGCGGAATCATCGAATGCCGTGCGCACCGCCGCGATCAGATCATTGCCTTCAAATAACCAGTCCACGTATTGAAACCCGTGTTTCGCAGTGTCCGGGTGGTACAGCACAATCGTGCGAACTTCCCAGTTGCGCAGGTCTGTCGAGCGAATCAGCGCCAAGGTGTTGCGAGTTCGCGCAGGTTCTTTTCGCCGATGCTGTTCTGGAACGAAGTTAGCCAGCGCCCAGTAAGCTTTGCTTTTGGCGTCCCAGCGGATAGTGAATTTCTTGCTGCCGCCTGGGAAGTCAACAAAATCCTTTTGCGGATCGAAGCTTGCCTGTTTGCCGTCGTCGCTGATGCGGACGATGGCGGCTTTTTCGTTGTCGTCCTGTTTGATGTCCACGCGCAGAATGTTGACGATTTTTCCTTCTGGGGTGACGACCGCGTTGCCTTCCAGCCAAGCGTTGAATTTGCCGTCCAGCCAGGCCGGGTTCCGAGCCAGCCGGTTGCTGGCCGTCCAACTGGACGCTTTCAACAGGTCAGCATCAACCGGCGCGGACATCATAAAAGCGTTGAACCGTTCTCCCCATTTTGTGCCGCTCATTGCGTCTTCCATCGCGCGCCAGATTCGCCCTTTGTGAATGACGACAGGTTGCGGAGAACAATGGTATTCACCGCTGCCAAACAACAACCCTGAGCTTTCATCCTTCGGTTCAGTCCAGGTTTTGCCTCCGTCGGTCGAGCGGCGAATAACCGTGAATCCGTATTCCTTTGTCGTTCCCATCAAATACAGCGCGCCTTTGTGAACAAACAGCGTTGACCACCATTGGCCTTCCAGATCGGCGCGCTTTGTCCAAGTACGACCTTTATCCCTGGAACCGAAAACTGACATTTTGCTGTAAGTGCTGCCTGGGCCGAAAAAATCATGCGACGCGACGTATTCGCCGTTCGGCAAAACCGCGATGCTGGGCGAGCCAATGTATTGCCGCGACGAAGCCGGGCTGTAATCAATGATGACGCCAGGAACGCCAGCAGTTTTACGGGCGTCAGGCACGCTGACCGGGCGAACAACAGCCGTTACGGCAAAATGATCCGACGGAGTTCGACCTTCGCGTTGGGTGCGATCAATCGTCGCCGTCATCACTTGCCATTCAGCAGAAACTCCGATCCAGTCAATGCGCGGCCCTTTGACCTCGCCTGCCTTGAAGCTGGAAAAACTGCCTTCGTCTTCTTTGCGAACCGGGTGAATGACTCTGTAAGTGTCGCGCAACGGGGACGCCTGATTGCCGTCCACTCCGAAAAAAGCGCCGTAAGGTGGACTGTCTTCTCCGCCGTTGAAATCTCCTGTGACGATGATGCGGCATTGAGCGGCGAATTCAGTCGCGCGACGGCGCAACAGTCTGGCGGATTCCAGCCTGGCCTGTTCGCCTCTGTGATCGAAATGAGTGTTAAAAAAGACCAGAGGTTTGGCTTTGGGCTGACGCCGGTCGCGCAATTTGACCCAGGTCGCCATGCGAGTCAGCGCCGTGTCCCAGCTTTTGCTGCCGGGTTTATCGGGCGTTTCGCTTAACCAGAAATGGCCGCCATCCAATTTTTCAAATCGGTCGCGTTTGAAATAAAGCGCCGTCATCTCGCCCTTTTCGCCGCCATCGTCGCGGCCCACGCCCATGACTTCATAACCGGCCAGCTTTGCGGCCAGGTAATCGCGCTGAAAACCAAGAGTTTCCTGAGTGCCCAGCAAATCTGGATCAAAGGCTTTGATCGTTTCGACCAAAAACTCTTTGCGTTTATCCCAATGGTTTTCGCCGTCCTGTGCTGTGCCGTAACGAATGTTGTAACTCATCACGCGCACATCCAGATTTTGTTTGTTGGATTGGCTGGCGGCAGTCAGAAAACAAAGAACCGCCAGTAAAGTGGGGAGCAAGAAGCGCTTTGTGAACATCGGTTTCCTCCGGAAAGAATGTGTGGAGTGAGTTGTAAATCACTCCACACAAACTGTCCACGGCTGACCGACAAAAGCTTTTTCGTGGGCAAAAGTTACAAGTTCATCTGTCGCCTATTCTCAATTCACGCAGAGCCACCAGATTGGCGTTTGGGCCAATTGGCAAAATATGTCAATCAAATGATTATTTTTGCCGTCATCCACAAGACCAACAGGCCGCGCGCGCTCCAGGCAAAGGTTCTCAGCCAGTTTGAAGCGACAAGAAATTGATGCGCTTGGGCATCGAAGCCTGACGACAGAAGGTTGTGCTGGGGCACTTGCAGAAACCATGTCGAGAACCAGATGACGGCCAACAACAGGACACCGACCACAGCTTCAGAAAATCGGATTTGACCTGGCCTCTGCCAAAGCAACAACCCAGCCAGAATGGCTTCGGCTAACATTGGCGGCGCAACGACAAAGGTCGTCAGGTTTGAATGCGCAATTTCATAGGCAGAAAAACCTGCCCTGCCGACCTGCCCGAAAAGCGGATAGTGAACTATCTGCACAAACCAGATCAGCCCGGTCATGTATAAGGTTGCAGCAAGCTGTGCGAGTAACAGGATTTTCAAAACCGTCTGATTCATATACTCAGCAAGGCCTCTGCAGCGGCGATCCCAGCTTATGATTGACTGTAAAGCCGACGATGCACTTGCCAGCTTTTGACTGGACTGACACTCACAAACATTCTCCGGCAGCTTGCAGGAGTTTCTTCGTCACAGTTTCAGCGTTCGCGTCCAAATATGCTGGCGCAGGCAATTTTCAAATCGTTCATGCCTGAGCAAGCTCCAGATAATCAGGCCTGTCAGCGGCTGACTGATGGCGAAACTCGCGCAACACTTTGCCATCGTGTAGCAAAAAAACGCCGGGCATTTGCAGGCCATCACCTGCCAGCATCCCCAAGCCGTGTCCGTTAGCAAAGGCTTCCAACCCGCGCTGCCAAACCTTCCAACCGAAAACCTGATTGAGCGTTGCGCGGTTCAAATCAAACACCCGATAAAGTTTTTGCTGCGGATCATGAATACGTGAAACATCTGCCAAACCATATTTGGCAAAACGCTCTGAGCTTTGTTCGACTGTGCCCAAATATACGAACGCCAACTGCGTTCCCTGAGCGGCAAGCTGTTCGCGTTGTTCGGCGACATCAGCCAGCGCTTCGCGGCAAAACGTTCAGCCAAAATGACGCAGGAAAATCACCAGCGTCGGAGCCATTTGCGAAAGTTCTGCCAGGCTGCGCCCATATTGATCGCGTGCCGCCGTCAGTGCGGCTGTGAAAGTCGTTGTGTCAGTCATATATTCCTCTCCTCATTTCAGACCGTCCTGATAAGCACGCCTTAAAATCAACGCAAAGGGAACCCACCAGATCAAATCATTGGTGATGTTGTTCAGGCCGAAACGCCAGGGCAACGTGCCGGTCAGGGCGGCTTGTAAAAATCCTATGGGGCCAAACACCTTGCCCAGAAAACCTACCAACACAATCGGCCAGTGCCGCAAAGGATCGAACGCGGCGGCGATGTAACCGACGCCATAAACACCGACGATCATGCCCACGCATTGCCATATCTCGACGTAATTCGGCGCAGGCATATCAAGCCAGCGAAACATCGTCAGCGGAAACAAAACGACGAAACCACCCCACAGAATATTGTAAAAACCTGCGGCCAGCAGCACTGGCTTCATCCAAGAGTTGGCTTTTATTCTGTTTGTCATACTCTTGTTTCAACGCGGTCTGACCGTGGCCAAACCTCCGTCTACGCCAATGACTTGTCCGGTGACCCAACTATTCGATGGATCAAGCAACCACGCGATGGCGCTGGCAATGTCTTCGGGCGCACCGATTCGACCGAGCGCGTGCATGGCGGCGGAGGCTTTCACTGACGCTTCGTTACCCGTGATACGCGCGGTGAGCGGCGTAGCGACCAGACCGGGAGCTACGCAATTGACGCGAATGTTGCGCGCCGCATACGAAGCTGCAGCCGAAAGCGTCAAGCCGATCACACCAGCTTTGGCGGTGGCAATGGCTTCGTGATTGGCAAGGCCTGTGCGTCCGGCGGCGGAAGAAAGCAACACGATAGAACCGCCTTCTTTCATCGCTTTGGTCGCCGCGCGTAACAGATAAAACGCCGAATTCAAATTCTGCCGCATCGTGAAA
>JBGAPB010000255.1:0-9449 GCA_044221525.1 Blastocatellia bacterium | reverse complement strand
CCATCGAATAACAACCGAGTAACTTGCGCTCCGGTTTTGACGGTCAAGTTAGGACGCGACAATGCAGGTTTCAAAAACGCAGCAGCTGTGCTGTGACGTTTGCCGCCTTTCTGAGTTACTTGCAACAACCCCACACCTTCCTGCGAAGCGCCGTTCAAGTCGCCGTTAAGCTTCAATCCGCAACCTTGCGCGGCTTCCAAAAACAAATGCGTCAGAGGATTTACGCATCGTTGATCGGCTACGTTTAGTTCGCCGCCTACACCGTGAAAGTCATCTGCGCCCCTCTCGTTGTTTTCGGATTTTTTGTAGTACGGCAGGATGTCGGCATAACTCCAACCTTCAATGTTCCAGGCGTCGTGGTCTTTCGCGTTGGCTCGGCTGTAAACCATCGCGTTGATCGAAGTCGAACCGCCCAACACTTTGCCTCGCGGCCAATACATCTGGCGGTTGTTCATGTGTTCCAGCGGTTCGGTGAAGTAAGCCCAATCGCATTCGGATTTGAACAGTTTGTTAAACGCGGCGGGAATATGAATTTCCTGCTTCTTGTCCGCGCCGCCTGCTTCGAGCAAAAGAACTTTGACCGAGGAGTCTTCAGTCAAACGATTAGCCAACACGCAACCGGCTGCTCCTGCTCCAACAATCACGTAATCAAACATTCATCCTCCAAATCAAAAGAGCTATGGCCAAGCTACAACAAGCTACAACTCTTTCGTCATAAACACGCTGTTTGGGTCTTCTTCGTAATCTGCAAACGGCGGACAGAGCGTGAATCCAAAGCTGGCATAAAGCCGCTGCGCCGGTTCAAAGTCTTTCTGCGAACCGGTTTCCAGGCTCAGGCGATTGTAAGAACGCAATTTCGCTTCGTGGATAATGTGCTCCAGCATTTTACGAGCGACGCCTTTACGACGATGAGCCGAAGAAGTCCGCATGGATTTCACTTCGCCGTGCGTCGGATCAATTTCTTTCAAAGCGCCGCAACCGAGTAACTCGCTGTCTTCCCAAACTGTCCAAAAGGTAATGTCGGGCTGCTGCAGCTTGGCGATGTCCAACGCATGCACACTTTCCGGCGGAGAAAGTTCGTGCATATTTCTCAAATGCTCTTCCAGCAAGGCTCGGACTTCCGAGCCTGACAGGTCGTCAAGTTTGATTTGCATGATTGAATAATTTGAACCAGCCACTTACCGCAATTGCTCACCGTGCAAATCGGAAGCTGCGCCGTGAAGTCCCTCCAATGGTTTTGCCTTGCTGATCCAGCGCGATGACTCGCCAGCGCAAAGCTCCGTCACCAGCTTTAGCTTTCAACCACGAAGGCGCTCGATACGTTTGCACAGGAGCTTTTAACACTGCGGAGTGAATCAGCTTTCCGTTATCGTCTTCGATTTCCAGTCTGTAAAGTTTGGCTTGCGGATTTTCTGACCACACGAACTCCGCAATCTGATTTGCAGGCAGCGTTGTACCGTCTTTCGGCAACAGTGACAAGAACTCGCCGGGCGCAGCTACGTCCTGCGTGTTATCGCTTCCGCCAACTATGTAACGCAAAACCGGCAAAGCGAATCCGGCGGCGGCTCCGCTGTTGACGGTGCTGCGGCCAGCGCCGACGGCTGCCAGATCGGACGTGTTCAAACCGTCATCCGAAGCTTCGATTCGCAGCAACAGCAAATACTGACCGGGAACTTGAGTCGGCAAGCGCGACGCGTCCGGCCCAGGCAGCGTGTACCGGCCACCAGAAGGCAGAAACACATTGAACCGGCTTAGTTGTGAAAACCGAGCCTGCGAACCGCGCTCTTCGACTGGCAGCGAAGCTTCCGGCAAAAGGTCGCGTTCGCTTGGCAGCGGATCGCCCGGTCGAACGACTTCCCAACGTCCGCGCAACCGACCGGAGCCGGTGTATTTGATTTCGGCGCGCACCGCCGGAGCTTTTTTGCCGGGTTCAATGAACAGAACCTGAGGTTCCTGTCCGCTGGCTGAAATTCCAGTGCTCTGTCCAAAACCAAGCTGCACGTCGGTCAGCGAAAACGGAGCCGCGATGCCGTTGCCGGTCAATCGCATGGTGACGGCGATAAACTGGTCAACTCCTGTGGGGCTTTCAAACCGGCGGACGTAAAAGAATTGCGAATCCTGTCCGGCGGCGGCGGCCTGATACGCCTTGCGCGCCACCGAAGCCGGAACAGAAACCACGTCGGTGTAAGCGTTCGTTCCGCTGCGGCGCGACACATCGAAGCGGCGCGGCAGCGTCCCGTAAATCGTCCCCGACACACAGGTAAATCCGAGGGCTGGCCGAGCGGGTTGAATGTCTCCGCACCAGGTGGTTTCAGCCGGGCGGTAATCGCCCAGATTGCCGTAAGTCAGAAAGACCGTCGTCGCTCCCTGGCTGTAAACATTGACGTTCGTCGGACTGACTTTGATTTCATTCTGAGCCAGAGCCGATGCCGCCAGAAAAAGCAGCCAAATGATTGAAGTAAAAACTTTGATCACAGTAACTCCTGTTGGTGGTCGGTTGACGGTGGTCGGTGGCCGACAGCAAACCGACAACCGATCACCGACAACCGGAAACCACTAAAAGAATATGAAGTTCAGCCCGGTGTTGAACGTGTTCAACTTTGTCAGGTTGTTGATGTTTTCGACGAAGTTGTTCGTCCGCGCGAATCGGTTTGAATAACGGATGAAGTAAATCATCTGCACTTTCTTGAACTTGTTTTCGCTTTCGCGCGTCAGCCTGTAATTCCATTGCAGGTCGAATTCGTCATTGCGGCTGTTGGTTGTTCGACGCAAATCTCCCGCTCCCAAAGTCGCAAAAGTCGCGTTGACCGTCTGCCGGGTCGTCGCCTGCCAGTTCGCCGTAAAACCCAGTCGCAAAGTGCGATTAGTGTTGGCCTGTTCGCGGTTGTTGGCGTCCTCAAAGTTCACATCAACGCTCAATTCCAAAGTTGGCATTGGCGTAAAACCGAAGCTGGCCGTGTGAACGAAGTTCTGCAAATCGGCAATTTCTCGACCAATGGCGCGGTTGTCCTGAAAGGTATGATTCAGCCTATAAGACGCGCGATACTTTTCAGTGAACTGCCATTCGGCTGTGATCGCATGGTTGATGTTCGCCTGATCGGGAATGGCTCCGGGTTGATCGAAGCCTCCACCGATGGGGATAAAATCGGCGAAAGCTCGCGTCCGCTCAAAGGTATAACCGATGCGCGGCAAAAAGATATTCGGAGTGACAGCCGGTCGCTGCCGAAACAGATTCTGCGTTGGGGTGTTGATGGCAAAAGTTTCGCGTCGCGTGTTTGTGCGCAAAATCGTTTGAATGCCCGCCAGGTTGTCGTTGAATTGCGTGTGTGATGCAGTGAACGTCAGTTCGCCGAACGAACCGACGACTTCGACAATGTTCTGATTCAAATCCGGCTGAGCCGCCGCGCCAATGCTTTTGAACAGCGGATCAACTCGTTCGTGTTTAACGTTCAGCGTCAGGTTCAGCTTTTTCGGATCAGGTAAAGTGATTGCTTGAGCGTCAGCGGTTTGTTGGGTTGCCGCTTCGCCAGTCGTTTTTGCTGTTGCCGGTTTCACTTTGACGAAAGAGCGCTCTTTCAAAAGGTCAATGCTCCCTTCGGCATACCGGGCGTTGCGTGTGGTGACTTGCGATTGAACCACGTTGGCTGCGCCTTGGTTCAACAGCGGATCGTTCGGGTTGAAAAACTGGCTGCGAGTAAAACCGCCGTCAAAGCGCATGCGTTCGGTTTTGTCCTTGGCCAGCAAGCGGATGCTTGCTCCTTTGCTCCGCTCGCTGTCGTTGATGTTGCCCTGGGTGAAATTCTGGCGATTGGCCAGAAACCAGGCATCAACAGCTCCGGTTTCAAATCGCAAGCCGCCCGGTCGCTTGGAAAAAACTTCCAAGCCGACGACTCCGCCGTAAAGCCTATGCTTGTGATTCGCCAGCCCGAAGAAATTGTCGAAGCCGACAATGTTCGTAGAGTTCATCGCCACCAGTGAAACGTCCAGATGTTCGTTGATCGGCGATGCGATAGTGAAACCTCGACTGGCGAAATTGTTTATCAGATGGCGCTGCGCTCCGAAGCTGGAATGCCCGACGTTGAATTTGCGTGTGCCCTGCTGGAATTGCATCAGGTAAGACGACAGCTCAATGCGGCGAGCCTTGTCGCCCTGTTCGCCGAATCGCAAAGCTTCGTTGCGAAAGCTGGAACCGACAATATCGAACTGGTGCTGCATGTTGAACGTGCCGCGCGCCATTTCACTTTTCCAGGTTCCCTGCAACGTCGCGTCGGCAAACGTAGGCCGTTCGGGTTTGTTCGAATCAGGAAAATGCGTTTCGGCGAATTGCGATTTGAAGCCGATGTTCAGCGACGGAGCCAGCTCAAATTTGTCAAAACCGAATCGGCGTTTGACCGGTTCGGCTGGCGTCTGAGCCGCAGTCGCAGCATGTCCCGCTTGCGCGGTATCGGCGGTTTGAGTTTGAGTTGCTTGCGAGGCTTGTTCGCCATTCGTCGCTTGGCCGTTTTCGGCCACGACTGGCGCAGTGGCTTCCGGCTTCGCTGAAACTTTCAATTTGAATCCGGCGACGACTTTCCATTCTCCGTTCGGAGTCACCAGATAAACCGTCAATTCGTTTTCGCCATCCGGCAAAGGGAAAGGTCTGGGCGAATACTTCAACGTGTTTTCAGCAGCGGCAAACAAATCGGTCAGATCGGTTGTGCCGACGACAACTGCGATTCTGCCTTCGCCGATTGAGGGCTGACGGTTTAGCGTCAATTCAATCGCTTCATCGGGTGAAACGGTTTTGCCGTCAAAGCTTGCTTGAACAGTCAAATCCTGTGAGCGATGGGCGCTGGCGCTGAAGCTAAACTGAGTTAGCGAAAGCGCCATGACCAAACAAAGAGCAAATGCCGGAGCGAGAGAAATACCGGCAACAAGTTTTTTGAGAGAACCGCGCATTTTGATTTTCTCCATGAGGTCAGTGATTCACAGCAAACTAAGCGGGCTAAAACGGGTCTACGGTGCAACTCCTGCCATTTGAATCGCCGCAGCCCCTGCAACCTCCGCCGCTACCAAAAATCTTGGCTTTGCAATTACCGCCCGGACACACGCCACAATGTGCGGAGCCGATGATTTCCTTGGTGTCGGAGCGGCGAACCGTAAATCCGTTGTCGCCTTTCAGCACGATTTCAAAACCTGGCCTGGGTTCGATGTCGCTGGCGCTTTTCCTGGTCACGGCATCTCTCATCGTCGGCTTTTTCTTTTCGACCTTGGCCTGACCTTCTTTCTTGCTCTGTGCTGAAGTCAGAACCGCTGGAACCGCAACCAGCACACACAGCAACAATCCGGCAACTAACAACGTAAACAATTTTGCGTTTTTCAAAGCTTGTTTCGACATGGTGAATTCTCCTGAATTTGTTTTCGGGTATTACTGCTTGGTTCGGGCGTTTGCGGGCACGGGGAAAGCGCCGCTTTTGCTGGCGCGTGAAGTTCCCTGGCCGCCTTCCCAGACGCATTTGCCTGAAAGCGCCAGCGTGTATTCACGGGCAAAAACATCATTCGGCATCTTCAACATCAACGTGCCTGAAGTCATTTTTTCGTTGAGCATCAATTTGGCTTCGGTGTTTGTGCCATCGGTGTTGGTTGTTTTCAGGACTGCTTCCAGGTTTACCAGCCGGGCATCGCCTTCCGTTTTCCACTGCACATCAACCGGAATAACTCGACCGGTTCCGTCCGGCAGTGGTTTGGCCATCGCATCTTTTTTGGTGATGTTGACGATGGTGATTTCGACCGGAATGCCGGACTTTTCCTTTTTCTTGCCTTGCGCCAATGCAGGCAAAGCCAGCAGCGCCAGAGCGAACATTGTGAACATTGCGATTTGAGTCATTTTGCGAATCATTGTTTTGCCTCCTTGGAAATATGGGGCAATCCTGTCCAGGTTGCCCGGTGTTCTCGAAAGCCGTCTTTTAAGCAAGCAAGGCAACCTGGATAGGATTGCTCTACTGTTTCTCCCTCGTTCTCCTGACTACGAACGCACTTTAGCCAAACCACTCAACTTAAATCTTGAGCGGCGCTTGAAATTTTCTTGAAAGTATTTTGAAAGTTTGAGGAGCAGCGGAGCGTGGGTTTTATCGGCCCAGGCTCCGCTGTTGGCCGCCGTTATTTGACGTGGATTTTAACGGTGTTGGCTGTTTTGCCGTCCACTGTCAGAACGACATCCACTTCGCCGCTTCCAGCCAGACTGCGCGGCAACAGGACGTTGATCTGATCCAGCCCCGTAAACCCTGTGTCCCCGCCTGCATACAACACGCCTGCGTTGGTTCCGCCGATGTTTGCCGTGACGCCAGCCAGCCCGCTGCGAAAGCGAATGCCTGTGCCATAAAACAGCACATACACCGCGTCCGTGCTCGGCCCCAGATCAATCGGCACCGCCACGAATCGTTGTTGCGCGGAGTCAAATGCCGAGACTGGTTCATAGACTCGATCCCCATTGGCTTTGATTCGTAGCACGACTGCCGCCGCCACGCCCACTCCATTTGAATTGGCGGAGAACAAGCCCGGCGCGACGGTTTCGATTTTGGCGCGTCCGGTCGAACGTCGCCCGTCACCGCCAGTGATGATGATGGTGGCGTCGCCCGGCGCTGTGCCGGTTGGAATCAGAAAGTTGATCTGTCCCGCCGAGACAAAAAAGAGCGGAGCCAGCCGATCTACGTTTGCGCTGTCGCGGACGGTGACGCTGGTTCCGGCAAGGGTCGTGGGCAGCGGAGTCGCCGTTGCTACAACTGTTCCGGTAGCCAACTGGTCGCCGAAAACGCTGGTGATGGCTTCGCTGGCAAACGCCACGCCCGTGAAGCTGGCGGACGAAACGCTTGATGAATTCAGCAGCGGTTCGCCGTAAACAAAATCATCCAAAGCCACCAAATCAGTAGTCGCGCTTTCGCTGGCTCCGGCAGTGACTTGGCCGTTGGTGAAATTGAAGATTTGCGCTGTTCCAGTCGTGATAACTACGCGGGTGACAACAGGTGCGCCGAACAACACTCCCATAAATTCCGGCTGTCCGTTCTGGCCGACCGGCACAAAAAATTTGCCCAGGCTGACCGTGCCGTTGAAGTATTCGATGCTGGACGTATTGGCCTGTTCTACATCCAGAAAGATCGCGCCGAATCCACGAGTCGCCGCCGGAATGGTTGTGCCAGCCAGCACGAAATCTACTGCGTACTTGTTGCTGTTGAACGAAGCAAAAGTATTGGCCGGGCTGAATGAAGAGAATTGAGTCGCAACCCCGGCGTTGGCACTGACAAACCCGTCGTTGCTGACAGCCAAGACAGTGTCGAATCGCGCGCCTCGAGCCTGAAAGCGATTGACTGGAATGCCCGTGATCTTGCCCGTCACAATCGGAGTCGTAACGTTGTTGAAATCCGTGCCATCCAGTTTGACAGCGTCCCAGTTGATCTCTCGGCGACCGCTGGTTTGTGGGCCAGCGACGGTTGAATTGTCCGCGCCGCCAATTGTTGTGCGAAAAGCGTTGAAAGCATCCGTCGCTGCTGCCGCGCCTGAGCCGCTAAAAGCCGCCGCAGTGTTGGCTGTGACTGGTTCGCTATAGATGAAATCATCCAGCGCGACCAGATCGGCGCTTCCGCTTTCGCTGGCTCCTGCGCTGACTTGTCCGTTCGTGAAGTTGAAGATTTGCGTTGTGCCCGTCGTAATGACAACGCGAGTCACAACCGGAGCGCCAAACAACACGCCCAGAAACTCTGCCTGTCCGCTGGCCCCGACTGGCACGAAGTATTTGCCCAAACTGACCGTGCCGTTGAAGTATTCGATGCTGGAAGTGTTGGCCTGCTCGACATCCAGAAAGATTGCACCGAATCCGCGCGTCCCCGCCGGAGCCGGAGTGGTAGCGGGCGCAGCGGCCAGCACGAAACTCACTTCATACTTGTTGGAATTGAAAGACGCGAAAGTATTGACCGGACTGAACGCAGGAAATTGACCAGCGACACTGGCGTTGGCTCCCACGAAACCATCGTTGCTGACTGCCAGCACCGTGTCGAATCGCGCGCCGCGTGCCTGAAAGCGATTGACCGGAATGCCCGTGATCTTGCCCGCCACAATCGGAGTCGTGACGTTGTTGAAATCCGTGCCATCCAGTTTGACAGCGTCCCAGTTGATCTCTCGGCGACCGCTGGCTTGCGGACTGGCGACCAGTGAATTGTCGGATCCGCCAATGGCCGTGCGAAAGGCAGTAAAGGCAGTCGTCGCTTCAGTCGTGCTCGCTCCAGTAAAAACCTGCTGGGCAAAGACGGCTGGTGTAAACAGCAGCAAGGCGAAAAAGAGACTGATCGCACTGAAGCCTGAGCGGTCAGACCGTCGGGAATTCAGGACAATGGAATTTTGTGCGGTTATGCTTTGCGATTTGAATTGAAGCTCCATCTAAAATTCTCCTTCGTTTGAGTCGAGAATGGGCGCGTGGCAGAAGCCTTATCGGGCGCCCATTCAGGTTATTTAGCCGATCATTTGCCAGTCATTTTGTAGTTTTGATATTGAGCGTAACACCTCCAAATTTGCCCTTTCCGGGTTCAAAGACGTAACTTCCCTTCAGGATGGTCAGGTTCTTAAAGCCAAGCTTTCTGGCGACGGATTCTTCCATCACAATATCTTCGGCGATTTCCATAGAGCGGTCGGCCAGGGCGGACTCAAAGACAACATTCATCCGGTCGCTGCCAACCGGAGTCACCGTGCCTTCGACAGAGCCAGACCGCGCCACGCCTAAAGTAATGTCACAGATGCCACGGCCTGGACCGCAAGTTCCGGTGTTCGTGCGCTTGCCAAATTTGAAGGTCAGCTTGATGGAAATGAACGCGGCGGCATTACCGTGACCAACCGGAGTGGCCGTCGGCCAGGCCACCAACATCAGCAGCACAGCGCCAGCCAAAAACAGCGCAGCCAGGTGCGGCCAGCGTGATGCCACACGAGGAATGGGATTCGCCAAAAAGTCTTTGATCATAAAGTCTTTGATCATAATGATTACCTCCAGGTAAGTTTGCGTGATTGATAAGAGGCGACGGCAAGGGAGTGACTGCCACCTGAATGTGGAAGCTGCTTGAAAGAATCCGTTAGCGCAGGTGACCATCTTGTAAAGGCCGGACAGAAGATCGGTCAGCCCAATCAAAGTCATCCCAAACTCAGATCACCTGCGCTAACAGAAGAGGCGCAAAAAACCGCTTCCCGCAGTGCGACGCAATTAAGCGAGTTACGCCGCGGATTTAAGGAGGCAAAAAACTGCGGAAAACGGTGTTAATAAATTCAGCATTATTTCGCGCGGACGGTTCCATCACCGCGCATAACTACGATCAATTCTTCGGCTAGCCCTGCGCTGCCAGCGACTACGCCGGAGGTGCGAATGCCTTCTTTTTTCTGTTCGGCTTTGCGCACGACCAATGAGCCGTTGTTGTCGCCAACCTTGGCCAGTT
>JBGAPB010000254.1:0-9596 GCA_044221525.1 Blastocatellia bacterium | reverse complement strand
GATTTGCAGATTGACGATCACCACTCCGTCGAAGACATCGCCATCTGTCTGGGGCAAGCCTTTGCGGAAGCTCTGGGCGATAAGAAGGGGATTGTTCGTTACGGCTCGGCTTACGTGCCGATGGATGAGACTCTGGCGCGAGCGGTGGTTGATCTGTCTGGCCGTTACTTTTTGGTTTATCGAGTCGAAAACACGCGCGAAAAAGTCGGCACGTTTTCAGTCGAACTGGCTGAACATTTCTGGCATTCGTTTGCCGAACATTGTCGCTGCAATCTGCACATCGAAGTTCTTTACGGTCGCAACCAGCACCACATCATCGAAGCCATTTTCAAATCGGCAACGCGCGCTCTGTCGCAAGCCGTCCGGCTGGATGATCGAATTCAGGGAGTTATGTCTACAAAAGGTGTTATTTGATGAGCATAGCAATTATTGATTACGGCGTTGGCAATTTGCGCAGCGTCGAAAAGGCTTTTACTTCGCAGGGGATCGAAGCCGTCGTCACCAGCGACGAAAAGGTTTTGCGTGCGGCTGACAAACTGGTACTGCCGGGCGTTGGGGCGTTCAAGGCTTGTATGGACGGTCTGAAGGCGCGTGGATTTGACGAGTTGGTTCTGGATGCCGCCAAAACAGGGAAGCCGATCATAGGTTTGTGCGTCGGGTTACAGATGATGTTTGACGAAGGCCATGAGTTTGGAATTCACAAAGGTCTGGGCTTGATGCCGGGGCGAGTTGTGAAGTTTCCAGATAAGCTGCGCGTGCCGCACATTGGTTGGAATCAGGTTGAGTTCAAACGCGACCACAAGGTTTTTACTGATTTACCCAGTCAAACTTTCTTTTACTTTGTCCATTCGTTTTACGTTGAATCGGCTGACTCAAGCTGCGTGCTTGGCGAAACGGATTACGGCATGCGCTACGCCTCGATCTGTGGCCGAGACAACATTGTTGGCGTTCAATTCCATCCCGAAAAAAGCCAGACTGCCGGGCTGAGACTGCTCAAGAACTTTGCAGAAATTTAGTGGAACAAGCTGCCAGCTTGTTCCACTCTTCCGGCCGTATCTGTTCCTTAGCTCAAATACCTTTCACGCAGAATTTCCTGATGATAAAGCTCGTGACCGGCAATGATGTATGCCAGTGCGCGCGCGCTAATTGGGTTGTCGCTGGCCGTGCCAATCTGTTTCAGGCGGCGTCAGTCAGGTTGCGGAACAGGATCAGGTTCGATTTGCGAACGGCTTCGAATTCGTCGGCCAGATCAGCGATGGTTCGCTCAGACCAATCTGTGGCAATGAAATCATCCTGCTCGTCAGCAAGACGTTTTATCTCCGCGAGCGATGCGCAATGCCCGATAAGCCATGATCCGTTCGGTATCAATAACGTGCCCCATCATTTCCTTGGTTGACCATTTGCCGGGAGCATATCGGTATTCGGCCTTTATCAGCCGGAACGGCTCGCCAGGCGGCCAGCGTTTCGCCGAGTTGTTTGGTCAATGTGTCAACGATGTTTATCGGGAACGAGCGAAACGTGATTTGCCGTAAAAAGCCGCGTATTCAGTTTCTTGTGGTTTGAGTCGCCGAGTTTCTCCATATAACGTTCAGAGTTCACACTTCAGAGTGTCAACGACCATTGTCCATTGATACACGCTGAAGCGTGAACCTGAGCTTTTTTACATCGCTTCGCGCAGGCGGCGAATCTGCCCGGCGTGATCGTGGGCGTGAGCAGGCGTAATTGCCCAGCCAGATTTCTGTGCCAAGCGCCGCTTTCGCTGTAGGTCCCTTTGCGCTGCCAATCTTCTTCGGTCATTTTTTCCAGCAGTTGAACTGTGGTGGCTCTGCGGCTTTGAAGCCTCCAGCGCCGGGGCGATGTCGCGCGTGTTGTATACCAGTCGTTCGGCATAAACGGCTTGATAACCTTGAATCGCCGGATTGTCTTCGACCAGCAAACGGCGCAAACGAATGGCGCTCATCATTCGTCGGCCAGATGGTGGATGATTTCGGCGGCGCTCCATTTGCCGGGAATGGCGTGCGCGGTCAGCTTGTCGCCTTCCAGCGCGCGCGTGACTTCGTTGTAACCGTCGGCGTAACGACTGATCAATTCCTGCCTTTCTGCTTGAGTCATTGTTCTCCTTCTTCGGTGTTAAGGTCGTTTATATTGCGTACGTAATCCGGCAATCGATTCCCGCAGCAAGCAGCGAATCGTTGATTGGCGTGCCGGGGATAATCGCAAAGGCAATTGACCGGCCCACACGGGCCATATCTTCGTCATCGTCTTTTGGGTCGCCGATGCGGACTTTGGCTGAAGCTTCTTCCAGTGGAATGGCCAGAACTGTGGTCGCCTTTGTTCCGGGTTTGGTGAGGCGGACTTCGCCCATCGCCCAGGAACGATGTGCTCAGTGATGGCCGCCAACGCCGCCATCTTGCCAGGTTCGTCTTCGACCAAAGACGACCACTGAGCGGTAATTGACCGAGTGATGAAAAGCCGAACGCGCCAACACCAGTCCATCAATCAGCGTGACTGTGATGCAACCGGAACCTTGCCGCCCAGAGTTCGTGATCATACGGCTGGCCGCCGAACCGTGAACGTAAAGTGTCGCCGACCCGGCCATAATCCGGTTGGTATAACGAAAGGCTGACCGTCCACCACGAAACCGACGACAAACCAGGGCCTCGTCCAGAATTTGGTAAACGTGCGGTCCCGTTCTCCGCCTGCTGCGGCAATCGTTTCAGGGTTGTATTCGCTGTTTGCTTAAATTGAGCCATAACGAACAGATAAATACGTCCAGGAGTGGACTTGTCCAAGAGCCACTTTATGTTGAGATGCCAGTCCACTTTGAAGTCACGCTAAAAAGATACTGCTGCGAACGTTCGACAAACTTCAGTTTGTCGCCGGTATTCGCAATAAATTTATTGCCGAGACAACGACAAACAGAAATTTGTCGGACACCCCTCAAATCCGGGCAAGGCCGTTTTATCTCCGCGAGCGATGCGCAATGCCCGATAAGCCATGATCCGTTCGGTATCAATAACGTGCCCCATCATTTCCTTGGTTGACCATTTGCCGGGAGCATATCGGTATTCGGCCTTATCAGCCGGAACGGCTCGCCAGGCGGCCAGCGTTTCGCCGAGTTGTTTGGTCAATGTGTCAACGATGTTTCTATCGGGAACGAGCGAAACGTATTTGCCGTAATAAGCCGCGTATTCAGTTTCTTGTGGTTTGGTCATGAGTTTCTCCATATAACGTTCAGAGTTCACGCTTCAGAGTGTCAACGACCATTGTCCATTGATACACGCTGAAGCGTGAACTCTGAGCTTTTTTACATCGCTTCGCGCAGGCGGCGAATCTGCCCGGCGTGATCGTGGGCGTGAGCAGCGTAATTGCCCAGCCAGATTTCTGTGCCATAAGCGCCGCTTTCGCTGTGAGTCCCTTTGCGCTGCCAATCTTCTTCGGTCATTTTTTCCAGCAGTTGAACCGTGGTGGCTCTTGCAGCTTTGAAAGCCTCCAGCGCCGGGGCGATGTCGCGCGTGTTGTATACCAGTCGTTCGGCATAAACGGCTTCTGGATAACCTTGAATCGCCGGATTGTCTTCGACCAGCAAACGGCGCAAACGAATGGCGCTCATCATTTCGCTGTCGGCCAGATGGTGGATGATTTCGGCGGCGCTCCATTTGCCGGGAATGGCGTGCGCGGTCAGCTTGTCGGTTGGAAATCCTTCCAGCGCGCGCGTGACTTCGTTGTAACCGTCGGCGTAACGATCAATTAATTCCTGCCTTTCTGCTTGAGTCATTGTTCTCCTTCTTCGGTGTTAAGGTCGTTTATAGCTGCGTACGTAATCCGGCAATTCGATTCCCGCAGCAAGCAGCGAATCGTTGATTGGCGTGCCGGGAGTTAATCGCAAAGGCAATTGACCGGCCCACACGGGCCAAGCCATATCTTCGTCATCGTCTTTTGGGTCGCCGATGCGGACTTTGGCTGAAGCTTCTTCCAGTGGAATGGCCAGAACTGTGGTCGCCTTTAGTTCCTGGGCGTTTGGTGAGCGGACTTCCGCCCATCGCCCAGGAACGATGTGCTCAGTGATGGCCGCCAACGCCGCCATCTTGCCAGGTTCGTCTTCGACCAGTTCAGCCTGACCAAAGACGACCACTGAGCGGTAATTGACCGAGTGATGAAAAGCCGAACGCGCCAACACCAGTCCATCAATCAGCGTGACTGTGATGCAAACCGGAACCTTGCCGCCCAGAGTTCGCATCATACGGCTGGCCGCCGAACCGTGAACGTAAAGCGTGTCGCCGACCCGGCCATAACTGGTTGGTATAACGAAAGGCTGACCGTCAATAACGAACCCGATGTGACAAACCAGGGCCTCGTCCAGAATTTGGTAAACGGCTTTGCGGTCGAATTCTCCGCGTTGCGGCAATCGTTTCAGAGTTGTATTCGCTGTTTGCTTAAATTGAGTCATAACGAACAAATAAATACGTTCAAGAGTGGACTTGTCCAAGAGCCAATTTTATGTTGAGATGCCAGTCCACTTTTTAAGCTCAGTATCGCGACCAGCAAGGGGCGTTGGGCGGAGAAAACCCGATTGCTACCGCGCGTGGTACTGGCACGGAAATCCACTTATGGAACTCGCAATCACGCTCGACAATCGTTCGTCCGAACCGTTGCACCGTCAGCTTTATGAAGAGTTGCGGCGCGCAATTTTATCCTGTCGCGTGAAACCCGGCGAGCGAGTTCCCTCGACTCGCGCAATGGCTGCCAGCTTAGGAGTTTCCAGGGCGACGGTCACGCTTGGTTACGAGCAGTTGATTGCCGAAGGTTATCTGGAAGCTGTCACAGGTTCAGGCACGCGGGTTTGCGTTCAATTGCCGGATGATTTGCTTAAAACCGCTCCGGTCAAAGCCGCAAGTTTCTCGACTGCTTTGCACGCTTCGCCGACTGTCAGGCTGTCGCGTTATGGCAAAACTCTGGACGATTCATCGTTACTGGAAGCCGTTGAGCCGGATTTACCGATCAACTTCAAAACGGGTCGGCCCGCGCTGGAAGAATTTCCTATGATGGAATGGCGACGTTTGCTGCTCAGGCATTGCCGAACCGACCAAGCGGAGTTGCTGGATTATGCGTCGGATTTGCGTGGCAACCCGAAATTGCGACAGGCGATTTGCAGCTACCTGGGGCGTTCACGCGCCGTCAATTGCACAACCGATCAGATTGTCATCATCAATGGTTCCCAGCAGGCGATTGATCTTGTCACCAAGTTGCTGATTGACCGCGGAGACACTGTGGCCGTCGAAGACCCTGGTTATCTGGGAGCGCGCAGGGCTTTTTTGGCTCAAGGGGCGAAATTGTTGCCAGTTCCTGTTGATGAGCACGGAATCGCGGTCGAAAGATTGGTAGGGAAGTCGGCAGGCAAAGCCAAGTTGATTTACGTCACGCCTTCGCATCAGTTTCCGACCGGAGCGGTGTTGCCGCTGACCAGGCGACTGGAATTGTTGAAATGGGCGGAGCAAACCGGAGCGGTGATTGTCGAGGATGATTACGACAGCGAGTTCCGTTACGGCAGCCGTCCGATTCCCGCGCTTCAGGGGCTGTCTGGCGGCGACAGCGTCATTTATGTCGGCACGTTTTCCAAGGTGTTTTTTCCTGCTTTGCGAATCGGTTATGCGGTCGTGCCAGAATCAATGACGCGAGTTTTTACCAGAGCCAGATGGATCGCCGACCGCCAAACGCCAACTTTGGAACAACTGGCGCTGGCTGATTTCATCTCGGAAGGCCATCTGGAACGTCATCTGAGGCGAATGCGAACGCTTTACGATAAAAGGCGACAGGCTCTGGTGCGTTCGCTGAATCAACATTTTGAAGACCGTTTAGAAATCGTCGGCGAAAACGCCGGTATGCACGTCATGGTCAGATTGCAAACCGGACTGAGCGATGAAGAAGTCGTTCACCGCGCGGCGCAAGTTGGAGTCGGCCTTGTTAGTTCGCAAATTTACTATCTGGGCGAATCAAGTTCCGGTGAATTCGTGCTGGGTTACGCCGGTCTGAGCGAGCGCAGAATTCAGGAAGGCGTCAGGCGACTGGCAAAAGCTTTGCGATAAATCCACAAAAGGCTTGCCTGAAAAGGCAAATTGAGTAGTATTTGCAGCGTTGTCGGCGTTCGATTCGGCAAACACATCAACTAAGCGGAATAAATCAATCACAAATATTCAAAATTTGGCTAAGCAATCACTGATAACAATTGCTTCCGACGATTCGGAAGCCTGGAAAGTAAGGTTAATGAGCGTGCGAAAACAAACACCTCCCACATCGGCACCACTTGCATGATTATCATCCCAGCCATTGATTTACGTGGCGGGCGCTGCGTCCGACTTTCACAGGGACAGGCTTCCGCTGAGACCGTCTACTCCGAAAACCCTGTCGTGATGGCCAAACGATGGTACGACGAAGGCGCAGAGATGCTGCACGTCGTCAACCTGGACGCCGCGCTTGGCAAAGACGACACAGCAAACATCAAGGCGCTTGAGCGCATTCTTTACGAAGTGAATATTCCCGTTCAGTTCGGCGGAGGCGTGCGCACCAAAGAAGATGTTCACCGCTTCGACGATATGGATGTGACTCGCATCGTCATCGGCACAACGGCGATTGAAAACCCAGTGCTGCTGGAATACATCGTCGAAGAGTTCGGCGGCAGCATCGTTGTGGGCATTGACGCGCGCGACGGCATTGTCGCTCTGCGCGGCTGGGAAAAAATGTCCAACATGAAGGCCATTGATTTGGCGCAGAAAGTAGCTGAAAAAGGTGTCGAGCGGATCGTTTATACAGACATTTCCGCGAAATTGCCGAAGCCAGCGGTTTGCATGTCACGGCTTCCGGCGGAGTTGCTTCGCTGGACGACATTTACGCCCTGAAAGAGATTGAAAAATACGGCGTGGATAGCGTCATCGTCGGCAAGGCGCTTTACGAAGGCGTCTTCACTTTGGAAGAGGCTCTGGACGCAGCTATGGGCGATGAAGACGAAGAGTAAGCGCCGCATTCGTTGCCAATAGATTTTTACCGAAGAGGGTTAAGGCAGCAATGTCTTGCCCTTTTTTGGTTTTACCTTTAATGATGGATCCCTGATGTTGGCAATACTGTACCTGGCGGGCATGGTGTATTTCGGCGACTGTCTTTGCCGTTGTTTCTATCGTTTCAAATCAATTCAACAGCGATATGCCACAGCCTTTTTGGCGGGGTTATTGCTGAGTAGCATCATTACCTACCTTGGCGCGCTGGCGTTTGCGCGGACGACTCAACCGCTGATTATGGGCAATCTCATTTTCGCGAGCGCGTTGGGATTAATCGCCTTCAAAACGCTGCGCCGTCCTCCTTCGAGTTACTACGATGACACCAATGCAAGACCTGCGGGAAATGACAACTGGGATTGGCTTTGCCTTGGTCTTTGTTTTCTTTTTAGCTGTTGGCTGATGTGGGTGACTTTGGATTTTCCCCACGGAGACTTTCAATTCGGGTTCAAAAGCTGGAGCGATTTTGGAGCCAACTTGTCTGTGTCGCAAAGCTTTGTGCTAGGACATAATTTTCCTTCGACACATCCGTTCTTTCCCGGCGAACCTTTGCGTTATCACTTTCTGTTTTGGTTTCAGGGCGCGAACCTGGCTTTTCTTGGCATGACTTTGGTGTCGAGCATCAATTTCCTAAGCATACTTTCGATGCTGGCCTTGGTGATTCTGGTTATGACATTCGCCGAATTGCTGTTTGCTTCCAGAGCTGTCAGCCGCATCGCCGCCATACTTTTCTTTTTCACTTCCAGTTCGCTTTCTTACCTGCCTTTTTTGCGGTCGCAAACCAGTCTGAGCGGAGCCGTTAATTCCATCCTGAAGGCGACTCAGTTTGTTAATTCAGGTTATCCATACCGTGGAGAGGATTGGGGGGCGCTGACTGTCGGTATTTTTGCTAACCAACGACACCTTATCAGCGGCATCGGCATTCTTTTTGTCGTCCTTATATTCTTGGTTGACCTTTACCAACACAAACGTGTCAGTAGCCCGCGCGTAAGCAAGGGCTTGATTGCGGAACCAGCCCTTCCTCACGGTCATGCTACTGACACGTTTGCAAGCCTCTATAAACCGCTGCTCTTTTCCGGGGCGTTGATTGGACTTTTACCTTATTGGAACAGCGCAGTTTTTATCTCTGCCTTTATCGTGCTGGGCAGCCTTTGGCTTTTTTTTCCATATCGAAGTTACTTGTCGTATTTAATCGGGATGGCGATATTGGTCGGACTGCCGCAGGTGTTAATGCTCAGAGCGGGCAATCTGGCTAAAACAGGACAGTCGTTATTCCATTGGGGCTACATCATTCCTGACCCGACTTTGTGGCTGGTAGTGAAATACCTGGCCTGGACGTTTGGATTAAAGTGGGTGTTGATAGCTGTTGCGCTGTGGTTTCTTTCCAATTCTCACCGACGTTTGTTTCTGGCGTTATCCAGTCTGGTGGCGGTTGTGTTCCTGCTTCAACTCAGCACAGATGCTTTCAATAATCACAAGCTGCTAAACCTCTGGAATATCTTTGCCACAATTTATGCCGCTTACGCGCTGTGGCGCATTGGCAAAGGCGGCTTCTTGCGCGCTGGGCTGGCTGTTATTTTGACGCTGGCCATGAGCTTTGGCGCAATCCTTGATCTGTTTCCGCTTCAGAACGATGCCGTCATTACAATTCCACACCAAAACGACCGTTTAACGAATTGGATATTTCAGAATACGCAACCTTCGGACGTGTTTCTGACGCACTCGTTTCTCGCGCACCCAATTCTGTTTGCGGGGCGCAAAGTCTTTCTGGGTTACACGCTGTTCGCCTGGACGGCGGGTTATAACGTCGGTGAACGCGAAGCCATCTACAAACAGATATTCCACGAACGGAACCGCGATGAACTCGTTCGCCTGCTCAACCAAAACAAGATTGCCTACGTCGGAATTGACAATGAATTGCGGGGCAACAGCCTGATCAAAGAGTTTTTTGACGAGTCAGTCTTTCAGCAGAATTTTCAGAAGGTTTTTGAAGACACGGAGCATCGTTACGCCAACCTGACCATTTACAAAGTCCCAGGTCAATGATTTTGGAATGCGAGTCAAATATCTAACAATTCAAATATGAACAAACAGCAGCAACAAATTACAGCCGCGCCTCAACGGCAACAGTTCGCCTTATAAATTCAGAAAGAAGTTGAGCGTTCCGTTCGGGCAATGCAGCAGGGGAAATTGGACGAAGCCATCAATGGGTTGCAAAGAATCTTGCAACGGTTAAAGCGGTGCCAGAAAAAAACTGGAAATTTCAGCGATCCGAATGACAATTTCATTTACCTGAATTAGAATCCGTCGCGTCAATGCGAAAATTTCAGGTAAAAGTCCTCACAGAATTTTTCCTGAAAAACTCAACATTTCAATTTTGGCCAGCATCTGAAGTCTTGATGCTTTTCACCAACAACCAAGAGCGCAATTTCCGAATTCGTATCGGTTGGTGTTTGACCAGCGCGTGGTGACTCGCGAACCTCTTTGCATAACAACCTACACACTCATGCTGAAACCCTATCTGTTCCGGCGTGTTAAGGAGAAAGC
>JBGAPB010000253.1:0-9467 GCA_044221525.1 Blastocatellia bacterium | reverse complement strand
ACCTTTGACGGCGTGGCTGACATTCGCAATCAGCGCGTAGTTTCAGTCCGCGAAGTTCCAGGCGCTCAACCGAGCATCATGCTCGACGATGTGTTGATGTTTCAGTCCATCGTGCGCAGCGACCCGGAATGGCAGGCGGCGATGCGAAAGCGAGGCATCACCGAATTCGGCAAAGTCCAGGTGGAGATGTGGTCGGCTGGCAACTTCGGTTTTCCCGAAGAGCAGGGCAAGCGATTGTTTCGCGGCTTGTCTTACCTGCGCGAAGATTCCAAAAATCCTTATGCTCGCCCAATCGAAGGCATCATCGCGGTCGTGGACATGAATGCGCGCAAAGTGATTAAAGTCGTTGATAGCGGAGTTGTGCCCGTTCCGTCAGCCACAGCCGACGTAGATGAAAAATCCGTTGGCCATTTGCGCGAAGCCCCGAAGCCGCTGCAAATCGTTCAGCCCAACGGCGCTAGCTTTGAAATTCGCGGCAATGAAATCCGCTGGCAGAAATGGCGCTTTCGGTATGCGCTGCATCCGCGCGAAGGTTTGGTGCTTTACACCGTCGGTTACGAAGATGGCGGCAAAGTCCGCCCGATTCTTTATCGCGCCGCATTGTCGGAAATGGTTGTGCCTTATGGCGACCCCAGCGCTGCATGGTTCATTCGCAACGCCTTTGACGAAGGCGAATTCGCCATCGGGCGGCTGGCCGTTCCGCTGGAAGCCAAAACCGATGTGCCGGACAACGCGACTTTGCTGGACGCTGTGTTTTCAAACGAAGGCGGGGGCAGCCTGGACGCCAAACGAACTATAGCCATTTACGAACGCGATGGCGGCGTCAGCTGGAAGCATGTGGATTACATGACCAATCAAAACCAATCGCGCCGCGCGCGACAATTGGTTATGACAATTTTCGTCGTGGTTGGAAATTACGATTACAGCTTCAACTGGATTTTCAATCAGGATGGCACGATTGAGCAGGAAGTTCAGTTGACCGGTGTCATGTCAACCAAAGGCGTGCCGCCGTTGAATGGCGAACCACAGCACGACTCTTATAGCCACCTTGTCGCCGATGGCGTTGCCGCTCCGCACCACCAGCACTTTTTCAATTTCCGACTGGATTTCGATATTGACGGCGGCGCAAACACAGTTGTCGAACAAAACACTGAAACTCTGCCGCCAGGCAAAGACAATCCTTACGGCAATGCGTTTGTGATGCACGAAACACCGCTCCGCCGCGAAGCCGAAGCTCAACGCCAGTTGAACCTGGCCACACATCGCCGATGGCTGGTGAGAAATCCGACAGTGAAAAACGCTTTGGGACAGCCCACCGGCTATCTGCTGTTTACCGGAGAAAATTCCATTCCGCTGCCGGGCGAAAGTTCCGCCGTGCGCAAGCGAGCAGGCTTTATGAATTCGCATTTGTGGGTGACTCAGTATGAACCTGGTGAACGGTATGCCGCTGGGCTTTACATCAATCAGAGTAAAAGTGGCGACGGTTTGCCAAAATGGGTCAAACAAAACCGCGAACTGGAAAACAAAGATGTCGTGTTGTGGTATTCCTTTGGCGTGACACACTTACCGCGCCCGGAAGATTACCCTGTGATGCCGGTTCACAAAGCCGGGTTCAAATTGATGCCTGTTGGCTTCTTCACGCAAAACCCTGCGCTGGACTTACCAAAGTGATGAGTTGTTATGAGTTCAACCGACGAAAAATTGTTGGATGACATTGGCTGGCACTTGCTGGAGGAGTTACAGGCTGATGCGCGGACGAGTTACGCGGAGCTTGGTCGTCGTGTTGGCTTGTCCACTCCGGCAGTCATGGAGCGCGTACACAAAATGGAAAAAGCCGGGATCATCACTGGCTATCGCGCTGAGCTGAATCCGGAAAAAGTTGGTTTTCAGGTGACGGCGTTCATTCGCATCGGACTGGCTCATCAAGTCTTGCCGAGAATGGAAACCCTGTTTCGAGAAATTCCCGAAATCATCGAATGTCATCGCGTAACTGGCGATGATTCGTTGATCCTGAAAGTTCACGTCACGTCAATTCATCACTTGGAACAGGTTGTCCATCGCATCACGCCTTATGGCATGCCCGCGACTTCGATTGTGCTGTCATCGCCGATTCAAGGGCGGCCAATCGAACGCAAAATGGTTGAGCAATCTGCAGTGAATGCTGCTGGAAAGAAAACTCGAGGAGCGCAGTAACCCACCAATGTGCGGCATTATCGGATTCGTCAATCTGGATCAGCAACGACCCACAAACGAGCGAATCGCTCGTGCGATGAATGACGCCATCACTCATCGCGGCCCCGACGACGAAGGTTTTTATTTCAAAAACCAAACTGCCCTGGGAATGCGACGGCTTTCGATCATTGACCTGGCCGGAGGTCATCAGCCTATCAGCAACGAAGACGGCACAGTCTGGGTGGTATTCAACGGCGAAATCTACAACTACCGCGAACTGCGCGAAGGCTTGCTGGCGCGCGGCCATCAACTCAAAACCAATTCCGATACGGAAACTATCGTTCACCTTTACGAAGATTACGGCGACGACCTGGTTCAGCATCTGAATGGAATGTTTGGCTTCGCGTTGTGGGATGAACGGCGGCAACGACTGCTGGTCGCTCGTGACCGAATGGGCGAAAAGCCACTGTACTTCACGCAAACCGACGAAGCTTTTGTTTTTGCCTCTGAATTGAAAGCGGTGGTTCAGCATCCGTCGGTTGAACGGAGGGTGAACCTGCTGGCGTTGCGGAAATACCTGCAATACGAATTCGTGCCTTCGCCGCACACAATGCTTGAAGGCATCCACAAACTGCTGCCCGCGCATCGGCTGATTTTTGAAAAGGGAAGCTGGCGAACTGAAAAGTATTGGCAATTAAGTTATGACGGCGAAAGGCTGAAGATCGGCGAAGAAGAGGCCGCTGAAGAAGTCCGCAATCGTTTGCGCGAAGCCGTTCGGATGCGATTGGTTTCTGACGTGCCGCTCGGCGTGTTGCTGTCAGGCGGAATTGATTCCAGCACAATGGCCGAAATGGCTTGTGAAGCCGCTGGCGGGCGAGTCAAAACTTTCTCTATCGCCTTTGAGGAAAAGTCTTTTGACGAATCTTCTTACGCTCGCAAAGTCGCCGCGCAACTCGGTACTGAACATTACGAACAGCGATTCACCGAACGCGATATGCTGGATATTGTGCCGGAAATTCCGCGCTTGCTGGACGAACCGCTTGGCGATGGTTCGTTGATTCCGACCTTTCTGCTGTCGCGCTTTACTCGCCAACACGTGACGGTTGCGCTTGGCGGAGACGGCGGCGATGAGCTGTTCGCCGGGTATCCAACTTACGGCGCGCATCGAATGGCTCGGCTTTACCAGATGATTCCCGGATTTGTTCGCAGCGGTCTGATTGAACCAGTTGTTGCCGGTTTGCCGGTTTCGACTGAAAACCTGTCGTTGGATTTCAAAGCCAAACGCTTCGTGCGCGGAGCTTCGCACGGAGCGGGAACCAGGCACACGATCTGGATGGGTTCGTATGATGCTGTCGAGCAACGCAAATTGTTGCGGCCTGAAATCGTCGCCGCATATCCTGACGAAAGAGTCTTTGACGAGGTTCTGCCTTACGACCGGCTGAACGGAAACGGCAATCTGATCGAACAGATGATGAAGCTGGACGCGGCGCATTACCTGTCGGAATGCGTGCTGTTCAAAGTTGACCGCGCCAGTATGGCGGCTTCGCTGGAAACCCGCGCGCCGTTTCTGGATCACACCTTCATCGAATTCGTGTTGAAGCTGCCGATTGAAATGAAACTGAAGGGATTGACCGGCAAATACATCTTGAAGAAAGCCATGCGAGGCCGTTTGCCCGATGACGTGATTGACCGCCCGAAAAAAGGCTTCGGTATGCCGGTCGCCAAATGGGTCAAAGGCGAATTGCGAAGTCTGGTGCGCGACACCTTTTCGCCCGAACGTTTGAATCGGCGCGGATTGTTCAACGCCGATTACGTCCAGCGAATGCTGGACGAACACGAACGCGGCCTGGCCGATCATCGCAAACTGATCTGGACTCTGCTGATGTTCGAGATGTGGCCGTTGGCCGCAAGTTAGTGTAGATTACCTGCACAGTTCCGATTCAAAATTTCAACCAAACTGAATTTCTATGGCTGACACAAAAACTAACCAACCGACCTTTGGGCCGCCGAAATCGGCGATCCGCGATATTTTTGAACAGCTTCTGATCACTGTGGTCATGGCGTTGTTTCTGATGACCTTCATCGCGCAGGCCGTAGCCGTGCCGACAGGTTCTATGCAGAACACCATCAACATCGGAGATCATCTGTTCGTCAACAAGTTCATTTTTGGCAAACCGACTCCGGTATTGGGCAGTTTGTTGCCGACGCGGGAGATCAAGCGAGGCGACATCATCGTTTTCAAATGGCCGACCGATCCTAAGACGAATTACGTCAAGCGTGTGATCGGAGTGCCGGGCGACACCGTTCAGGTCAAAGGTCGCCGCGTTCTGGTCAACGGCAAAGAAATCCCCGAAGAGCGGGCAATTGTTGAAGAACCTGATCCCAGGAAAGGCGATCTGACCATCAAAAAAGTCGAGCCAAAACCCGCCGGTGCAACTTATCGGGTTTATTACGTTGATGGCCGCTCAAGCGACGATGATGACCACGCGGGAATGTTTGAAAGCTCGTTGAAGTATGGCGTCAAAGAACCTGTCACCGTGCCGCCAAACAGTTACTTCGCCATGGGCGACAGTCGCGACAACAGCCAGGACAGTCGTTACTGGGGATTTGTGCCGCGCGAAAACATTTTTGCCCGTGCGCTGTATGTTCACCTGTCGTTTGATCCTGCGGCGGGCGATCCCGAAAAAGGCGCGACGTTGTTGGATAAACTGATGGGCATCAGGCTCAAACGAATCGGAACCGCAGTGAAGTAAGTTTGACGACAAGCCGCAACTATTATTTTGAAGCCGAGCGGCTGAGCCGAGTTGATCGCGTTCAGCCGCTTTTGACGTAAAGATGGTCGCAGTGCCAGCAAAATAAGAGAGCCAAAGTATGAAAAAGAAGTCATTGTTGTTAGTTGTTGTTTTGGTGTTTTCAGTGGCTGCATTGACCGGCGCGGCTTGCTGGTTGAATGTCAGCGGCGCTCCCAACCAATCTGCCGCACAACAGAAACGCGAGGAACTTTACCGGCTGAACAATCTTGGCGTGGCTTTGATGGAGCAATACAAGCACGAAGACGCCGTCAAACAGTTCAAACTGGCGCTGGAAAGCGACGCCGATTTCGCCATTGCTCGCATCAATCTGGCGATGGCCGATTACTTTTTGAACGACGCCAAAGCCGCAGTCACAGAGGCTCAAGCGGCATTGAAAGTCTCTCCGACCAGCTTGCACGCGCAATACGTTCTGGGCGCGGCCTACAAAAAAGATCGCCTTTACGACGAAGCCATTGCTGCTTTCAACAAAGTCCTGGCCGTTGACGCCAAAGACCCTTACACGAACATTCAGATCGGCCAGATTTATTCTTCCAAACAGCAATACACTCAGGCCGCTGAAGTTTTCCGTCGTGCAATGGACGCTGAGCCTTACAACGCCACGGCGGTTTACAGCTTGGCTCAGGCGATGATCCGCTCAGGCAATCAGGCCGAAGGGCAAAAGCTTTTGACGCAATTTCAAAAACTGAAAGCTTCTGGCTACTCGACCACGCTGGGGCTGACTTACGGCGAGCAGGGCAAATATGCCGAAGCCGTCGTCAGCACCGGAGCCGAAGCCGATCTGATTTCAAAAGACGCCGCGACCGTGAAGTTCGTTGACGCCGCCGCCGGGTTGAATGTGAAGACAACGGCCAAGCCGCTTTCAACTGAGCTTGGCCGCAAACTGACCAAAGTCGAATTCAACGAAGACACAAAACGCGAACTGGTTTCGGTCTTCAGTTCAAACGTCGCGCTTGGAGATTATGACGGCGACGGCAAGCTAGATTTGCTGGTCAGCGGCGTTGACAGCAACAAACCGTTCATCAAACTTTTCCATAACGATGGCGGCAAATTCTCCGACGTGACCGACAAAGCCAAACTGACGACGACTGGTTTTGTCAGCGGCGCGGTCTTTGGAGATTTCGACAACGACGGCAAAACCGACTTGGCAGTTTTCGGTTATCAAACGTTGGCGGTTTGGAAAAACAATGGCGATGGAAGTTTCAGCGATGTGACCGAAAAATCCGGGCTGCCGAAAACTACGGCCTGGACGATGACGGCTGCGTGGGTAGACGCCGATCACGATGGAGATTTGGATTTGTTCGTTGGCAATTTCGCCGACCTTTCGCAGTTTCCGGCGAAGGATTCGGCCACCTTCCCAGACGATTTTGCCGGAGAAGAAAACCGGCTTTTCCAAAACAACGGGAACGGCACGTTCACCGACATCACGGCGAAAACAGGTTTGGCCGGAGGCAAAAACAAAACCACAGCCGTTGTTCCAACCGATTTCAACAACCAGCGCGACATAGATTTTTTCGTCGTCAATTACGGCTCACCGGCTCAACTGTTCAGCAATCAACGCGATGGTTCGTTCAAAGAAATTGCGGCTTCAGTTGGAATCAATTTCAGCGGCAAAGCTCTTGGAGTTGGCGCGGGTGATTTGAACAAAGACAACTTCATTGATTTCTATTTGCCAGGCGCTGACGGTGAAGACGTTTCGTTTTTCAGTGACGGCAAAGGCGCATTCGCGCGAGGGGGCGACGGAGCGACGGGGCGACGGGGCGAATCGCTTGCAGCGCAAATTACTGATTTCGACAACGACGGTTTGCTGGATGTTGTGACGCAAACGGCTGCTGGGGTGAGATTGCGACGATGGTTAGGAGACAAGTTTGCAGATGCTCCCAACTCCCAACTCCCAACTCCCAACTCCCGATCCTTCGCGCTTGGAGATTTCACCAGTGACGGCGGAATAGACCTGATCGGTTTCAATAACGACGGCGGAATTGTCGCGCTGAAATCCGAAGGCTTTGGCAAAAACTTTGCGCGGATTCAGCTTGCGGGCAAGACCAGCAACCGGAGCGCCATCGGAACCAAAGCCGAGCTTCGCAGCGGCAGCTTGCGGCAGAAACTGGAAGTTTATTCGACTTCGCCTGCCGTGGCTTCGGCGGGCGTGACGTTCGGACTTGGCTATCGAACTTCGGTGGATGCGCTGACGATGTTTTGGCCAGCCGGAATTATGCAGTCGGAGTTGGCGATCAAACCTGGAGACAATCAGGTTGATGAACTCGACCGCAAAGGGACTTCGTGTCCGCTGCTGTACGCCTGGAACGGCAGCGAATACAACGGCGTGCTTTCGATGCGAATGAACAATCAGTTGGAAGAAGTGATCTTCTTTGACCAGACCAAATTGCTGGCGGTGGATCATCCGGATGACACTGAAATTTATCCGAACGAACGGCTGATGCCTGGGCCGCCTTATCCTGAATTCAAAATCTATTCGGTCAAAGCTCCGCGTCCGCCAGTTCGCGCCACGGACGACAAAGGCAAAGACATTCTGCCGCTGATCAAAGACATTGATCGCCGCTACCCCGAAGATTTTGAAAAGCTGCGGTTCAAAGGCTACGCACGCGAACACGCGATGGAGTTGGACTTGGGCAATGTGACCAACGCCAAACAAGTGTTGTTGTTGCTGACCGCCTGGATTGATTACGCGGATTCAACTGCGAATCTGGCGGCTGCGCAGGCTGGCGTCGAAATCATCCCGCCTTACGTTCAGGTCAAAAATGACCGCAGCCAATGGCAGACGGTCATTCCGCAAATGGGCTTTCCAGCCGGATTGCCGAAAACGATGACGGTTGACCTGACTGGCAAATTCCTCTGTTCTGACAGTCGAGTCCGCATCGTCACCAGCATGCGAATTTACTGGGATCAGATTCTGGTTGATGCGTCAGGCGGCAATGCGCCAGTGAAAGTCACGACACTTGATCCGATGACGGCGAACTTGCACTGGCGAGGCTTCCCGCGCGAATACTCGCCAGACGGACGCAAGCCGCTGATTTACGATTACCGCACGATTGAGCCTTTTGCTCCGTGGAAAGCGCATCTGGGCAATTACACTCGGTTTGGTGATGTGCTTGGACTGTTGACAGCGGCGGATGATATGTACGTCGTGACTCGCAACGGCGACGAGATTCAACTGGATTTCGATGCGCGCCGGTTGCCGCCTTTGCCTTCGGGATGGAAGCGGACTTATCTGGTTTTTGCTGACGGCTTTGGCAAAGATATGGATTTGAACTCCGCGCGGCCTGAAACCGTTGGCGAACTGCCTTACCACAAAATGAAGAGTTACCCATATTCGCCGGGCGACGCTTATCCGAATGACAAACGCCATCAGGATTACCTGGAACGATACAACACGCGGACGATTGGCAATCAAACTCAGGCCGCTTGGCGCGGCGTTAAGTGAAGTCAAAAGGCAAAAGGCAAATATCAAAAGTTAAAAGGATGGAGCTTCGTTTTTATCAAAAAAGAAAGTGCCGACCTTTTGCCTTTTGCCTTTCGCTTTTTGCTTTATGCTTTTTACAGGTCTCAGCCCAAACGTTTTCTTCGCAAACCTGTTTTCCTTCACGCCCGATTTCAATTGATCGTTGGCGCGGAGAATACTTCAACAACACGGACTTTAGCGGCGCGCCTGTGATGGTGCGCGACGACACCCAGCCGAACAGCCGCTTTCTGGATTTCGACTGGCAACTCAATTCGCCCAGCAAAGAATGCGGGGTCAATCCTGACAATTTTTCAGTTCGTTGGATTCGTTCGGTTGCGTTTAGCGGAGGTTCGTATCGCTTCAACGTGACGGCGGATGACGGAGTGCGCTTGTTCATTGACGGACAGGAGCGTTTGAACCGTTGGAACGATCAACCGCTGACGACTTACTCTGTGGACGTTCAGCTTTCGGCGGGCAATCACAAAATCGTGTTGGAGTATTACGAACGATGGGGCAGTGCTGTGGTTAAGCTGAACTGGCAGCCGCATCCTTGTTTTGCCGTTGTGTCTGAAGATCATTGGCGAGGCGAGTATTTCAACAACGACGGTCTGACCGGCCAAGCCGCGATGGTGCGTGATGACGGCGATGGCAGTCTGTTTTTCGACTGGCGCGGACAAAGCCCAGAATCGGAGTGCGGCGTTTTGCCGAATGGTTTTTCAGTTCGCTGGTCGCGGCGAGTTCCGTTCGGCGCTGGAGCCTATCGTTTTGAAATCACCGCTGGCACTGGCGCGCGAGTCTTTGTTGATGGTCGGCTGGTTTTCGATAAATGGAACGGCGAAGCGACGGGAAGTTTCAATCTTCAACTTGGCGGTGGCAATCATCAGCTGGTCTTTGAATATCGCGGCGGAGCGGGCGTTCCGGTCGGATCAAGCTGGCCAATTGGATTGCTCTGGAAGCCGTTGCCCTGCATTGCCGAAGTCGCCGAAGACCATTGGCGCGGCGAGTATTTCAACAGCGACAAC
>JBGAPB010000002.1:27247-68049 GCA_044221525.1 Blastocatellia bacterium | reverse complement strand
CACTTCTGCGCTGTCATTGGTTGAAACCGGCTGGCTCCGCGCTGAAGGAATTGGACGAATTCCTGTTTGTCGCGTGTCAGTCCGGGGAATTTGGCCAGAATGTTTCCGCTGGGATCAATCACCGCGTACAGCGGCAACGCAACGGTGCCGAACTTTTCGGCCTGCAGCTTTCCATTTTCCTCGTCAATCTTTTGGTGTTCCGGCGTGTCTTCGCGATCGGTGTACAGCTCAGCCAGCACAAACTTTTCCAACTCTTGTTTCACTGCCGGATCAGGAAACATGTTCTTTTCCATCCAGCGGCAATTCGTGCAAGTCACGCCCGTGAAATTCAAAAACGCGGGGCGATTTTCGGCTTTGGCTTTCTGCAAAACGGCGTCATAGGTTTCCTGCCATTTCGCTTCGCCGACATTGCCCCCCGAACGATTCAAGGCAAAATCTTTTGCCGAAGAAGGCGGCAACCACGCGTCGAATTCTCCAAGCGACCCACCGAATAACCCAGTCAGAAAGTAAAATGCCAGGCCGAGAAAGAACGTCGCCATCAGCATGCGGAACACGCCTAACCGTTCAACCGGAGAATCGTGCGGCAACTGGATTTTGCCCAACAGATACAGCGCTGCTGCCAGCGCAATCGCGATCCACGCCGACAGCACCAACGGGCGCGAAATCGTTTGCCAACCCCAGACCAAATCCACGTTGCTCAGAAATTTGAACGCCGCGCCGAGTTCCAGAAAGCCCATGACGACTTTGACCGAATTCAACCAGCCGCCGGATTTCGGCAAACTTTGCAGCCATTGCGGAAAGAGCGCGAACAAAAAAAACGGCAACGCGAATGCCGTCGCAAACGCTACCATTCAAATCACAGCCCAACACCAATCTCCTTGCGTCGCGTAAATCAACACCGTGCCGACAAACGCCGTCGTGCAGGTGAACGACGTCAGCGTGAAGGTGATGCCCATTAAAATCGTGGCAAACGTTTGGCCGCCTGTGCCGCTATCTGCGCTGGCGTTGAGTTTGTTGACCAATCCCGATGGAACTTGAATTTCAAACATTCCGAACAGGTTCAACGCGAAGACAACGAACAACAAGGTCAGAAACAGATTCATCCACGGATTGGCCGCAAATTTGGTCAGCCCCGTTGGCCCGGCAATCACCGCCAGCGCCAGCCCAAGCACCGTGTACGTCAAAATGATTCCCAGCGAAAAGAACGAAGCTTGTCCGACTGCTTGGGCACTGGTTCGTTTTTCGCGCTTGGTGAAAAACGAGACCGTGATCGGAATCATCGGAAATACGCACGGAGTCAGTAATGCCAGCAAGCCTTGAAGAACGGCGAACCAAATGAACCCAAACAGCCCGCGATTTTTGAGCGCCTGGGCCTGGTTTTCGTCATTGGCGCTGGGAGGAATCGTTGGTGGTTCCGTTTTGGTCGCACCGGCAGCCGTTTCAGGCGTTGGCGAAGCCGTCGCTTCGGGCGAACTTGCCGGAGAAGCGGACGCGGCAGGCGAAGCTTCGGGCGATGGCGAAGCCGTCAGTTTGGCATTCGCGGCAACAATCGCTACATCAATATCGAGCGGTTTCGTGCGCGGCGGCAAACATTCGTGATCGTTGCATACCTGAAAGTAAAACTTGACGGTCAATTTTTGATTGCCAACCGGAGCGCCGTCCGCGACTTTGATTGGCAGTGTAAACACTGCTTCGCCCTCAAACGTTTCGGTCATAAACGGAGGCTGGCCGGGAATCGAAAAATTCGGATCGGCGGCGACTTTCGGTTTTGGTTGCGTGGGTTTGCCGCTGGCTTTAAACAGCCCGGTTTCATCAATTGTAATTTTGGTCGGACGCGGTCCGCCCGCCGGTTGCGTCAGCGAATACAAATGCCAACCCGAATCAATTTTGGCGGTGACGGTGACCTTGGCGGTTTGTCCGGCTTTGACCGGATTCGGATCCAGCTTTGCGGACAGATTGATCGGATTCGCCAATTGCGCCATAGCGGAAATTGCCAATCCGCACACCAACATCAGCGCAGCAATCACGTGAAACCTGAATTGACCGGAACGAACCATAAAACGACCTCGCAAGTTGTGAAGATAAATTGCCTGTGGAGTTTACCCGACTACAGAGATGAAGTTTGTCAGTCAGATGACCGAAAGAGTACCCCGAACATAAAAACACGGCAACCAGCAGTATGTATGCTGCCCAGTAATTCTCGGTTAAGCGGAAAGTCATTGTGAAGGTGTGATTTAGGGAAATGAGTTTCCGCGCTTGCAGAAAAAACAGGAAAAAGCGTCAAAAGGGTGACACTGCCGCAAGCAGCCGCATAAACTGGGGCGATGAGACTCCTTCAACATTTGACCTTTGAAGCCTATCGGGAATTATTGCGTACGGCTTTTCGTCAAGTCCCGGATGAACGCGACCCGCACCGCATTACCTGGAGATTGCACGATGTATTGATGAGTGGATTTGCGATGTTCTTTTTCCAGCATCCGAACCTGCTGCAATTCCAGCAGCGGATGGAAAGGCAAACCGGGCGGTCTAATTTGCAGCGGCTCTTTGGCGTAGAACGTGTGCCATCCGACACGCAGATGCGTCAGTTGCTGGACGATCCGGCGGCATTGGGTCCCTTGCGGCGTGTGTTACCGCAGGTCTTTGAAAAGATGCGGCAAACCGGGTGGACCACGCGCCTGGTGACGGAGGTGGGCGGCGGGAAGTATTACACCGTGGCGCTGGATGGGAGGGGAGTACTTCAGTTCAAGGAAGATTGCGTGTGAGCACTGTTTGCGGCGCAAGGACAAAACTGGCGAGGTCCACTATTCCCACGTGGTGGTGGGAGCGACGTTGGTGCGCGCAGGCAGCCACGACATTTTGCCGCTGGATGCCGAACAGGTGCGCAATACGGATGGAGAGGAAAAACAGGATTGCGAACTCAACGCAGGCAAACGGTTGGTCAAACGGCTGCGGCAGGAACATCGTCAGTTGCAGATGATCGTGATGGGGGATGATTTGTATGCGCACGAGCCTTTCATTCTGGATTTGCGGGCTTTGCGGATGAACTTTGTGCTGGTGGCGAAGCCAGAATCCCACAAAGAATTGTACGAATGGGTGGAAGACCTGGATCGTTTAGGGCAATGCGTGAAAGGAAGGTGGGAAGAAGGGCCGCTGGCCAAGCGTCGTTACTTTGAATACCGGATTGCGTCGCAGGTGCCGCTGACACAAAGCGACAAAGTGTTGGTCAATTTCGTCGAAGTCTGGGAACGCAACAAAGCGGGCAAAGTGATCTACCACAATGCCTGGGTGACGGACTTGACCGTGACAGCGGAAAATGTGGCGACGGTGGCCGGAATTGGGCGTTCGCGTTGGAAGATTGAGAACGAGCAATTCAACGTCCATAAGAATCACGGCTACGAATTGGAACACAACTATGGGCACGGCGAACGTGCCTTATCAATGGTGTTTTACCTGCTCAACCTGCTGGCCTTCGTGGCGCATCAAGTGTTGGAAATGGGTGACCGATTGTATCAAGGGTGCCGTGCGCGCGAATCGCGGCGTAGCCTGTGGGAGCAATTGCGAGTGTATTTTGGGAAGTTGGTGTTTGAGAGTTGGGAGGCCTTGCTGCAATTTCATCTGAATGACTCTGTGCCCGATAGATAAAGCAGTAACGCTCAGGCCGGAGCGACTCTTGATCGCGGTCCAACCCAAGACCTTCCTTCCCGCGCCACATACTTTGTTGCGCGACATCTCATCAACCTAACCAGGCTGCGTGTTTTGCTGCACATATTCTTTGCCTGTGACATCAGAGAATGCTGAACTCACAGAAGTAGGAAATGTCTGTTACGCCAAGTGGCCGGGATTTCCTGGTTCGTAATGCAGAGCTTTAACTTCTGCTGTGCTAAATTCTAGCTTGAGCATTTGAGTGCCTCCGGGGTGGATCATTTTTTGCAAAACGAACCTACCGGAGGTTGCTCAAATGCTCAATTTATGACCGTCTTCGGTATAGCATCCGACTTCCATGAAACGGATAAATTTTCTTTAAATGCCTGAAGAGGAGTTTTATTGCCGATGCCTTAAATGGGACACTGATATCTGCAAATATACCCCAGAAACAATGCTGACAACGACGATCCTCTAATAAAGCAAAGCGGATTTGGTGAAAACATTCGTCATTATCTGTGCTGTTGCTGCGCTAAATGATGCAGTTGCGCCAGGGACTGCCTTGGGGAATCAAGGCGTGAATACGCCCATCTTTTTCGACTTCTTTGGTGAAGGCAGTTTTTCTCTCCGGATGCGCAGTGTATTTCACCGTGAAGCTCATTGCGTTATCGGTGAAGGTAATAAAAAAGTGGGAAAACGATCCAAGGTGCGCCGATAAACTTGTGCGATCGTCTGGCTGGAGTAATCGCGGTGAATTTCGGAATACTTCCAGCACGTCGCCAAGTGAATCAAGCTGATCTTGTGTTCAAATCCTTGGTTGCCTGCTACCGCAGGCAGTTGCTGAACATCCATTTGCAAGCGATGACGTCCGACAGGAATTTGCCAGGTTGGGCGGGCAGACTTTTCTCCTTTGTCAGTTGGTGCTTTTGCAAAATCAGCAGCACTGTCCCACGGTTAGCCTGCGGGTACGCGAAGGTTCATAGATTCGCTAACTTCGGGCTACCAACGCTTTTTGTCAATACAGAGGTAGATGGAAGAAATCGGTTTTATACTCTCAGCCTTCCACTTTCAGTTCGTTTATTAATCTGTGCAAGTATTGTCGGCTGATCTTTAACCGATGAGCGGCTTCGGAACGAGAGGCATTGCATTCGCGTAAAGCCTGAGCCACCAACTGTCGCTTGAAATTCTGTAGCGCCGTTTCAAACGACAGGTCCGGTGGCAATAAACCATTGACCAGCTCTATTTGCGGCACTGCAGTTTGTGTGGGGCTATTTTGGACAGTGTTTTCCTGCGCTATGACTTTTCCAGGTAACAAGCTTTCATCCAGAACCGGCGATTGGCTTATAACTACCGCCCGTTCAATGACATTTTCAAGTTCTCGTATATTACCTGGCCAACGATAGGCAACCAGATGGTCCAAAAAAGTTTGTGTTGGGACCAAAGTCTGTTTGTTGTGCTTGGCAGCGGCTTTTGTCGCAAAGTGATTGGCCAGAATTGGAATATCATCAGGTCGCTCGCGCAGTGGCGGCAGTTCCAGATTGATGATATTCAGACGGTAATAAAGGTCTTCGCGGAATTGCCCGGCTTCGATCATCTGTTCCAGATTGCGATTGGTAGCTGCAACGACGCGAATGTCCACTTTGATTTTTTGCTGACCGCCCAAGCGTTCAAACTCACGTTCCTGTAAAACTCTCAGCATTTTGACCTGTATTGCAGGTGTCATTTCACCGATTTCATCCAAAAACATGGTGCCGGTATCAGCCATCTCGAACCGACCTTGCCGCCGAATTGCGGCTCCGGTGAACGCGCCTTTTTCGTGGCCAAAAAGCTCGGATTCGACCAGAGTTTCAGGCAGAGCCGCGATATTGCAAGCGATGAACGGAGCGCGCGCGCGGGGGCTGATATTATGAATGAACTTGGCCAACATCTCTTTACCAGTGCCCGATTCGCCCGTAATCAAAACGGTGGCGCTGGTTTCGGCTACAGCACGCGCCTGGTCAATGACTCGGCGTAGCGAAGGGCTGGAACCGACAATGCCTTGCTGCCAATCGCCGCCTTTTCGCAATTCATCGCGCAGGTTGAGATTGTCTTTTTCAAGCTGATAATGCTGAGCCGCGCGCCGGACAATAATCTCGACTTCCTGAACGTCAAATGGCTTGTGGAACAGGTCGTAAGCGCCGCGATGGACTACCTGTAAGGCTGTTTCGTGATCTTCGTCGCCAGTAATGATGATAACCGGCAACAACGGATTGAATTTGCGTACGGATTCCAATACAGCCAATCCTTCGCTGATATCATGCAGGGAAGGAGGCATTCGCAAGTCGCTGAGCACCACATCAATCGGCTCTTTTTCAACCAGTCCCAACGCTTCAATGCGCGAGCCAGCTTGCAGTACGCGGTAATTCTCTTCCAGCGCCCAGTAAAGCTGCTTGCGGACTGATTCCTGATCGTCCACTACTAACACTGTTTGTTTCGGTTGGTCAGGCATAATTTATTGGAGCCGGGCCACGGTTCAAACCGCTGCCGCTTTTGCTTCAGCTTTTTGCTCTTCGACTTGCTGAGGCAGAACGATCCTGAATTCTGTGCCTACATTAACTTTGCTACTTACATCAATGCGTCCGCCGTGTTGTTCGACTATGTCGCGGCAGGAATAAAGACCCAGCCCAATTCCCTTCTTTTTGGTTGTGGCAAAAGGATGAAATAGCCGCTCGCGGACAAAATCGTCGGTCATTCCTTTGCCGCTGTCGGCAACTGCGACAATGGCATTGCCGTTATCCAGCCGGGTCGCCACTCGAAGCGAACCTCCGCCAGGCATTGCTTCAAGGGCGTTTATAACCAGATTTTCAATCACTCGCTCAATAGCTTTGCCGTCCACATTAGCATTTAGCTCAGGCATCAGTTGAGTCGAAATCTGGTATTTATTGGCGGCTTGCACGGCAGTGCGGTTCAAAACGCGCTCGCATAATTGTGTCAGATTCGATTTTTCGCGAATGCGTTTGGTTGGAGTTCGCGGATCGGACAGTTTTGAAACCAGGCTTTGAAGATTATTGACCGTTTCGGACAAAGTCCGCATTGCGTCTTCGCGGAAACCTTCGCGGTGAAACTTCCGCTCCATGTTATTGACCAGCAAAGATAGTGACAAAATCTGGTTTTTCAAATCGTGAGTCAACACAGCCGACAATCGCGCAAAAGATTCAAACTGTTTCTGTTCGCCTTCTTTGCGAATCATCTCGCGCAAGCGGCTGGCCATTCGATTGAAAGATTCGGCCAACACACGCGTTTCGTCTTTGGCTTTGACCTTGATCTGGTACCCCAGATTGCCTGTCGCAATAGCGCGTGCTCCGCGAGTCACTTTGCGAATTGAGTCAGTGATGCTGCTGATCAAGTAATAAAGCGTCAGCATCGCAACAATTACCAGTAACATCGTTAATGCCAACAGGACGTAGCTGGAAAATTCAATCTGATCAATCGCGCCGCTGTAATTTTCGACCATAAAGATCGAAAGCGGCGGGCTGGATTCTCGCAGACGGTGCCGGATCAGCCATGATGGCTGCCAATCAATATCCTTATCAGCTTCTTTAATCAGAGAAAACATCGGGCGCTGAAGCTCCCGAAAAGCCTCAGTGTATGGCCGCCACTGCTTCGTCGCATCAGCAGCGTAAAGAACCGTGCCTTGCGGAGTGAGAATTATTGCTTCGGGACGTGATGCCCTGGCACGACCAAGTTTAGCCGCCGGACGCATACCAACCGCTTCGCTTGCCATTTGCTCTGCGCGCATTTTAACCACCAACGCAGATGTGATGCTATTTCCGTCGTCTCTGAGCGGAGCGATCAGATATAGATAACCGCCATTGCCATCAACCTGAACAGCAGTGGCAAAAACTACATCTGACGCGGCGTCGGAAAATCCCTGTGGCATTCCAACAATATCATCGGCTGAAAAATCCTTTTCGATAATGTAAGGCTTGGCCAGACCGTTTGCGTCAGTTTGGATTTCGATTTTGAATAATGGAGCACCTTGCCGATTGATGCCCATCAATGCTGTGTATCTTTGCTGATTCGCCAGCAGAAAAGCCGAAAGGTCGTAACTCAAAGCGCGATCTGGCAGTACCTGAGTGCTTTGCTGCGCCGCACGAGCGTAGCTTCGTAATGCAGATTGCTGAGCCAATTTAAGAAGCTGTCCTTTTTGGGTCGCCAGATTTTCGTCAATTTGGTCAGAAATCTCGCGCGCACGATCAGCCAGTTCCTGTTTGAGAACTGACTTGATGCTGCCAACAGCTGTGTCCTGCCATCGTGCCCAAAGCAAAAACATCGGGACGATGATGAATGCAAAAAAAATGATAACCAGCTTAGCGCGAATCGCCATAGAAATAAGTCGCCTGCTCGGAAAAGTGCTGAGCTAAATGGTGAATAATCAGCCTGTCAGCAAAGGTTGATGCTACACCCAAGCTGAGAAAGCTGTCAAAAATTCAGGGTTGCGATGGGGAAACGAGACAGATTGTAGATGTTCGCCAAGCTGTTTTGGGTTTGCCGTAATTCTTTAGCTTTATTGTCAGAACCAATACCAAAAGCCAGCGCAAGCAAGTTATTGCTTGACTGCGGCCTCAGCAGGCTTGTTGAAGTTTTCCGCTTTGAAGGCATCATCCTTAAGCTGCACATTAAAAACAGCCTCGACGATTTTGCGTTCCTCAATCAGCTTGCCGTCCTGATAAACCATCGTCATGTATGGCAAAAGTGTGTTCTGAATCACACGGAAATCTTTGAAATAGAGTCGGAATTTGGACGGTTCAGCCTGCGGATTGATCTTCTCTTCGTAGCTTAGGTAAAGGATTCGCCCTGATTTACGACTGACCTCATATCGAGTCCGCACGCCATCGGGCAAAACCAAATCAACAATATCCATTTCCAGATTGCCGAGCTTTGTATTGGCGACGTATTCCAGCTTGCCTTCGTTCTCTTTGTAACGAAGCAACGATTCGTAGCTGTGTGCGTGGGCCACATGAAAAGCTTTAATCACGTCATCACTGAGCTTTTTGACCTCGCCGTCATGAATGTTCCAGGTTTCTTTTCCATCAAAACCCAAAACATAGCGAGTGCCGGGCAAATCCAAATCAACTATCCGGAGATCGTCTTTCAATTTCTCCTTGCGGATAAATTTTGTGACTGTTTTGCCTTCGCGCGTGCCGTCGGCGGAAATGAATTTGACCAAAGCCCGCAATGTGCCATTGCGCTGAACGGCGTAAGTCGCCGCCCGGCTGCCATACGCTATAATCGCCCTTTCGGCCACTTCTTCAGGCTTAGGGATCTTGTCGGCCTTGACTATACTGGTACGATTAGGAAGCACTCCAAAGCTCAAAGCGAGCAATACGCCCGCAAACAAAGCCAACCGCGTTTTCCCATCAAAATTCTTAAAAGTCATTTGAGTTGACACCTCTAAATACGAAACCTAAACTCCGCTGTTTGATTTAGCTGGATAATAGCTTACTGCGAGTGACATCCGCCAGTCCTGACACTGAAATAGAGTATCCAGAATCAGACAGGTTATGAACGATTAAAATCTGGCAAACTAACAATTAACACCTATATTTATTTCCGCATTTATAAAACAGTCTCGAAATCATCACCAGCCGTACAGACGATTTCGGGAAATCACTAACTGATAATTAACGAGAAGGAGTCAAAATGAAAATAGGAATTTTGGTCGGAATGGAAAACACCTTTCCTCCCGCCTTAATCGAAAAAATTAATAGCTTGGGCGCAGGCGTCACCGCCGAGTACATAAAAATCGGCGGAATCAAAATGGCCGAACCCACTGAGTATCGAGTCATCTTCGACCGCATATCCCACGAAATCCCGTTCTATCGTTCGTACCTGAAGAACGCCGTGCTGAACGGCACAATCGTTGTCAACAATCCGTTCTGGTGGTCGGCAGACGATAAGTTCTTTGGTTTTTCGCTCGCCACCAAGCTGGGATTGGCAGTGCCAAAAACAATTCTGCTGCCGCAGAAGGCTTATATCAAAGGCGTGACCAACGACAGCTTACGCAACCTGGAATTCCCGCTCGATTGGGAAGGCATCGTCGAACACATCGGCATGCCAGCGATTCTGAAACCGCACGACGGCGGAGGCTGGCGCGATGTTTACAAAGTAGATTCTCTGGAAGATTTATGGCGCGATTACGACCAGACCGGCACGTTGGCCATGACTTTGCAGGAGTTCATTGATTTTACCGATTACGTTCGCTGTTATTGCGTAGGCCGCAAAGACGTTCTGATCATGCCCTATGATCCGAAAAATCGCCGTTACCTGCCGCAGGAAGCCTTGGCGCATTACTCGCCGGAAATGATTGACCGCATCACGCGCGACACGATCTTGATCAACGAAGCTCTGGGCTACGACTTGAACACAGTCGAATTTGCCATCAAAGACGGAGTGCCTTACGCGATTGATTTTACCAATCCCGCACCCGACGCCGACATTTGGTCTGTCACCGAGCCGTATCACAACTGGATCCTCGAAAAGATGACCAACCTGCTGGTGGATTACGCCAAAAACGGCCAGCCGACCGCACATTATCACCGCTGGTACAAATGGCTGAACCCGGAAGCGGCTTCTGAAACAGCTGCAACCGCCGGTCAAATGGCTCAAGACCTGGTCACCGAGGTTGAGCAAATAGCGAAAAAAGCCTCGAAGGCAGTTTCAGAAGTGATTGACCAAATCACCGAACCTGTAAAAACCAAGCGCGCTCGCAAACCCGCCGAGAAAGAAACCAAGGCGGCTCCAAAAGCTGCCAAGAGTGCCAAAACGACCAAAAGCTCAAAGAAAAGCTAGTGCCATTTTAGCCGGAGCGCGAAAGTTTGCTTTCGCGCTCCGGCTAATCAAGGCAACTTCGCCAGCCGGTCACGCGCGGTGTTGGCATCGTTCGTTTGCGGAGCGATTTCGGCGGCGCGTTGGTATTTCAGCTTGGCTTCAGCCGTGTTCCCCACTTGCTCCAGGGATTGCCCCAGGCTCAAAAATCCTTGTTGATGTTGCGGTTGGGCGTTTGTCAGTTGAGTCAGGATGGCTATTGCTTCCTGAGTACGATTAGACTTTCGGTAAACTTCGCCCAGCGTGTACAGCATGACCGGATTGCCTGGCTGAGTTTTCCTGACCTGCTCCAACTGCTCTTCGGCCTCTTTCAACCTGCCTTGGTTGTTCATCACTGTGGCCAAATTGATCCGAGGTTCGGCGTAATCAGGTTTGTAATTCAGCGCATTTCGATAAGCCGCTTCGGACTGCTGAAGCTTGCCTTGCTGTTGATAAACCCAGCCCAGATAAAAATGCGCTTCCGCGTAATTTGCCTGTTCAGCAATGGCCATCAGCAAGGGCGACTCTGCGTCGGCGAAGCGGTTCTGTTTGGCGCGTGAGTCGGCCAGATTGTAAAGCGTCTGGGTGTAACGCGCTCCGGCAGCGACGGCTTGAGCGTAATACTTTTCGGATTCGGCGAAGTTGTTTTGCTTGTAGTAAATATCGCCCAAGTTTGACATTGCGTCGTAATAACCGGGGTTGGCGGCAATCGCCTGTTTGTAAAACTTCTCGGCTTCGGCTGGTTTGCTCTGGTTGGAGTAATACGCCGCCAGATAATTCAGTAGGAACGGTCGCCCAGGCGCGAAGTTCAGAGCATGCGTAGCCATAGTCAAATCGTTCTGCCAGGTCAGGTTCTGAGCAAAGGTCAGCCCGGATAAAACGACAACAATCAAAATGGTTGCGGCAAACACCAGCTTCTTGCCTGAAACGGCGACGCGGTTGTAAAGCCAGACAAGTCCCATCGCGGCAAGCAGGCAAAATCCAACCGACGGCAAATAAAGATAGCGGTCGTGGATGATGGATTCTTCGGGATTAAATGCTTTCAGATTCAGCACGGGCAACACGAACATCCCCACCCAAGCCAAAGCCAGCAATCCAATTTTGGACTTCCGAACCAGCCACAAGCTGACGACGATGACAGCCAGCACAAGCAACAACGGCAACCAGAAAGGCGGCTGATCCACTGAATTGACATACCCGTGATCGTAAATTACCGACAGCGGATACGGCGCAAACAGCATTCGCACATAAGCAAACAACACGGATGGTTCGGTCAGCAAAACCTGATTGGCCGTGATACCTGCGGCTTTCGGTTCGGGCTTACTGATGAAACCCAGCACTGTGATGCGCGCCGCCAGGTATAGAAACGCGGCTATTACAAAAGGCGCGGTTCGCTGTGCCGTGCGATTTAGCCGAGCGCCGAAAGATTCGCCTTCGCTGGTTCTGAGCCATTCGCGCACAGCGACGGCTCCGGCCATCACAATCGCAACTTCTTTGGTAAACAGCGCCAGCAAAGCCATGCCCAAACTGGCCAATTGCCATTTGTAATTCGCTTCGCCTTCTCTGACGTGGCGCTCGTGAAAGATCAAAGCCAACAGCACAAAAACCGCCGCCAGCGGATCGGGAACTCCTGAAACCCAGGCGACGGATTCGCTGTGAATCGGATGAACTCCGAACAGCAGCGCGGCCAGAATGGCGACTTCGCGCGACTGATCCCAGGCTCGCACCAGCCGATAAACCAGAAAGGTCGCGCCTAGATGCAGCAGCAGCGAAACCAAATGCCAGCCGAAAGGCGAAAATCCGAACAACTGATAATTGACGATCAACAGGCTGTTGAACATCGGGCGGTAATATAGTCCCACGGCTTTGCTGGTGTCTGAAGTCATGAATTGCCAAACGCCCTGGGTAAACATCGCTGGAATGTTTGCCGCCGATTGCAGCGTAGGGTTTTTCAGAATCTGATAGCTGTCGTCGTAAACAAACTCTCCGCCCAGCGAGTTCAGGTAAACCGCAAACGTAATGGCCAGAACCAGAATGACGGCGTTGCGTTCCGGCTTACCGGGTTTAATGGAAAACGACTGGGATTCAGTGTGACTGGACAGCGGCGCGGCGGGATTCACTTCAGGCGTTTGTTCTTCCGGTACAGCATTCGGTTGCCGTTCAACCGGTGGCAGTTTGGGAGTGAGTTTCTTTTTGCCTTTTGATTTCATGTCTGCCGAACGACCTCCTGGGCGGCGTGTCTTGATTCAGAAATTTCTATTTGTGGATTTAGCCTCTGTGCCGATACGTCTGGTATTATGCGAGGCCTGCAAACGTATACCTGCAAAGACTGCACTGTTCAAGAGCTTCAAATGCATGTAGTCCCGCCTTCAGGCGGAAGGTTTCGGCGGCCAAGCCCATTCCGCCTGAAGGCGGGACTACGAACTTTTCGGAAGAGAATTTATGGCGAAAAAGAACTCCCAAAAGCTGAACGCAAAATCGCCAACGGCGACCAATACATCAAACATAAATCAGACTGCCACAAACCAAATAGTCCAAACTCAGAGTGCGAAACGCTGGCTTGCTCCGGCGGCAATGGTGCTGATGCTAGGCGCGGCAGCAGCGATCTTTTTTTACGGCGACAAGCTAACTGGCAAAAACAGCCAATCGGCCACCACAGAACCGGACATGGGTTTGAAAGAACCGATCAAGATGAACATTGCCCAAGCAGTAATGGTCACGGTTGATCTGGATTTCGGTAAACCCACAACCATCGCCGAAGCAATCCAGCAAATCGAACGCGGTTATCAACCAGACGACGGCGTTGGTCGAACCTTTGCCGTGCTGGACGCTTACGGAGAAATGACTCCCGAAGGCAAATTGCACATGTCCATGCACGTCAGCAGCGAAAAACCAGGCTTTGGAAGTTTGAAATTCAAGCGCACCGGCGAAACGTTGTGGCGCGGCAGGTTTGGCAATCCGGGAGACCCGGCAGCCGGGCCAAAGAGTTTGACGATCATGATGGCGAACGGTTCTGGCGGAAATTATGTGCTGGACGGCGGGCGCGGAGGCAGTTCGGCGCTGGATGTTTATTTGCAAAGCTCTCAGCAAAAATTGCGCGACGTTTGGCCGGACGGTTCAGAACGCGAATTCACGTTTATTTACAGCGCCTGCGGATGTCCGGTAAAGGTGATGGTTCGCCGCATCGGAGACAGAACTCAACGAACTTCGGATTTGCCTGTCATGTTCCCCGACGATCCAGCGGCAGTTCAGACCATTGCGAATTTGATGAAGTGGTAATCGCTTTGATTCCCACTCAGTTTTATTACGGTTCTTAAAATTTGGCTTGCCGATAATCTTTTTTATGGCAAGATGCGACTTCTGACGCCACCCCGTGTACCAGCAATTTCACGGGTACTCAGCTAAACATTGGCTTTGTATTAGCCTCAAAGCCACCTTACAAAACCAAATAGGAGTAATCACCATGAAACTTCAGCTACTTTCATCTCGGTTTACCCGTCGCCTGATGATTGGTTTAGCAGTATTGGCCATCATTTTTATCACGCCATTTCAGTTCACAACGAAGGCACAGCCTGATCTCAACTTCCAACGAGAGCGCGGGCGAATGATGCTCAAAACCATAAAAGACGATCTAAAGAAAAACTATTACGACCCAACCCTGCATGGTATTGATATTGAGGCGCGGTTTAAAACAGCCGATGAAAAGATCAAAACAGCCGATTCTGTTGGGCAGATATTTGGGATCATCGCCCAGGTTCTGCTTGACCTGGAGGATTCGCATACGTATTTCCTGCCGCCAAGTCGCGCCAGCCGCACTGATTATGGGTGGCAGATGCAATCAATTGGCGACGCCTGCTTCGTCACTGCCATCAAACCCGGGAGCGATGCCGAAGCAAAAGGCTTAAACGTTGGCGATCAAGTAATGATGGTAGCCGGTTTCGAACCGTATCGTGAACACCTATGGAAATTGAGCTACCTGATTAACTCATTACGTCCACAACCCGGATTGCGCGTCACAGTTAAAAGCCCTGACGGTAAAGAACGTCAACTGGATTTAATGGCTAAAATCCGCCCAGGTAAAATTGTAAAAGACCTGACATCAACCATGGATTACAACGACACTATGCGCGAAGCAGAAGACGAAGACCGTCTTTCACGTCCGCGCCATGTCGAGGTAGGCGAAGAGTTGTTGATTCTGAAAATGCCGGATTTCAGCATCAGTGAATCTGCGGTTGACGACATGATCGGCAAAGCCAGAAAGCGCCCCTTGTTGATTCTGGATTTGCGCGGCAATCCCGGTGGTTACGTCAAAACCCTGGAATGGATGATGGGCTATTTCACCGACAAGGAAGATTTGAAAATTGCCGATTTCAAAGGTCGCAAAGAAATGAAGCCGCAAATGGCCAAGCTGCACAAAGGGCAGCAATTCAAAGGCAAGCTCGTTGTTTTGGTGGATAGCAAATCCGGCTCTGCCGCAGAGATATTCGCCAGAATGATCCAGATTGAAAAGCGCGGGACTGTAATTGGAGACCGTTCCGCCGGAGCAGTAATGCGTTCGCGTTATTACGATCATCAAATTGGAAATGACACCGTTGTCTTTTACGGTGCCAGCATTACTGACGCGGATGTGATTATGCCGGACGGCAAAAGCCTGGAAAAAACCGGAGTTACCCCAGATCAAATTGTTCTGCCCACTCCAAAAGAAATGATGGCCAAACAGGACCCGGTGTTGTCGAAAGCGGCGGCAATTTTAGGTGTCAAACTTGACCCGGAAAAAGCCGGCACCTTTTTCCCGATAGAATGGAAGAAGTAAGGACGCCGTTACGAATTACAGAAAGCAGGAAAGGCATAGATGATTTGTTCATCTATGCCTTTCCTGCTGTTAAAAATGCTTTTGTTTGTCTCAGCTTCGCACGCGAGCGACTGCGGCTTGCCAGCCTTCGTAAAGCTTGTCACGCTCGGCTTTTTTCATCTTCGGTTCAAAGCGTTTTTCCTGCTGCCATTGACCAGCAATTTCTTTTTCGTTTTTCCAGAATCCGACAGCCAAGCCGGCCAGATAAGCCGCGCCCAGCGCAGTCGTTTCCGTAATCACAGGTCGCACAACCGGAATGCCCAGAATGTCCGCCTGGAACTGGCAAAGGAAATCGTTGTTGGTCGCCCCGCCATCAACGCGAAGTTCTTTCGCCTTGATGCCGGAATCTTTCTGCATGCATTCGACAACGTCACGGGTTTGGTAAGCCATGGCTTCCAGAGCGGCCCTCGCCAGATGTGCCCGAGTGGCTCCGCGAGTCAGACCGACGACGGCTCCGCGAGCGCCCTGATCCCAGTAAGGCGCGCCCAGTCCGACAAAAGCCGGGACGAAGTAAACGCCTTGGTTGTCGCTGACCGAATTCGCCATCGCTTCTGTATCGGCGGCATTGGCGATGATTCCAAGTCCGTCACGCAGCCACTGAACAGCGGCTCCGGCGACGAAAACTGATCCTTCCAGTGCGTACTGAGTTTCCTTGCCCGTTCGCCAGGCTATAGTCGTCAATAATCCGTTTTTTGAGGCGTTTGCTGCCGAGCCAGTGTTCATCAGCAAAAAACAGCCCGTGCCGTAAGTGTTTTTCATCATTCCCGGCTTGAAGCAGGCTTGGCCGTATAGCGCGGCTTGCTGGTCACCTGCAATTCCGGCAATGGGGATTGCCGCGCCGAATAAATCGGGATCGGTTTCGGCATAAACTTCCGAAGACGATTTTACTTCGGGCAAAAGGCTGGCGGGAATGTTCAGCTTCTTCAGGATTTCGTCGTCCCATTTCTGTTTGCGAATGTTGTAAAGCAAAGTCCGCGAAGCATTCGACACATCGGTGACATGAGCCTTGCCGCCACTCAATCTGTGGATAAGCCAGGAATCCACTGTGCCGAAAGCCAGTTCGCCAGCCGTGGCTTTTTTGCGCGCGCCTTTGACGTTGTCCAGCAACCAGGCGACTTTCGTCCCTGAAAAATAAGCGTCCGTCACCAACCCGGTGCTTTTACGGATCACCTTGTCAAACTTTTCTTTCTTCAGTTTGTCGCAGATCGCAGCGGTGCGGCGGCATTGCCAGACGATGGCATTGTGAATCGCGGCGTTCGCCTGCCGATCCCAGACGATGGTCGTTTCGCGCTGATTGGTGATGCCGATGGCGGCAACGTCTGCGGCTTTGACGTTGGCTTTCGACAGAGCCTCACGAGCGCAATAAAGCTGCGAATTCCATATATCTTCGGGATTATGTTCAACCCATCCGGCCTGCGGAAAGATTTGCGGAAATTCCTGTTGAGCCACGCTGATAATTTTTCCGGCGTGGTCGAACAGGATGGCGCGCGAAGAAGTCGTGCCTTGATCCAGAGCTAAAACATATTTGGGCATGGTCTGATGTCACCTCTGATGAATTTGAACTGCTTGGTTGATGTAGTTTTTGGTTTTGACGGACTACCGTGCTACTTTTCCCGCTCGCTCGATTTTTGTCAATAACTGACTTTGCCTGAAGAATCGAACACCATGTCTCAAATCACTTTTGAAATCATCGCCATCTTCATTTTGTTGTTGGCCAACGGCGTTTTCGCCATGTCGGAAATGGCCATTGTCTCCGCGCGTAAAGCCCGCCTGAAACAGCGAGCCGATCAAGGCGACAAAAAAGCCGTGGCTGCGCTGGCATTGGCCGAAGCTCCGGGGCCTTTTCTCTCAACCGTCCAAGTCGGCATCACATTGATCGGTATTCTGGCCGGAGCTTTTGGCGGTGCGCGCATTGCTGAACGGCTGGCTCCCAGTTTGAGCAGCCTGCCTTACATCGGCGCTTACAGCGAAGGCATAGCTTTCTTTTTCGTCGTCGCCATCATCACTTACTTTTCGCTGGTCATTGGCGAACTGATTCCGAAACGGCTGGCATTGCACAGCCCAGAAAGCATCGCGTTACTGGTGGCTGCGCCGATGGGCAAGTTGTCGCGCCTGGTGTCGCCGCTGGTCAACCTGCTGGATCTGTCAACGGATGGAATGTTGCGACTGGTTGGGTTGAAAGAATCATCAGACCCGCCAGTGACCGAAGACGAAATAACCATCCTGATTGAACAAGGAATTCATGCCGGAGTTTTTGTCGAAACCGAGCGCGATATGGTCGAGCGTATCTTTCATCTGGCTGACCGCCGAGTCAGTGAATTGATGGTTCCACGCACAAATATGGTCTGGTTAAACATCGAAGATTCGCCGGAAGAGATTGCCGCAACAATCAGTAACAGCCCCCATTCCCGCTTTCCAGTTGCTCAGGAATCGCCCGACAATATTTTGGGAGTGGTTCAGGTCAAGAACTTATGGGTGCAAAGTCACAGCCATCACCCGTTTGATTTGAAACCATTGCTGGATAAACCGCTGTTTCTGCCGGAAGGCACTGCGGCATTCAAGGCTCTGGAAGCTTTCAGGCAAACCCGTTCGCAAATCGCTTTTGTGGTGGATGAATACGGAGGCGTCGAAGGTCTGGTCACGCTCAACGATATTCTGGAAGCCATCGTCGGCGATTTACCCAACGCTGGCGAGACATCAGAGCCGCAGATCAAACAACGCGAGGACGGTTCGTTCCTGATTGACGGTTCGCTGGCAATCGCCGAATTCAAAAAGCATTTCGACGTTAAACATCTGCCCGGCGAAGAAGACGACTGGTTTCAAACCGTGGGCGGGTTTGTCATGACTCATTTGGGCAAAATCCCGCGCCCGGCGGATCAGTTTGAATGGAACGGGTTGAAGTTTGAAGTTCTGGATATGGATCGCAACCGCGTGGACAAATTGATGGTTAAGCAAATTCTCCCCATCGAGCAGTAATCATCTGATTACCGGGCCAAGTCTGCCTCTGGGCAGTGTTCGCGACGGAACCAACGGTGGTTGCGGCTCTTCGTTATCAGTGCGATGAAAAACAAGTTCCCAATACGAACGACCTGAGATAAACAAGCGTGCGACCTGGCTGGCAACTTTGTCTGTTTCGCCCCCGCCCGTTCCGATGACCTGTGGATACCAGCCGAAGTTGCTGAAGATCGGTAATCTTTCAGGCGCGCTCCAACCGTACGGGTCTTCGGGGCTTTTGTTGTAACTGACGTAAACACCTTCCTGTGTCCAGTTACCATCAACCGCGTGATTCAACAGCATGACGTAAGTTTCCAGATGGGTGTTGTAATGAACCGACGGCCCCCAATAGGCATTGGCATTCGTCCTGTGCCAGTCAATCAAAGCCGGAAACGTTGTGCTGACGCGGCCACCCAATCCTGGTGAAGCCCAGCCCCCGTCCAGCCATTTCCAAACTTTGCCGACAGGGTTGTTCAGGTCTTCAATTGGCATTCGCGCGACGGCAACGCCCTGTTCTGAAAACTGTCGGTGATATGTGCTGATGAAAAAATAAAGGTACTCGTGGTTTTGATCTGGTATGACCGTGAAATCTCCGTTGCCACCGGCAAAGTAATAGTTCGATGTTGAACAGTTAATTGAGCCGGCTGGCGCATCCAGAACTATGCCCAGGTTTTGCCAGGTCAGTCCGTCGTCATTTGAAACCAAAGCTCCAATGCGCGGAGCCGTCAGTCGCGAACCGTTGCCGCATAATCCAGACGGTTCGTTGTGATACCAGCCATAAAGTTTGCCGTCATCGGCGCGATATGTTGATTCGATCCATTGCCCTCCACTGACACCCGCGCGCGGGGCGATGTAAACGGGCAATGCCGGAAAGGAAAGATCGAACAGATTGGATCCAATGCTGCGGAAGGGTTGTTGAGACGACGTGAAGATAAACATATTGCCCGCGCTGTCCCATTCAACCGGACTGTTGCAGTCTATGCTGTGTATGCGCCCGGTGTTGTCCAGGCCGCCGGGGAGATTGGCAAGCGGCGTTTCGATTAACTCGACAATTGGCAATGGCTCTGCCGCTTGAATTGAAATTGCCGATGCTGAAAAAACGAGGAGTAATGTGGCCAATGTTTTTGCGAACATTTGATTCCTTCTCCCGAATGCTTTTCACGCGCAAACGTGGCGCATGATTTTTATAGAAACTGCTGATTCATTTACAAACCAAAACTTCCGTGACAGACTCCGCTCGAAATGTGAGAGGGAGATAGCTGTATTACCTGCATTGTTTGGTTGCCGGGAAGTCTTCATTGACTGTTTGGCGCAACCGAAACCAAGACAAAAACTAAAACACAAGCAGTAATTGTTTTACCTGCGAGTTAGGTAGCTTCGCGCACCTTGCTCGCTTATAAATGATAAGAGCCAGCACGCCCATGCCCTGGAAAGCTATGCGTACTGGCTCAAAATGAACTCAAGTAAACGAGCGTCTTTTCCCGCCTCCTTGTGTGTTCGTCCATTCAGACGAAGGCTCGAGGCAATTGGTTTACGAAAATTTCGCTCTGCCATTTTTTCGGAGGTTACCCAATGTCCCTACATCACCTTCGTCAGGTTGGTGACAGGCAATTTTCCCCTTTTAGGCTTCAGTCAGCAGAGCTTCAGTTTTCCAGATTGATTCAGGATCGTCGCTTCCATTTCTGCCTGATTGCCGCGATGGCGTTATTGGTGTTGTTTTCAAAGCTGCATATTGGTGATCTTGGCGGTTACGACGACGCCGTTTATGCCCACGAAGGAAAACAGATGCTGACCACCGGCCAATGGTGGAGCGTTTATCTGAATGGCCAATTGGATTTCGACAAACCGCCGATGTTCGTTTGGCTGGAAGCAATCTCAATGGCGGTTTGGGGCGTGACTGATTTCGCGGCCAAGTTCCCGGCTGCGCTGTTGGGGTTCGGAAGCATTTTGCTGGTCTATTTCCTGGCTTGTGAACTTAGCCCGTCATACAGGCTGCCGGTTTGGGCGATGCTTATTTTGCTTTGCACGCAGGTTTTCGTTCGATTTTCGATGCGGGCAATGACCGATGTGCCATTCACGTTTTTTTTCCTGCTTACCATCTTTGCCTATCTGAAAGGTCTGAAACAGAGCAGGTACTTTCTGTTATTCGGGCTGGCAGCCAGCTTCGCCATTTTGACGCGCTCTTTTTTGGGCTTTATCCCAGTCGGAATTGTCGGTCTTCATCTCGTTGCCATGGGTCAGTGGCGTCGTCTGTTATCGAAATCCTTCATTGTTGGACTGGTGATTGCTGTTGGATTGCCAATGGTTTGGTTTGTTTCTCAATACCTGATTCACGGCAGCGAGTTTTTGGTCAGGCACTTTTCCTGGACAGTTGAAAATTTGCCGCTGGCTAATGGGAAAGATTCGGTTCAATTTCGCTCGGGGTTGTTTCAGTATCCGTTGATGCTGGTGGAAAGTTATTGGCCCTGGTTGCCGTTAATGCTGATCGGAGTGTGGTTGCAAACAAAGCGATTACTGGCGGAGCGCGATTCATCTGCCGCTCTGTTGTTGATCTGGGTGTTGTGCGTAATCTTTCCTTTCAGCCTGATACATTACAAATGGCTGCGATACATTCTGCCCGTTTTTCCTGCGTTCGCCATTCTTTCGGCATTTCCAATCTGTCACTGGATTGAACAGCGACAAAAAAACATCTTCCCATCAATGCAGTTGAAAATCCTTTATGGCTTGCTGGCGGTCACCATGGTTGTGATGGCCAGCATTCCCAAATACCACGAACGTCCTGAAGAGTTGCGGAAACTGGCGCCTATCGCCGAAGCCGCCACATTGCCTGACCAGCGAATCCTGCTTTACACGGAGCGCGCTCCCCGTGACGCACACTTGTTTCAATTGATTTGGTACGCCAACCGTCGTTGCGAACTTTTGACAGAAAGCAAAGAGGCCCTTTCAATACTAAAACTTGATCCCAAAACAGCAGTGATTATGGACAAAGCCGTTTTCCGCTCTTCGATTGAGCATGATCAGCCGGATGTAGAGGTTTTGGCGGAAACGGATGGGTTCGTGTGCTGGACGGTAAATCGCCTGACCGAAACTGCCAGACAACCGGGAACTAAAGACCGTAATCCACTGCTGCCTGAGTTGTCGGGAAGCAATTGAAATATCCGGTGAAATATCCAGGCCACGATTTCATTTGCTGGCAATGACAAATTCGGCCAGATAGCGGCGCAACTTGTCGCGGTTGTTTTTACGGTATTCGGTGTAATCGCGCGCAATCCCTTCGTCCGGTTTAGCCAATAAAATGAATGGTTCGATTAACCCGGCCCGATGCAGTTTGAGCAAATTGGCGATTGAAACATCCAGAGCCGATTCTTTTAGCCCGCCTTCTTTCAATTGAACCTGAAGGCTTTCAATTGCAGCTTTCAACGCTTCGCTCTCTTCGCGCAGACTGTGTCGGTATTCTTTTTCTTTCGGAAATTCCTTTTTGAAGGTCTCGCCCATCCAGGCTGCTTTAACCAGACTGTACATCGTCCAGGCTTCAGTTCCATCCTTCTTGTCGGAAAGCATGGCCGTAACGCTTATGTTCTTGTCGTCTTTGCGTTGAACGGAAGAAGTCGGAACGTCCACTCGCGGGTGTCCAAGCTGAGTTTTATTGCGTTCTGACCAGTTGCTCAAGTACTGCCACGGAGCGCGGGAATACGGTTCACAAATAATGGCTTCAATCAGCTTCTGTTTTGACTCTTCCATCTTGCCGGATTGCAGCAAGGCGTTGCCCCAAAACCGATAAGCCGTGTCTCGGTTGGGATCAATAATAATTGCGCGTGAATAAGCGGCTCCGGCTTTTTCAATATCGTTCAGCTTGAAATGCACATCACCTGCAAACAGCGGAGCCTCGTAAAGTTTCGGGTCCAGCTTTTCCGCTTTTTCGTATTCGGCCAGCGCACGTTTGAAATCCCCGCTGCTGAAAGCTGCCTCACCTGCCTGCAATGCCTCATCTGCCGGAGTACTCGCTTTAGGCGGGACATTCATCTGATCTTCTGTCGGCAATCGCTCAAGGATCGTTTGGACAAGCTGGCTGTTGTCGCCCAGCTTTTGACATTTTTCCGCCAGTTCGCGCGCTCGGCGAAAATTCGTTTTCATCTGGTCGGGGTTTTTCCCGGCAATCGCCTGGGCCGCCAAAGCCAGCGCTAAATTTTGCAGCACCCCGGTATCTTCCGGTTTGACAGCGGCCAGCTTTTCCAACAAAGGCAAAGCCCCAATCAGATTGTTTTCCTGAACAAGCTGTAAGGCTCGCTGACGGTCGGTGTCGTAACTGTCCTGGGCCGATGCGAACGAAACGGTCAACGCCAGCAACAAGACAACAAAAAATTTGGCAACAAGAGTTTTCACAGGTTTCCTCCGGCTGAAAATGAAATTTGAAAATTGGGGACTGCAAAATTTGCGGGTGGCGCGCGGCAAAATAACACAAAAGGCGCGGCAATCAATGTAGATTGCCGCGCCTTTTGCCTGAGCGTTGAAAATTAGGCTAACGCGAGGCAGTAGCCCCGCCCGGTTTCAGCCACTGATCGAACCAGTCCAGCACGGTCTTATACCAAAGCTCGCTGTTTTGCGGTTTCAGAATCCAGTGACCTTCGTCCGGGAAGTACAGCAATTTCGACGGAACGCCCTTGCGTTGCAGCGTTGAAAATAACTGAATGCCTTCGCCGACTGGCACGCGGTAATCCAGTTCGCCGTGAACAACCAGCGTAGGAGTTTTGAACTTCGCCGCGTGAAGGTTCGGCGACCACTTTGTGTAAAGCTCAGGCTTTTCCCAGGGCGTGCCTTTGAATTCCCATTCCTGGAACCAAAGCTCTTCGGTGGCATACATGCTGGTCGCGTTAAAAATGCCCGCGTGGGAAACAAAGGCTTTGAACCGGTCTGTGTGCCCCATCATCCAGTTCACCATGTATCCGCCGTAAGAACCGCCAGCGGCTCCGATGCGCGCCGGGTCAACGTAACCTTGATTGACGACGTGATCCACTCCGCGCAGCAGGTCGTCGTAAACGGCTCCGCCCCAATCGCCGCTGATTTGTTCGGTGAACGCCTGGCCATAACCCGTCGAACCGTGCGGATTAATAAGTACGGTCACGTAACCGCGTGCCGCCCACATCTGAGCGTTCCAGCGATAGCCCCAATTGTCCAACCAGGCTCCCTGCGGCCCGCCGTGAACCAGCAAAACCATCGGATACTTTTTAGATTTGTCGAATTGCGGAGGTTTGACGATGAAGCCGTGAATTTTTGAAGTTTGAGTTTTGCCGAAATCCGTCGTGACTTTGACCGGCCCCAGCTTGCGGGTTTTCGGATTCGGCATCGAAGCTGTCGCGCCTTCGTACCAGAAATCTTCAGCCGAGTTCAGGTCAAGCTGAGTCAGCAAAGCGGCGTTGGTTTTCGTCAGTTGCCGAGCGTTGCTGCCATCAGAATTCGCGGCAAAAACTTCGGCGGGCATCGTCAGGCTGGAGCGAGTGAAGGCCAGCGTTTTGCCGTCGCCGGAAAGCGAAATGCCTGCGCTGGCGGTTTTGGCGATCAATGGTTTGACGCTGCCGCCGTTAATAGAAATCGAACCGATCAATTCGCGGCCTTCGTCTTCAGCGCCGATCAACAGGTTTTGGCTGTCTGGCGACCAAACAAATTCGCCTACATTGCGATCAAAACCGACTGTCAGTTCTTTCACCGCGCCGGTTTGTCGGTTGTACAGCATCAGCCTGAACCGGTCGGCTTCATATCCAGCACGTTCCTGCGAACGGTAAGCGATCCATTTGCCGTCGGGCGAATAACGCGGAGTGCTGTCGTAACCGGTGTTCGCGCCAGTGATTCGTTTGGCTTCGCCGCCTGCAATCGAAACGATGAACAGGTCGTTGTTAGTGCTCAGAGCTTCCTGCTTGTCAGTGTTGCGCGCAAAGCAAAGCTCTTTGCCATCAGGCGAAAAGTCGTAAGCCAGCGGATCGCCAAGCGAGAACGGTGGCGAGTCAAAATCTCCGGGCGTCAGGTCTTTTGGCTCACCGCCAACTACAGAAGTCACTNATGAGTCAACGTAACCTTGTTTGACGACGTGATCCACTCCGCGCAGCAGGTCGTCGTAAACGGCTCCGCCCCAATCGCCGCTGACGGTTCGGTGAACGCCTTGCCATAACCCGTCGAACCGTGCGGATTAATAAGTAATGGTCACGTAACCGCGTGCCGCCCACATCTGAGCGTTCCAGCGATAGCCCCAATTGTCCAACCAGGCTCCTGCGGCCCGCCGTGAACCAGCAAAACCATCGGATAGCCGGATTTGTCGAATTGCGGAGGTTTGACGATGAAGCCGTGAATTTTTGAAGTTTGAGTTTTGCTGAAATCCGTCGACTTCTTTGACCGGCCCCAGCTTGCGGGTTTTCGGATTCTACCGAAGGTTGTCGCGCCTTCGTACCAGAAACTTTCAGCCGAGTTCAGGTCAAGCTGAGTCAGCAAAGCGGCGTTGGTTTTCGTCAGCGTCGAGCGTTGCTGCCATCAGAATTTGCGGCAAAAACTTCTGTAGGGTATCGTCAGGCTGGAGCGAGTTAGCGTCAGCGTTTTGCCGTCGCCGGAAAGCGAGATGCCGTTGCTGGCGGTTTTGGCGATCAATGGTTTGATGCTGCCGCCGTTAATCGAAATCGAACCAATCGGTTCGCGGCCTTCGTCTTCGGCTCCGATCAGCAGGTTTTGGCTGTCTGGCGACAAACAATTTCGCTGACGTTGCGATCAAAACCAACGGTCAGTTCTTTCACTGCGCCGCTTTTGCGGTTGTACAGCATAAGCTTGAACCGGTCAGCTTCGTATCCAGCACGTTCCTGCGAACGGTAAGCGATCCATTTTCCGTCGGGCGAATAACGCGGAGTGCTGTCGTAACCGGTGTTTGCGCCGGTAATTCGTTTGGCTTCACCGCCTGCAATCGAAATGATAAACAGGTCGTTGTTCGTGCTCAGAGCTTCCTGCTTGTCAGTGTTGCGCGCAAAGCAAAGCTCTTTGCCATCAGGCGAAAAGTCGTAAGCCAGCGGATCGCCAAGCGAGAACGGTGGCGAGTCAAAATCTCCGGGCGTCAGGTCTTTTGGCTCACCGCCAACTACAGAAGTCACAAACACATGTGAGCGTTTGCCGAGTTTGAATTCGCTCCAGTGACGATATAAGAGTCGCTCGGCGATTACGGCTTTGACTTTGCTGGCGTCGGCGGCTGCGGCCTTGTCGGCTGTACATTTCAGGTCGGCGCATTCGGGGTAAACTTCGGTGGAAAAGGCCAGCATCTTGCCGTCGGGCGACCAGGTGAAGTCAGCAACTCCAAGCGGCACATCGGTGACTTTGCGCTGATTTGAGCCGTCAGCCGCCGCCAAATAAATTTGCGGAACTCCGTCGCGCGAGGAAAGAAACGCGATCCATTTGCCGTCGGCAGACCAGCGCGGCGTGTCGTCGTTGCGGCTGGAGGTAATCAACTGCCGAGCTTCGCCTCCTGCGGTCGCGACGACCCAGATGCTGCGTTTACCGCGATTGGCCTGTTTATCAATCGCGTTGACGACGTAAGCCACCAATTTGCCATCCGGCGAAATTTGCGCGTCGGCCACGCGCTTCATCGAAATCAGATCGTCAAACGTGATGGGATGTTTTGATTGCGCCAGCACGACGAAGCCAAAACAAACGGTGAAAGTAAGCAAACAAAATGTTTTCAACAATGACTTCATAACTCCCTCCATAAATTACTGTCGGCTGCCAGCGGCTTTGGCTGCAGCTTTTGCAGCGGGTTGCCGTTTGTGGGCGTCGAACCAGTCGAAGATGTCTTTGAACCCGGGAACGGCGATGTCTGAGTGATTGCCGCCTGGGACTTCGACATATTTGATTTCAATGCCCAGGTCTTTTCCGGCCTTGACCATCTTGCGCGATTCTTCGACAGAAACGGTCGGGTCTTTATCGCCGTGAATGACTACCCAGGGAACGTTCGTGATCTTCTTCAACCCCATCATCACGAGGGGCTGACCTCCGCCGGAAATTGGCCCAATGGCTGCGAACAAGTCTGGGTGATTGACCGCAACCGACCAAGTGCCGTAACCGCCCATCGAATGTCCCATCAGGTAAACGCGGTCGTCATCAATCGAATAATCGCGCTTCATCGCTTTCAGCACGTCAATCACGTCGGTTTCCGCCGAACCCATGTACATCGAAGCAGGCGCGCGGCCTTTGGGACAGACGACCAAATAGCCGCGAGCTTCGGCAATGCGTTTCATCTCGCCGTTGTTGTAGGTGGAGCTGGCAAAAAAGCTGTTTTCGTCTCCGCCCATTCCATGCAGAGCAACGACCAGCGGCCATTTTTTTGTCGCGTCGTAATTCGACGGAACAAAGAACCGATAGGGTTGAAAGCTGCCATCCACGGCAGATTGGTAAGCCCAGTGAATGTCTCCGCGTTTGGTGGTCAACGGATTTTCGCCTTTGGTGATTTGATCCAGAATGGTGTTGGCTTCGGCAATTGCAGCTTTCAAATCAGTGCGAACGACAGACATTTGCCCGGCGTTGACCAGATCAATCATTGAGGCTTTGTATTCGGCGGCGGGCAAGACTGTCAGCAGAGGGCTTTTGCGTTTTTCCAGATCGGCGCGAAACATAGCCGCCCGAATTTTCAAAGCGCCGGCTCCGACATTGACTCCGCGAGCGATGCGAATCGAGTTTGATTTGTAGAGCAACTCTTCCGACTTAGGCGAAAGCTTGACGACGATTTCGTAATTGCCATCCGGCAGATCGGGAATTGCGGATTCAATGGTAAGCGGTTTGGCAAAATCGGCTTCAACATCGGTCAATTGCTTCAACTCTTTCAGCGTTTCCTGTTTTCCGTCTTTTGTGATTGCGATGGAAAGCGCGCCTTTCAGTTTGCCGTCAATGGGTTCGTCCAGCGTGTAAATCTGGCTCAAGGTCACTTTCACCGTGTCACCCGGGTCAAAGATAGAACTTTCCAGTTTGACTTCTGTTCCCGTAGTCAAAGCAACAACCGGAGTCCACGGCTGTTTTCGCATCAACGCCAGGCCGTGAGTCATGTGCTTGATGGCTTCGCCGTACTTTTTGTCGTTGTTGGCCACACGAGCTTTGGCTTCCAGGTCTTCAACCTGTTTGCGAGTTTCGTCGCTCATCGGCAACCGATTTTTCATCGTTCGATAGCCAACCGAAAGCTGCAAAACCTGACTGGCGTCCTGGGCAAAAGCCGAAAATGAAAGCAGCGCCGCGAACGCAAGCGACAGCGCAGAAAGACGGATTGAAATTTTCATGGTTGTAGCTCCTCTGCTGTGGTGAATTAGGTGCGAGGGCATCGTACTCTTGAAACTTGTTGGCGGGCAAATGTTGTGCGAGCTGTCCAGCTTGCGTCTTGGCAGGAAATCAATTGCGGATTATCAAGTCGTCATCGAAAGCCGCCGCACGCAAATACGCAATCCGGGCAGCTAGCGTAACTCAGCTTCCGGTTGAGCCAAAGCCGCCTTCGGCACGTTCCGTGTCGGCAAGCGCTTCAGCCCAGATGTAATCACACATCGCGGCTTGTTCGATGATGAGCTGAGCTATACGCTCCCCGGCATTGAAGCCGACTGTTTGTTGCCCCAGATTGATCAGCGGCACTTTCAGTTCCCCGCGATAATCGGCGTCAATGACTCCGGCCAGAACGTCTATGCCGTGTTTGACTGCCAGACCTGAACGCGGCGCGACGCGGCCATAAAAGCCGGGCGGAATTTCAGCGGCCAATCCGGTCGGGACAAGTTTTCGCTCGCCCGGTTCCAATGTAAAAGCTTCGACACAGCAAAGGTCAGCCCCTGCCGCCAGATTGCTGCCGCGCTGAGGCAAGCGAGCGTCTTCGTGTAGTTTTTTGATTTTGATCGGCGGAAAGTTGGGGGTCATTGATTGATCCTGAAAGTTTGTTAGTCGGCGTTTGCCGCGGCCATCGCACGCGATGCGGTTTCGGTTTGTGCCGCGACGGGCAGCTTAATTGAAAATTCGCTGCCTGTCCCAATATCGCTGGTGACGTAGGCTTCGCCGCCATGAGCTCGAGCCAAATGTTTGACGATGGCCAAGCCCAATCCCGTTCCACCCGCTTCGCGTGAACGTGCCTGGTCAACTCTGTAAAACCGCTCGAAAACACGCGGCAAATGCTCGGCGGGAATGCCCGCGCCGGTGTCACAGACACGGATGAATTGATATTGACCATCTTCGCCGGTATCGGCTGCAACAGTGACGCTGCCACCCGGATGGTTAAACTTGATGGCGTTGTCCACCAGATTGATGATTATCTGTTCCAACCGCCGCCGGTCGGCGGTGACGTAAAAACCCTCTGCCACTTTGTTATCCAGTTTGACGCCATGCTTGGAAGCTCGCGGAGCCAAGCCGGTGAAAACGTCGTTGACGAATTGTCGCAATGGCAGGCGTTCCGGCGATAAAACGACCGTGCCGGATTCGATGGCTGATAATTCGGAAACGTCATTAACCAGTCCGCGCATTCGTTCAGCATTGCGATGAATGGTGTTCAGAAACCTAAGCGAGTTGTCTGAATCATCCAGCCCGCCATCAATGAGCGTTTCGGTGTAAGCCGTTATCGCGGCCAGCGGAGTTCGCAATTCGTGCGAAACGTTCGACAAAAATTCCTGTCGCACCCGCTCCAACCGTTCCAGCTTTGTGATGTCAATAAAGGCGCTGACGACGCCATCGGTCTGACCGTCGCCCAGTCTCAGCGGCGCAGCATGCATATTCAGAACTCGTCTTTCAGGCGAGTTGGCTGAAACGCGAACCTCTAACCGGGTTTCTATACGGTCGCCGGTGGCAAGAACTTTTGAAAGCGTTCGGTGAATTTGCGAATCGCGGCTGATGTCCGTCAGACGACTGACGGGTTTCGCCCCCAACGCAAACAAATTGCGAGCCGCATCGTTGATCAAAAGAACTTCGGAGTTACGATTGGTGATTGCCAGCCCTTCGGCCACCGAGGCCAGAATCGAACGCAATAAGGTTTCGTCGTGTTCCGACTTGCCCAACGTCTCACGCAATCGTTGATTGCTTTGTTCACGCTCCGCCAGCAGTTGCGATTGTTGGCGGTAAACATAGAAAGCGATGACCACTGTAATGACCCCGACGACGATGATCGAAATGATGTGCGAAGTGACCACGCCCATCGCCGGAAAGAGCACAGTCTTTACCGTCTCGTACAGAGCGAAAAACGCGACCATCGCGATCGTCGCTCGGATAATTTTTTTGCGTCGGGTAATCATTGGTGGAGTAGCTGGTATAGGTTAGTCGGTAATCTGAAAAGTCTTGTCGAAAGCTTAATCTTCGACTCCCGACTACTGACTCCCGACTACTTCAGAAACACTGCGGAAGCGGTAGCCGATCCCTATCACCGTTTCGATACAATTGCCGCATACGCCCAGTTTTTTCCGCAAGCCGCTGATGTGAACATCAAGCGTTCGCGCTTCGCCGTAATACTCCAATCCCCAAACCTGATCCAGCAATTGTTCTCGCGGGACGACACGGCCTTTGTTGCGCGAAAGGATCGAAAGCAACGCAAACTCCTTGCGAGTCAGCTTGACTGGTTCTCTTTGACTGAAAACCGCAAAGTCGGAGTAATCAATCTTCAACATCCCATCGTCGTACATCTTCGGCGATTGAGATTCGAAACCGGAACGACGCAAAGCGGCTCTGACGCGGGCCACCAGTTCACGCACGCTGAAAGGTTTGGTCATGTAATCGTCCGCGCCCAAATCAAGCCCGCGAACTTTGTCGTGCTCATCGGTGCGAGCGGTCAAGACAATGATCGGGATGCGGCGCGTCAGTTCTTCGGTTCGGAAACGACGGCACAACTCAAAGCCGTTCATGCCCGGCAAGTTCAAATCCAAAATGAACAAATCCGGCGTTGCAAAACCGCCCTCGGTCTGGCGCGCCTGCGCTTTGCCAAGGGCTATGTTCAGGCCTTCTTCGCCGGTCAACGCCACATTTGCCTGAAATGTGCCTTCGCGTTCCAGGTTGTAACGAATGCTTTCAGCAATGTCCGGATCGTCTTCGATGATAAGGATATAAGGCTTCATATTTTCAGAGTAGTCGGTAGTCGGGAATCGGTAGCCGGTAGTTCTATTGACTATCAACTACCAAATTCCGACTACTCATCTGGCGTGTTTAATTACCAACGCTTCTTTCATATAAACAATCAGTTCGCAGATGTCTGTGACGTAATCGCCAATGCGCTCCAGGTGTTTGGCTACCATCAACAGCCGAGCGGCTCTGCCAGCTGAAGCCGTGTCTTTCGACATTATTTCCAACAGTTCATGAAAAATACGGTCATATAGCCGGTCAATTTCGTCATCACGGGCAATCACCGCACGAGCGGCAGCGGCGTCGGCAGCGGCAAAAGCATCCAGTGACAGTCGCAACATCTCACAGGCCAGCCAGCTCATCTTTGGCAAATCGAAATAAGGTTTCAGTTGCGGTTCGTCGTTCAGGTAAATCGCCGCGCGAGCAATGTTGCAGGCGTGATCGGCTATTCGTTCCAAAATTGGAGTGATCTTGATGGCCGTGACAACCAGTCGTAAATCGTTCGCGGCCTGAGATTGCATTCCCAGCAACCGAACGCACATCTGATCGGCGTCAAGTTCCAGCCGATCAACTCGGTCGTCTTCGCGTAAAACCTGTTCTGCCAGATCGGTGTCACGTTCAATCAATGCCCGCGTGGCTTCGTCAATCGCGCGTTCGACTTCGCCGCCCATCAGCAGCACGTGGTCGCGCAATTCATTTAATGCCGATTCCGGCAAATTCCTCATAACTTCCTTTGGCAATATGTCAGGTCTGAAGCTGGGCAGCGCCAGCGTTTGAATGGTCACGGTCGAATGGAAATCTGCCATCTGCATTTCGGAAAGACAAGTTGGGCTTCAGCCTGAAATTGGATTTTGAAGCATTGAGTTTACTGGTGCGCGGTTAAGTCGAGTTCAAGCCAATGTGAAATCCATGTAAGTTTTATGTTGATTCGCGACGGCAATGACGGGTGCTTGCCTGGATAAGGCCAACTCACTAAGCTGCGCGGGTTCTATCAGGAATCAACTCCATCTCAGGAAACTTTATGACTTACTTACTGATTCTGATCGGTTATTCGGTATTGATGATTGGGCTTGGCGTGTTTTGGTCGCGGCGAGTTTCGGCTTCCAGCGATTTTTTTGTAGCCGGGCGAGGTTTGAGCACGGGCTTGGTCTTTTCGACTTTGCTGGCTGCGAACATAGGCGCCGGATCAACCGTCGGCGCGACTGGTCTGGGTTATCGCGACGGGTTATCCGCTTGGTGGTGGGTCGGTTCGGCGGGCATAGGTTCGCTGATTCTGGCGTTCACTGTTGGCCCGAAAATCTGGCAAGTGGCGCGCGATAACAATTTGTTTACGGTCGGCGATTATTTGGAATTTCGTTTTGACCGCAGAGTTCGCGGCCTTGTGGCATTGCTGCTATGGGCAGGTTCGCTGGCGATTCTGGCAGGGCAACTGATCGCGATTGCCTGGGTGTTGAACGTCACGGCGGGGTTGAGCAAGCCGGTCGGCTGTTTGATCGGAGCAGTCGTCGCAACGATTTATTTCGCTTCGGGCGGATTGTTCGGCACTGCGCGCGTGAACGCCTTGCAGTTGATGGTCAAACTGATTGGGTTCGGACTGGCTTTGATTTATCTGCTGAAGTTCAGCCAACCGCATTTTTATCCGCCAGCTTCGGTTTCAGACAAACTGGAAAAGATGAACAGCTTCACTGGAATTGGAGCTTCGGGAATTTTGCGCTATCTGGCTTTGCTGGTTCCTGCGTTCGTAATTTCGCCCGGCTTGCTCCAAAAGATTTTTGGAGCGCGCGACGAAAAAGCTGTCCGCTGGGGAGTTTCGGTAAATGCTTTTTGCCTGTTGGGGTTCGCTGTCGTTCCAGCCTTGCTGGGAATGATTGCGTTTAATAATTTCCCTGATCTGGCAAACCGCGAACTGGCTTTGCCTATGTTAATGACCAAGGCTTTGCCGGTCTGGCTGGGCGGGCTGTTGCTGGGGGCAATCTTTGCCGCCGAAGTCAGTTCGGCGTNTGATTGGGCTTGGCGTGTTTTGGTCGCGGCGAGTTTCGGCTTCCAGCGATTTTTTTGTAGCCGGGCGAGGTTTGAGCACGGGCTTGGTCTTTTCGACTTTGCTGGCTGCGAACATAGGCGCCGGATCAACCGTCGGCGCGGCAGGCCTGGGTTATCGCGACGGGTTATCCGCCTGGTGGTGGGTAGGATCGGCGGGCATAGGTTCGCTGATTTTGGCTTTCACCGTGGGGCCGAAAATCTGGCAAGTGGCGCGCGATAACAATCTGTTTACGGTCGGCGATTATTTGGAATTTCGATACGACCGCAGAGTTCGCGGCCTTGTGGCATTGCTGCTTTGGGCGGGTTCGCTGGCGATTCTGGCCGGGCAATTAATCGCAATCGCCTGGGTGCTGAACGTCACGGCGGGGTTGAGCAAACCGGTCGGCTGTTTGATCGGAGCAGTCGTGGCAACGATTTATTTCGCTTCGGGTGGATTGTTCGGAACCGCGCGCGTGAACGCTTTGCAGTTGGTGGTAAAGTTGATCGGATTTGGCCTGGCGCTGATTTACCTGTTGAAGTTCGGCCAATCGCCTTTCTATCCGCCGACTTCGCTTTCAGACAAACTGGAAAAGATGAACAGCTTCACGGGAATCGGAGCTTCGGGAATTTTGCGCTATCTGGCTTTGCTGGTTCCTGCGTTCATAATTTCGCCTGGCTTGCTGCAAAAGATTTTTGGCGCGCGCGATGAAAAAGCCGTCCGCTGGGGAGTTTCGCTAAATGCTTTTTGCCTGTTGGGGTTCGCCGTCGTTCCGGCCTTGCTGGGAATGATCGCGTTTAATAATTTTCCTGACCTGGCAAACCGCGAACTGGCTTTGCCTATGTTAATGACCAAAGCCTTGCCGGTCTGGCTGGGTGGGTTGTTGCTGGGGGCAATCTTTGCCGCCGAAGTCAGTTCGGCGGATGCTGTGTTGTTTATGCTCAGCACTTCGCTTAGCAAAGACCTGTACAAAACCTTCATCAATCCAGAAGCAGATGACCAACTTTTACTCAAAGTGGTAAAAATCACGGCTGTGATTTGCGGCGTACTGGGAGCATTGCTGGCGATTATTTTGCGGGATGTTATTTCGGCTTTGACGATCTTTTACACCTTGCTGTCGTCGGCTCCGTTATTGCCATTGATTGCAGGCTTATATTCAAAACGAATTTCAGCCCAGGCGGTTATCCCGGCGATGCTGGTTTCGGTGATCGGAACGTTCACCATTGACTGGTTGACGGCCGGAAGAGGTTACAGCGGAATTCCTTCACTAATTTATGGCATTGCAACAGGCGCAGTTGTCATGCTGTTGCTGAACTTCACCGAACGAAAAAAATAGGCTCGCGACGTTTCCGCCACGAGCCGTTAAATATTCCGCCAGTACAAAACTTATGAAACTTGCTGTCCAAATTTACTGTTTCGCCACGCTGCTTGCAGTTTCCGCCAAAACCAGAGTGAATTTCTGGCCACGCGGCGTGATCGAAGCAACCGAGCGAGTGCCGTCCGCATTTTCACGGTAAGTCATCTTGTCGGCATCGGCTTCATTGGCGTTCGACTTTTTGGTGAACTGAGCCGTGACAACTTTTTTGCCGACTTTGATTTCGACGGTGCCCTGTTCGGAGTCCGGGATGGCAACTGTGTAAGTGCCTTTTTTGACAAGCTCATTGCCAACTTTGCCGTCCAGATAAAAAGAAACCTTCTTTTCAACCTTGGCCTGAGCCGCAACTGCCACAGTTAAAACTGCTGCCACTGCCAACGCTAAAAACATATTCGAGAAACGATTAAACATAAAACTCCCTCCTATTTTTCCTGCTGTGTTTTGTTACTCTTGAGCATTAACTGACCGGACAGTCAGCATGTTCTCAAAAAAATAGCCTTTTCAGGCTGCCTTCGCCAGAACTGAAACTTTGCCGCCTATCAGGTAATCCAGAACGATTCGTTCACAGCGACGCCTGTAATCGTCGAAGGTTCCCTGAGACGAAAAAAACCACTGCATCATCATCCCGTCTATCAGAGCGCGAACCATTGAACTTGCGTCATCAATATCAACCGCGCGAAAATCCCCAGCTTTAATTCCCAACTCGATAATATCTCTGTCGTGACCGCAACAGCCTTCATAAAACTTGGCCGTTAAATCGTGAAATCGTCCGTTTCTGGTCCCTAAACTGATGAAATCAGAATAAGCCATAAAGAACTGTCGGCTTTCTTGTGCATTGCCAAATATAACTCCAATAACGGCTTTCATCTTGGCAACCGGGTCATCAGCAGAGGCGATAGCTTTATGAATCCGAGCATGCACCTCTTCGATAATCCATTCCAATGCACCCAGAAACAGGTCTTCTTTTGTCGCAAAATAATAAAGCGTTGAACCTTTGCTAACTCCGGCGCGCTTGGCAATATCCTGCAATGTGACAGCAGAGTAGCCCTTCTCAGCTACCTCGAAATAAGTCGCCTTGATTAACTCTTCGCGACGTTGATCTTCATATTCTTGAACAAACTGTTTTGCTGCCATTTTTTAATGAACTTCTTTGACCAGATTTTTACTTTCAACATTCAGGAGCCAACTTTCATCAAGTTGACCGACCGGTCAGTTTTATACGCTTACGACCTGAAACTGTCAACGGGATTTTTTTTCAAATTCAAAAAAATACTTGGAGCCGACAGGAACAGATCGAGAACTATAAATGTAGTAAAGGTAGTGGCTTGCCACTATTGGTTGGGCGGAGTTGAATCGTATATGATGGTTGGCGTCTACTGACCTGGCTTCACAAGCCGAATTTCTCCCTCAAAAGTAAAAGGATTTTTCTGTGAGCGAAGTTCACATCGGCACTCAAGGATGGAATTACGACGGCTGGGTCGGGTCATTTTATCCGCGAGGTAGCAAGGCATCGGAGTTTCTGGATTTGTATGCGCGAGTGTTCGACACGGTCGAGATTGATTCCAGTTTTTATGCCATACCTTCCGAAGCTTCGATCAAATCCTGGCGAAACCGTGCGCCGGCGGGCTTCACTTATTCTCTGAAGTTGCCGCAACAGATTACACATCAACGGCGATTGGAAAATTGCCAGGAAGTTTTGGATCAGTTTTGCCAGCGAGTTCGCGGGCTGGAAGAAAAATTGGCAATGGTGTTGATTCAATTGCCGCCGGATTTTTCTACGCAGGAGTTGTTGGCCTTTGAAAAATTCATTGGCATTTTGCCCGCCGACATTCGCTTTGCCGTGGAGTTCCGTGATGCGGGCTGGGTGGTAGAACCAACACTTGATCGAGTCTTGAAAATGCTTTCCGAACGTGAAGTCGCGCTGGCGTTTGTCGAAGGTAAATGGATTCAGCGCGGGTTATCGTTTCAGATACTTGATCGCGTAACTTCGCCTGTGGCTTATGTGAGATGGATGGGGCCGCGCGATTTGACGGATTTTTCCCACGTGCAGATCAACCGCGAACGCGAGCTGAAAGAATGGACAGAGGCTTTCGACTTTTTGCGCCAGCGAGTCGAAACCGTTTACGGTTATTTCAACAACCACTTTCAGGGACATTCGCCTGCGTCCGCCAATCAGTTCAAACGAATGATCGGACAAACAATCATCGAACCAGAATCGTTGATCTTGCAACCGTCTTTGTTTTGAGTTTACCAACCCCTTCCTTATGGTCGGGGTACTGACACAAACGTGATGAAGATGTCATTCCCCCAATTCGGAAAATTGACCGCCAAACAGCGCGTAGTGCTGATTCTGTCGTTGGCGATTTTGGCTTTCTCTGCGCTTGGCGGAGTTTTATTCGGTGAAGATTCCGAATCGCTCAAACCCAGCAGGGAAATGGCCAACGATCCCATTGTGCAAACTTACGTTCAGGCGCTGGATAAGATTGAAGAGAGTTACGTCAACCCGCCAGACAAATTCCGCCTGACTCGCAGCGCCGTTTTGGGAATGCTGCACACGCTGGACCCGCATTCGGGATTTTTCGACCGTCGAGAGTTCAACGAAATGCAGGACGAACAGAGCAGCCATTTTTATGGCATAGGTGTTTCAGTCAATCAGCGTAACGAAAGGCTTTATATTCTTGGAGTCAGCCCAGGCATGCCTGCTGAAAAAGCCGGATTGCGTTATGGCGACGCCATTCTTGCGGTTGATGGAAAATCGGCCAAAAACTGGACTCAGTCGGACGCACTAAAACACGTTCGCGGCGATTACAACACGTCGGTCAAAATTACTGTCGAACGCGCGGGCGAACCTGAACCGCTGACATTCGATATTGAACGCGACGAAGTTCCATTCCCATCGGTTCGCAACAGCTTTCTGATTCGACCGACTGTCGGTTACATAGGTTTGACCGGCGGATTCAACCAGGACACCACCGAAGAGCTGCACAACTCGATCGAACTGTTGAAGAAAGAAGGCATGACTTCCCTGCTGTTGGATTTGCGCGACAATCCGGGAGGATTGCTGCGACAAGCCATTCAAGTCGCCGAAACTTTTTTGCCTCGCGGGCTGGAAATCGTTTCGGTTCGCGGACGCGAAGGCCATTACCAGCCGCAGGTTTATCGTTCTGAAAACTCAGAGCCTGAAACCATGCCTCTGGTCGTATTGATAAATGGCGATTCGGCTTCAGCTTCGGAAATCGTCGCCGGAGCAATGCAGGATCGTGGTCGAGCCTGGCTGGTTGGCGAAGAAAGTTTTGGCAAAGGTCTGGTGCAAACTGTTTACCGTTTGCGCGGGGGAACCGGATTGACACTGACCACGGCGCGTTATTACACGCCAAGCGGTCGTTTGATTCAGCGACCTTATAACGATCTGGGTATTTACGATTACTTTTATGCTCGCCGTGAAACCTCGACCATGGCAAAGGGCAAAGCCCCAAAACCAGTCAAACAGAGCAACGACGGCAACAAATACTACACTTCAGCCGGTCAGGAAGTTTTTGGCGGCGGCGGCATTAAACCCAACACCGAAGTAAAAACTTCAGTTGAAAACATACCTCTGCGCGATGCCTGTTTTGAATTTGCACGATTGTTGGTGGCAGGAGTGATTCCAAACTTACCGGAATATAAAGTGAAGAAAACCGAAGCCAATTACCGGCTGCGCGGCAATGAGTTTCAATTGACCGATTCCGTCATCACAGCGTTCAAGGATTTTTTGCGCCAGCGACCTCAGCTTCAAATCAAGGAAAGCGAAGTCGGGAAACAGCTGGATTACATTCGCTTGCGAATCCGATCAGAAATCATCACTGCGGCTTACGGCCTGGAAGTCGCCGGGCAATTCCTGCTTGAAGGCGACGAACAAACCATTCGCGCCATTTCCGAAATTGCCAAAGCCAAACAGTTGAGCGCCCAAGCGCGATTGTTCAACTCTGCATCTTCAAAACAATAAAAGTAAGACGAACAACTGACCGTCCGATTGCCCCAGCGGTCGTAACCGAAATTCTGCGTGAACAGGTTGAACGTCCACGTGCCCGCGCTGTTTTGCTGCGCTTCGACCACTGAAGTGTTGCAGTTCAGCGCGTCGTAGTTGTAATCATCAAGCTGCGGAATCTCATACCCGCCGCCAGATAGCGGCACGTAATTCACCTGCCGCAGCACGTTGCCATTGTTATCCGCGCTGTTGGCAAAGGCATTCCAGCCATCCCGCGCCGTCGTGCCGTAATAGTAAACCAGCGCGCCTCTCGTCCAACTCCATTCATCAGTCGAGCTGTCACCAACGCGAATGTCCACCAGTTGCAGCCGATTGTTGTAATGCAGGTTGTGATAGAGCGTGCTGGCTTGCATTCCGAACGTCTCGCGGCCTAGCCAAACCCGCTGGATTGTACTTAGTTCCTTGAGTTGTATATCAACGTCACTTCCGATCACAGTTGATGATCTTAAATTCTTTACCACTTGATGAAACACTACCTTTGAAAAGAGGGACCCCTTTATAGACTAAGCTCCTGAATTGTCCGTATGTTGCGATTATCCTGTAAAGCCCAGCTTTTTGGAAAAACTCTTCTTCAAGCGGCAGGGCAAGCGTTATTCCGTAAGACTCCTTTGGAGCTAGAACTACATAATCGCCTTCACTGGGTGAAGAAGGCGCTGTAAATCCACGAATATTCAGGACGCCGCCTGAGAACTCAGCAGATTCAGACTGCAATCTCTCGACTACAAGCCTGTGCCTTAATGATCTTTTATCAATCGCTATATTTTTATCACTTGTATTTATCACTTCAAGCTTGACCGAGAGGGTTTTCCCTTTACAGACTTCATCTGGTGAGACAGTCACCAATACAGTAAAAGGAACATCCTGTTTGCTTTGACTAGCAAACACACCAGCCTTACAAGTAAATAGTAAGATGATAGACAGTATTACTATAATAGATTTCATTGTAGCCCTCGTTGCGTTATTCATTCTTTTTCCTTCCGTATGTTTCCTCGTCTAGTTTGTCATGTCTGTCCTGAACCTTTTGGTTTGCCGCACTGGCGCGAGCACTTGCTGCCGACTTGACCCCATCTTCTGCTTTCTTAATCGCTTCCTGAGGTGTCTTGCCTTTAGCAGTCACTGGCGGCGTTGTTGCAAGAGCTTGGCCATATTCTGTTGCTCCTTGGATATCAAACTCAACATGTAGTTGCTCGTGCTGATCTAAATCATTGATGACATCATTCCATTGCTTTTGTTCTTCAACTGGCGCGTTTGCTGCCCCCTGCCAATTTGGAATATCAACATTGATCTTTGTATCAACAACAACACCAGTAACTGTCGCCGTGGCAGAATACTCGTTACCAATTTTTTCAGGGACAGAGGTTTGGTGAGACATTCTCCACTCGTAATTACCTGTAGTTTCGCCAGCCAAACCCAATCGATGCTTATTGACGGCTGGATCACTTGCGTTTTTTCCTGCTTCACTAGCGGTTGCTCCTTGCACGGAAAAAGTGGTTCGGGTAATAGTGGGAGTGTTAATCTTAACGGTAGGCTGCGTTGCATCGTTTTTAGGTTTCTTGGTTTGCTTTCCATCTCCATCAATAAAAGCAAGAGGGTTGTTTCGAGTATAACCATAAAGATTAAGCTGCTGCGGATCATTCATTCTCACTTGCGTAACAGTAATTGGATCAACTGAAGTAAACCTTCCTTGCATTGAAGCAAAATACCTAGCAGAGAAGTAATCCAATCCTGTCTCAGAGTCGCGCTCCTTATCAGTAAACCTCTGTCTCACGCAATCCGTCGTATACCCCATTCCCGTAGCCCGAATGCTGCTGTTGCCCATTCCTGCCAGCAACTCTTCTCCGAACGGCAGGTAATCGTGCCGCCGCATCGTGCTCAAGCTTCCGCTTGGATCAACTTCCATTCGCGGAGTCCCAAGATGGTCGGCGACGATCCAACGAGCCACGTCACAGCCACCTACGATCAGCATTTGCCCGTTCCTGTAGCCGTACTCTTTCTGCGGAGTTGATGCTGCACCGTTCACCGGGTACTCAGCAATTAATTCGCCTTCGATGCCGTAAACCAGCCAAGTCTCCACACTGCCGACAACCCGCCTGACACGCTTCCCATCGGCATCATAAACGTAATAGTTCCACTGGCCACTGCCCCAAGCCTTCTTCATATGGTTTTCAGCGTCGTACTCACGCGCGTTGCTGCTGTCGGTGATGACGCTGCCAGCCGCATCGTAAGTCATCGCCGTCAGCCGGTTGGTAGCCGTGTCCACTGCATAAGCTGTGTTGTTGATCGCCGTGCCAAAAGTCGCTGCTTGATTGATCGTGCGGTTGCCCCAACGATCATACGAGTATCCTTGCCCATAGACCGAAGCCCATCCGCTGCCGCTGGATGCCTGCTGCCTGCCGGTCACCAGCGTGATGCGGTTCAGCGCGTCGTAATCGTAATCATCAATCATCGGCACTGCGTAATTGTTGACCGGGTCGGGAACGTCAGCGGTCGGCACGAAATGCTGGACGCGAGTCACGTTGCCGTTGTTGTCCGACGCTGGCAGCCATTGGTTGTTCGCCGTCCTGGCCTGATTGCTGTAATAGTTAATCAACGCTCCACGATTCCAAGTTGTGGAGCTATTCGGGTCTGTTCCCAGACGGTTTTCAACCAACTGCAACCGATTGTTGTAAGCCTGATTGTGATAAAGATTCGTCGTCGTCCCGAACCGTTCTTTGGTTACCAAACCAGCCGCATTGTAACTGAAGGTGTCGGCATAAGTTCGAGTAACTCCGTCGCCGATTCCGCCGCTGAAACTGCTCAATCGCCCGCTGATAGCGTAGCTGTAACTGACTGATCTGTTAGATGGGTAAGTTTGCCCTGTAACCTGACTGGCCAGACTGTAAGTCCGCGCAGATGTATATGGAACCCACGCTCCGCTGGCGTTCAACAGGTTCTGAGTCTGACTGGTGACTCGCCCCAGTGCGTC
>JBGAPB010000002.1:0-27186 GCA_044221525.1 Blastocatellia bacterium | reverse complement strand
AGCCATTTACCATTGACTGTTGCCTGTTATGGAAACGCTGAGCGCGATGCTGCCGTTGGCGGATTGTTCGACGTTTTTGGCTCGAATCAGCCGCGACAGCGAATCATACATAAAGTAACGGTTCTGAGCGCCTTGCGTGACTTTCGCCAGATTGCTGAGGCCGTTGTATTGGTACGTGCTCTGATAAGCGGCGAAGGCCGTCCCGTTAAAAGTAACATTGACCGTCGCGGCGTCGCTGGGCGTGACTTCCCACACGCTGGTCAACTGGCCCAGCGCGTTGGTTTGGCTGATACGTTTCTTTGTGGCCTGATCGTCCACGCGCACCATGTTGCCCCAGTAATAAGTGTCAACGTGCGCGGTATCGGGCGTAGTTACTTTGGTTACTCGACCAACGCCGTCGTAATCACTGGTTGTCCATTCCGCAGAACCGGGCGTCGCATCCGTCAGGTTGGCCGTGCGGAATGGATTGCAGGTCTTTTTGACCCGGCCAATTTCATCAAACTGAGTTTCAGTGATTGACCACGTGCTGCCTTCCCAGGCGGCTTTGCGCCAGGTGCGGCCAAGCCCGTCGTATTTGGCTGCGGAGCGGATTCCGCCGCCTGTGCCGCTTTCGCCAAAGGTGTCTTTGTCGGCGTAGGTGTAAACGGTCTTGTTCGCGTCGTCGTAAACATAAACCATCTGTGTAGCCGATGAAGTTCCAACCGCTCGAATCAGCTTCGTCGGGCGATCCAGCAAATCGTTGTAATAGATGCTGGATTTGATCTGATTCGGGTCTTCGCCATCAACGGCTTTGCCCATGTAAAAGTCGAATTGCGTGTAGGCAATGTGGCCAATCGCATTGGTGACTTTGGTGGCAAAGGCGTAGCTGGTCAGCCCGGCCAGTTCGCTGGGTGCTGTGTTGGCTTGCGCGTTGCCGTCCGGCGATCCGAAACGATCCGCGAAATCCAGCGTGGTTGATTTACCTCGCGCGTCAATTGCCACGACGACATTTCCGGCTACGTCATATTGCTGGTGAACGCTGATTGCTCCGGTCAATCCGGCAGCGTCAGAGTAACTTGTGGTCTTGGTAACGTTACCTCGCACAACTGTTCCCGTGCTGGCGTAGCTGCTATCCAGCCCGCTGATGCTGGCGCGAGTCACCAGCGCGGCGTGATAGGCGCTGGCGTCGTAACGGTCGTATTCAATGTCGGTTTGTGCAACTCTCGTTTCGGCTCCGTTTGAGGTGTTGACCGAATAGACGATCTTCTTCGATGGCAAGGCACGAATGTGGTAATCGCTGGTGGTGTAACCAACACCGTTGATTGGCCCAGCGTAGTTCAATCCATTGACCGAATTGGTTGTCAAAAAGTCAGTGTGAGTATGCCGCGTAGCATAGGTCGGCGCAGCGCCCGAACCGAAATCAAATTCGTAAGCGTCCGTCTGATTGAAATGCGCGTCGTAAGCAAAGGTCTGTTTCGAGACCTGATTGGTGTCTACCAACGTGTTGAGCGTTTGCGTAACTTTGGGGTTGTTGTTGCGAGCCGTGTCCGTGGATTCGGCGACGGTTAGCGGCCAGCCATAGCCGTAAGCAGGCTGTTGCCAGGTGTTTTCCGAGCGATGCAATGTGGTTGTGCCGTTGCTGGCAAAGCTTTCCGTCTTCCATTCCTTGCCGGGTTTCCAGGCGGAATAATCGGTTGGAATCTGAGTGATCGGCACTTTCGCCGAGCCGAAATAATAATGCCGCTCTTTGGTAAACAGAGTCGTCCCGGCGCTGTCTTTGTTTTCGACATCCACGTAACCAAGGTTTCCGCCGCTGGAATCTTCAGGGCGGCTGATGAGGGTCTTGTATGAAACCGTTGAGCTATTTTTATCCAGATATACGCGACGTTCAGAAACACGGCGATAAACCTGCTTATCAATGAATTGCCCGCCGCCGCCATAAGTGCCGCTGGCTGCTCCGCCGACAATGCCCGCCAAGTAATCGTATTCAATCGCGCCGCCGGTTGGCAGTTCGACTCTGGCCAGTTCTCCGTAAGGGTTGTATTTGAACTGATAGGTTCTGCCATCCGGCAAATCCACCGAAGACACGACCCATTCGTCATACAGCGTGGAGGTGCTGCCATTCAATTCAGGAAATAGCTGAGCGAAGGTCTGTGCGGTATATCCGCTTCTGAGCGTCTGGCTCAACAGTTTGTGCCAAACGGTGATCGTTCTAGTTGCGCCGCCAAAGCCTTTGTAGGTGATAACGTCGTAATACTGCGTTCCGTTGTACAGGTAAGCGATTGTGATCTGGCGATTGAGCGAGTCGGTAATTGACGCTACTTGGCCGCCGCTGTAAGTGAATGAAACCTTGTTGCCATTGCGGTCACGAATCCACATCACATAACCGCCATCAATGCGATAACGGCTGCCGTCGGCCATCAACATATATCCCGACGGATAAATCTGTTGAACGTTCGCGCCGTCCGAATCATAGATGTCTACGTCGGAGATAAACGTCACGGCATTGCCATCGGCGCTGACAAATATCTTTCCGCGATTCGGACTGAATGTAATAGAGCAATTTGAATAATAGGTCGGCGCGGAGTTGCCGTTATTGGATGACGTGTCGCGCAGTTCGTATTCTGTTCCGTCACCGGCTGTGAAGGTCAGCCGCATTAACGCTTCATACGAACCGCTACTATTACAAACCTGCGGCATCTGGCCGCCGCTTCGCCCAAGCAAGATGCCGGGGCCATAACCGGGATCCGTGCTCTGCCAACTGTTTGGCTCCGGCGTGTTGACGTACCCGCCGCCGGGGCCAATCGGGTTGGGAGTTTTGATGACACGCCATTTGTGCTCAATTCTCAGTGGAATTCCAGCGGCGGCGCTGCCGCGTCCGCCAATGCCCAACAACGGCAGGTTGAAATTCAAATTGCCGTTGAAGTAATTGATGTTGTCGAAACCGCTAAGTTGAAACGACCCCGCTGGCGCGCCGGTCTTCAGCCCTTCGGGAGTAAAACCGTCAGTCGCGGTGTTACCGGACTGCGCTCTGCCATTGGCCGATAAACTCAAAAGCAGAAAGATGCCGATAAACGAATTTAGCAGAGCAAAGGCAAAACTGCGGCGAGCGCGGCAAGCGAACTTGTTCATAATTCCTCTCACAACATTGAAGGTTGGTAGCTGTTGGCTTCAAATCAGTTGCTAAAAATGGCATTGGCCGAAATCAGCGCGGCGTCAGCGTGATCGTGCATTTCCATTCGGGATGACCGGCTTCACTCAACTCGTAATCGCCGGGCGGGAGATTGAAATGTGCATTCCAACTTCCTCGCCCTCTTTTCAGGTTCACGTCAATGATTTTGTCTGTTGGCCTGTTCCCTACCGTTCGAGTGAGCGTCAGGTTCAATTCAGGATCGGCAGTGCGATTGACGATGGTCATCACGAAATCTTTTGCCGGGCGTTTGATGGCCAGCGGCATAAACCCAAACCGGCTGACCGTGATAAGTTCGGATTCGATTTGTTCCTGTTGCTGAACGGCTTCGGCAGGCATTACCGGCGACGGCAAAGCAGCTATTGCTTGCTCTGGTTTTTCAATTGAGTTTGCAGCGTTACGTGAGCGAACGGCTTGCGCGACTGACACGGCTGCTGCGACAACACCAATCAGCACGACTGCCGACACTATCAGCTTGAATCTGAACGAGAATGAGTTCTTGCGGCTAAGCATAAAGACACTTCTCCCTGCACTCGCTCCGGTTGAGAAGCAAGCGCGGTTTAAGTTGGCGTTTCATGGAGCAGGCACACGCCTGCACAAGATGTGATTCACACCCGCACCATGACCGCCAAAACCGTAATGAATTTTCAAATCAGGAAAACCAGCGCGCCAGCAAGAGCCAAAAGGAAATTGGCATTGGATAAGGGATTAGGTGCGCTGAAAGGCAACTTGCGAACTGTCAATCGAACTTTGTTTAGTTTGTCGTTTTTAGTTGGATAAGGCGGGGCGGAGAGTAGTTTTTTTTTTCACAGAACTGTCAATCACTTTTTTCCGGCTAAGGGTTAAACGATTGATTGCACACAAGAAAAAGTTGTAACTGTTCAGCCTCAACCCGGCAAAATACAGCCATACACTCGGTGCAATGCACCGAGCTTTCACGGCTCGCTCAGTTGGGGCCACGCAGTTACTGTGCTTAACCGTCAAGCGACATCGCTGCTCGGTTCGCCACGTGAAGTGCTTAGAAACGCCAAGGTGTCCTGAACCTCACTGGGAGTCCATTTGGTTGCCACGTCCATTGCCTGAGCCGACCACAGGAAAGCCGCCGGATAACCTTTCTCTTCGATCAAATTCAGCCGATTAATCACAGATTGATCCATCTTCTTATGTTTCAACTCCGTCCAGTCTTTCTGCACGGCTGTGGCGAACTCTCCGATGAAGCAGGAGTATTCGTCCGAAAAAACGTTCTGCGGCAGCTTTCCGTCTTTCTGCGCATAAAAATGAAATTGATGCAGCGTGACTCCCAGCGCCGCAGAGTTCCATTCGAACAATGTGTCGTGATGAGCAAAACCAATCGTCGAGCGGAACGCCTGTTGTCCGTTTGGCAATTTTTTATCGTTGATGCGTCCGATGCCCTGGCGCAAAAAATCCAGCATGCTGTCCAGCGGAACGGTTTTGTTGTCCTGGGGAGGGTGGTCGGTCAGCGGCTGGCTGGTCGTCACCCATTCCGGTTCGTTCATCAATTCCCAGGCATAAATGGCCTGTGGATGACGCAGCGAAACTTCCAGCAATGGTTCCAGAACGCTATCGAAAAAGGCCTGGCGTTTGACTGGGTTAACAACGATTTCAGAGCGACCGCCTTTTACAATGCCCGCCTTGAAATCGGCCACCGTGCCGTGATTGCACCAATGAAAATCAATCAGCGACGGCACAAATTTCAATCCTAACCGAGCGCAAGTTTCCAGCACGAATTCAAAATCATCACAAAGCTTGTGATGACAGGGATGCTCTGGCGGCAAACAATCGAATTTCCATTGGCCTTCGGAATTTTCGGGCGATTCGACGCCTGTGCCGTAATTCGTGCCATCAGGCAGAATGAACCAGCGAACGGCAAACAGGCCTTGATCCGCAAATCGCGTGAAGTCTTCGACAATGCGGCGGCGTTTTTCTTCTCGCCAGGCGGGCAAGTTTTGCCAGGCCACCCAAGCTTGCGGCGGATCGCCGAAATCCCATCCATAATCAATCCACGGATAATTGATGCCAACCAGAAGTTTGTTTTGTCCCTGTGCCATTTTCGTTTTCTCCTTTTAGATGATCTTGCTGCCTAACTCAGGCCCATTCATTAAGATGCATGAAGATGATGGCTCATGGGCTTTGCGCCTGCAAGGATTGGGCTATAATGCCGCCCGGTTAATAGTTGCGAGTAAAAACAATTATGGAGAAAGTGCGATGAGCGAGTACGACAACTCTTCTGAAGATCAATCAACAGACGGCAACCTTCCGCGTAAATCCAGATGGAATTGGTATCGCATGCTGCTGGTGGCTGTGCCGACCGCAATTCCTGTGGTCTATTTTTACCTGAGCGGCAAAGATCACTGGGCGTTAAAAGACCTGGCATTGGTTGGCGGAATGTTTGTTGGTTACTGGGTCATGGTGCTGTTTGTCGCGGCGCGCGTCATGCGCCACAGAAATGCCCAGGCCATTACCATGGCCTCGCCGCTGATCGAACTGCCACTGACCGACGAAATACGCGAAAGGCTGAGCAACTTCGCCGATAACCAACATGAAAAACTGGCAGTCGTCGCTTTTGATTTACTAGACAGAGAAATTCCGCGCTTTGAACAGGATGACGAACGTGACCGCGCCAGACGCGACAATGAACATTTGCGCCAGCAAGCCGGCCAAGGCGCGTTTCTGGTTGCCGTGACGACCGAAATTTTGAGGCGGTTATTGCTGCTCAGCGGCGCTCACGAAAACGACCGCAAAGTCTGGCGCGAACACATCAGCGAAACTGCGGCGCGAATTGTCAGTGACGCGCTTGACCATCGTTTGACGGTTGCAGAACAGCTGTAACAAATCCGGCCTTTGTAAAAAGCTGATATGAAAATGGGGGTAGAAAAAAGTAAGCGCTTTTTTCTACCCCCATTTTCTGCGGCGAGTTTTGTCCGCTCTATCCTTCCAGTGGCAAGCCGCGATAAACAACGCTCCAGCCGCGATCCAGGCTGGTGCTGATTGCTTCTTCGTAATTGCGCAACGCATCTCCGCCCGTTTGGAATTGTTTCAGAATGGGCTGGCCTTCGCGGGGATCGTGTTTGATGACTGCGGTCATTGGCTTGGTCATTCCGTCCGCATCAACCATTTCGGCCCGCACCAGTCCCAAAAAAGAAAAGATGTCGTTCTTGGTCAAAATCGTCAGATAAGTTCTTGGTCTGTCATTCATTCGGTTAATTCACTCCCTCTAAAAAAGTTTGTTTCGTAAGCTGTAACCCGCAAAGCGCAACGGATGATAGCACACGAGATTATTGACCGCTCAAGTCCCGCCGAGCCGGTTTCAGCAAATAAGCCGCCAGCATCAACGCCGAAGCCACCGAAACTGCTATCTTGTATCGCGATTGCAAAGGCAATGGCGATATGAACCCTTCAATCAATCCCGCGACAATCAGCAGCGGTATGCAACCAACCATCAAACGTATCGCCGTCAAACTTCGTTCGATCAAAGCTTCGCGGCGAGTCCGTTCGCCCGGCGCAATCAAAGACATTCCAACCATCAATCCCGCTCCGCTGGCAATAAATATGGCTGTAAACTCCAGCACGGCGTGACCAAAGCCGAAATTCCAAAACGTCCCCATCATTTTGTATTTGATCATCAACGCTTGCAGCGAACCAATTTGCAAAGCAGACGGCATTAGCACGCTAATTGTTCCGACAACCGGCACTATGCTGAACGCAAAAACTTTCAGGCTGACGCCGATATTGTTGGCGGTAATATAAGCCGCGCCGGTCGGAGCGTTTTCATTTAACCGTTCCCACCAACGTTTATGGCTTTTGACTGCCTCCACGGTTTGCGGCGACAAATATGCGAAGTCGGCAAAATCATCGTTTCGCCAGGTGGCAAAGCAAGAACACGCGGCAATCACCACGAAGATCAAAAACGTAGCCAGCGTGTATTTGAAAGTGCGTCGAAAAATCGCCGGAAATTCATGCCAGTAAAAATCAAAGATCGAGCGCACGCCTTTCGATTCCGAACGGTAAATCATCCCGTGGGCGCGAATGACCAAATTATTCAGATAACTGACCAGTCGCTGGTCGCGTGATTCGACGCGAGCAATCGCCAGGTCTGAAGCCGAACGGCGATAAATTCGTCCTAGTTCGCGCACTTCTCCGCGCTCCAAACTTCGCAAACCTCGCACGCTGCGAATCTGACCAACCAATTCTTCCAGCCGCTTCCAGTTGGCTTTGCGTTTTTCGATGAAGTTTTCAGCCATAAAAATTCGTACAGTGCCGAGCACGCAAAGTCTCCGTAAGCCGTTGTCTAATTGCAACCGCATTCAGAGCAAGTTTCGCCCTTCAGAGCTGCGAAACCCTCTTTGGCAATAATCGGAACCATTACCAGCGCCGCCAGCGGGTCAGCCCACCACCAGCCAAGAAGCGCATTCAGCAGCAAGCCGCCAATCAGGATTGCCGAAAGATACGCGCAAAGATCAGTCTGCCTTGAGTCCGCTTGCAGAGCGCGACTGTTGAGTTGTGCGGCCACTCGCAGCTTCTTGCTGGCAAGCAGCGGCATGACCACCAGCGACAACAGCGCCAGGCCGATTCCGACATAACTCGCTTCAGGCGGCTGGTGCCCGATCAGCGACTTTGCCGCGTCAAACGCCACATAACCGGCCAGCAGCAGAAAACTGACGCCGACAATTTTCAACGCCGTTCGTTCCCGCCGCTCGCCTTTCTCTCCTTCGCGCAAACGCCAGAGCAGGGTTGCGCCCGATAAACTTTCGATCACAGAATCAAAGCCGAAGCCCACCAGAGCGATGCTGCCGGCCATCAACCCGGCCCCGATGGCAACAATGCTCTCAAGGCAATTCCAGATGATGGTGAAGTATTCAAGCTGGCGACCGCGCGCCACAAAAAGCGCGCGGTCTGTTATGGTTTCAGTAAGCGATTGACTCATTTATTCTCTCAATCCTGCTCAGGCGCATCTTCAACGTCTTCGATTTCTTCATCGCCGCCTTTGCCGCGATTCGGGCGTTTGATGCCGAACTTGTCCAGGCGGTATTGCATTGTTCGGAACGACAAACCCAGCAGTTTGGCCGAACGTGTAATGTTCCAGCCGGTTTGCTCCATTGCCTGCATAATCAGCGAACGCTCCAGGTCTTCAAAAGAAATTCCTTCGGGCGGCAATTTGAATCCGCCTGTGCCTTCGACCTGAGCAGTCTGGCGAATCTCGATTGGCAGGTCTTCGCCTGTGATTTCGTCACCTTCGGCCAGCAACAGCGCGCGCTCGATGGCGGATTCCAGTTGGCGCACATTGCCCGGCCATGAGTAATTCAAAATCATCCCTTTGGCTTCGCCTGAAAGTTTGATCGCGCGAGCAGCGTTGGCGCTGTGTTTGTGCAAGAAGAAATTGGTCAGAACTTCTATGTCGTCGCGGCGCTGGCGCAGCGGAGGAATGTTGATCGGTATGACATTCAGCCTGTAATACAAATCTTCGCGGAATCGTCCGTCTTTGACCATCGCTTCCAGGTCGCGGTTGGTGGCTGCCAAAACTCGCACATCAACTTTGATCGTGCGGGTTCCGCCGACTCGCGTAATTTCTTTTTCCTGAAGCGCGCGTAACAGCTTGGCCTGCATTGCTCCGCTGACTTCGCCGATTTCGTCCAGAAACAAAGTGCCCTTGTCGGCAATTTCAAACAGGCCTTTCTTTTCAGTATGGGCGCTGGTGAACGAACCTTTCTCGTGTCCAAAGAGTTCCGATTCCAAAAGGTTTTCGTTGATCGCTGCGCAGTTGACCGCCTGAAATCTTTCGTTGACCCGAGGACTGGCTTTGTGAATGGCGCGGGCGATACGCTCTTTGCCTGTGCCGGATTCACCACGAATCAGAACTGTCGAAGGCGATGGAGCAACTTTGACAATCATCTTTTTGACGCGCTCCATCGAATCTGAAACGCCTACGATTTCTTCGTCAACGGCCTTCATCTGGGAAACGGCTTTGGCAACGACGGCCAGCAACTTGCTGCGGTCCAGCGGTTTTTCCAAATAATCGAAAGCCCCGCCGCGCAGCGCTTCTTTGACCGTATCAATCGAACCATGCGCCGTCATCAAAATCACAGGTGTGGCGCTGTCCAGTTGCGTCAACTCGTTCAGCAACTGCAACCCATCCATCCCGGCCATTTTCAGATCGGTCATGACCAGGTCGAAGTTTTCGTGCTTGAACGAACGCAGGGCGTCCTGGCCTGAACTGGCGGTTTTGACTTCATAATGCGGCGCGCCGGTTTCATCCATCTCGCCCGAAAGGATCATTTGCAGAATGTCGCGTTGGTTTTTTTCGTCATCAACAACCAGAATTTTTCTAGCAGCCATCTTCTCTCCAATGCTGAACCCTAAACGTTGAATGCTGAATAAGCTTCAGGCTCATCATTCATCATTCCGATTTCATCAGTCATGTTTGCGCGGCAAAGTCACTATAAACGATGTGCCTATGCCGACTTCACTTTCGACTTCGATTTGCCCGCCGTGCTCTTCGATGATTTTCTTGGTTAGCGGCAACCCAAGCCCGATGCCCGTTTCTTTGGTCGAATAATAAGGCTCGAAAATCTGCTCCAGGGCTTCGGGCAAAATTCCAATGCCAGTGTCTGTGAATTCGATTTCGATCAATTCTTCGTTGGGCAGCAAATTAATATCCAGCTCGCCACCGCCCGGCATAGCCTGAACGGCATTTATCATCAGGTTTGAAAAGCAGGTTTTCAATTGCTCGGCATCCGCCATCAATTTGGTGTCGTTTGCGCCGCCCGATCCATTTGATTCGATGGTGATTTTGACTCCTTGTTCGTCGGCTTTGGTGATAACCAGATCGCGGACGTCTTCAACCAGAGTCCGCGCGTCCAGTTCGCGCAGCTTCAACTTAGCCGGACGCCCGTAGCTCAAAAAATCCGTGACCAATTGATTCAACCGCGCTAGTTCATCTTTGATCGTAGTCAGAATCTGTTTGTACTGACCGCTTTGCGCCGCGTTGGCCGGAGCAAAAGCTTCGCGCAGATGGTCAATCGAAAGGTTGATGAAATTCAGCGGGTTGCGGATTTCGTGCGCGATGCCAGAGGCCAGACGGCCAATCACTGCGGAGCGCTCGGATCGCTGCAGCTCTTCTTCCAATTCCTGGCTGCGTCGCAAAACGGTCAGCATTTCATTGAAAGCTCGCGACAGCGCGCTGACTTCTTCTGGGCCTTTTACCGGAACTACCACATCCAAATTGCCTGCCGTGACCCTGCGAGCAGCCGATCCGAGATCGGTAATCGGTTTTGTGAACCGGCGAATGAAAAGGGCAATCAGGCCTATCAACAAAACGCCCAGCCCACCAAAGGCAATCAGCCTGTCGCGTTCGGCAGCCTGCTTGACGCGGTTCAATCGGTTCATTGAAATGATGACGTAAATTTTGCGAACGCCCGCATCGGTTTCAGTCGAAAGCAGTAATGTTTTGCTCTGGCTGTTTTCCGTCGGGTGAAAATCCTGCCGGAGGTCGCCGGGTTGAACCTGTGGGGCGCCCTCAATAAACGGTTTGATCTGGCGCCCCAAATCCTGCTTGTCAGTGCTGTCAATAATCTTGCCGTTTTTGTCGGTGATGATGATATGGCGGATGATGCTTTCGGAATCTATCTTCCAACCGCTGCCGGGTTTATTGACTTGATTGAAAAGAAACGAGCCTTCGTTGAGCGTTCGGAATGCCAGGTCGGTCGCCAAAGGAATCGCGCGAATGTATTCGTCAACCTGTTCTGTGGTTCGCTTTTCCAAAGGCTGATTGATAAGCGTAATCACGGCCATCGTGACGACCAGCATTATCGTAATGAACGCGATCATCTGCGCGCGAAAACTGGCGAATGGTTTGAACTCTCCCCCTGTTGTCATAACTTTAGATTTTGGCCAGCATCTGTCGTGCTTTGTTCTGAACGTTACGCTCCGCTTTGGCACGCGAAACGTTGATGGGGCGGCTGATTATTTCCTGCAATTGTCGCCACGCGTCTTCTTTGCGGCCGTTTTCCAGATAGGCTTCAGCCAGAGCCAGTTTGATTTCCAGGTTATGCGGCGCGACTTTCAGTCCTTGTTCCAGCCGAGTGATTGCCCGACTAAGATTGCCGCCGACAATTCGCGGCAACTCCTTATCCATTTCGCCCAGCGCCAGATAAGCCCCGCCGTCCTGGTAACGGTCGTTCAATCTCAGAACAGTTTCCATTTCGGCGCGAATTTTTTTGACCGTCTGCAAAGCCTTCAGCATGCCGGTCAATTCGCTGTAACCACCATAATTTGCCGCCAACCAGAAATGACCTTCGACGGCGTTTGGCTCGGCGGAAACGGCTCGTAGCGCAACGTTAATTCCCTTCTGGAAATAAGCCATCTTTTCGTTTTTGCCGGCTTCATCGCCAACGTAGTAATAAATTCTGGCTGCACGCCACAACCACTGATAATCGTTTGTTCCGGCGGCCAACGCACTTTCGATCACAACCAGGGATTGTTTGTCGCGCTCTGTGTTTTCGCCGAATGTGAATAACGAATCGGCCTGACGAAAAGGATTAACCGGCGCAGCAACGCGACCTTTTGATTGCGCCTGACTGCCAATTGCCGAAAGAAAAATGATAACAAGCAAGAAAACTAAGGTACGCATCGGGCAGAAGCTAACAACTGTATTTCAGTTCCGCAAGGTCGAACTTTCGTTGCGCCAATTTGTAGCTGATGCGATTATCCGCACTCTGCACTTGTCACCAATGCCGGAAATTTCCGGCTGGCGTGAGCGATTTTCCCATTCACTACACTGCCGAGTACTTTTCAGGACGCTTATGAAGAAGTTTATGACCCGTTACTTGTCTCTGTTGTTCTGCGTCGGAGTAATTTCCGTGGCGTTGGTTGCAAATGTAACTGCCGATACAAACTCCAGCAAACCAAAACACTCCGCAGCACCCAAGCCAGACAAAACTGGCAAATCAGACAAGACCAGCAATCCCGGCAAAACAGAGATAGAAAAATTGATCGAACTGACTCGCCGCGCCAGCGAAGCTGCGGAACTGGCACAGGCCGAAGCACGCAAGGCACGCGAACAAAGCGAGGCATTGCAACGTCGCTTGGAGAAAACCGAACGCGAACTTGATTCATTGCGGCAAAGCTTCAATGCCAAAAACCAAGCGATGGCAACAGATGCAGTCACCTCCCTGCCAAACGCACACCAGACAATTTCACAGCAGGATCAAAAAAATGACGCCCGATTGTTAAATCTGGAAGATCAAACTGAAATCAACACAGCTCAGCTAAAAGAACACGCACAAACAAAAGTCGAAAGCGGTTCGCGGATGAAGCTGCGGCTTTACGGCGAAATCCTAATCAACACTTACCTGAACAGCAGTGATTCAGCCAGCGGCGATGTTCCAACCATAGCCTTCCCCAACCAATTCATCTCCGGGCGAAAACGTAACAACCTGGGAACAACGTTGCGGCAATCAAAAATTGGCCTGGCGATGACCGGCCCCCGCATAGGCAACGCCCGTTTGAGCGCAAATGCCGAATTCGATTTCTGGGGCGGCTCGATTTCGCGTTATGACGGAGATGTTTTGGGGTCGTTGCGAATTCGCACAGCATCGGCACGGCTCGATTGGGACAGGACGACACTGGAAATCGGTCAACTGGAACCGATGATTTCGCCATTGACGCCGAATTCGCTGGCCGCCAGTTGGATTCCGGCGATGGCTGCGACGGGAAATTTGTGGCAATGGCGTCCGCAAATCACACTGGAACATCGGGCGCGTCTGAGCGAGTCGTCAGCACTGATTTTGCAAGGCGGTTTCATGCCGAATTTCAGCGATATTGTCGGCGCTCAAGTTGGAACCTTCGCCGGAACCACCAGCGAAGGCGATCCCGGTTACGAAGGCCGCATCGCATTCCGCCGAACTCTGGAAGACGAGCGCCGTTTTGAAATTGGTTTCGGTGGATATGGCGAACGAAAAGCTTTCTCATTTAATCGTCGCGTCAACAGCTATGCCTTGACCGGTGACTGGCAAGTTCCGATTGGCAGCCGTCTTATGTTCAGCGGCGAAGCCTATTACGGTCAGAGTATCAACCTGGGCGAACGGGCGGGCACAAGCATTGATCGTTTGTATTTCACAAATGGCAGCGTGCTAACGCCAACGACAATAATTCGCGGCATTCATTCCGCCGGTGGCTGGGCGCAACTCAGCTTTCAAGCGACAAAGAAACTGGAATTCAACTTTACCGCTGGCAAAGACGACCCCAACAACAATGACATTGGCCGCACCCCGCCCAATCCGTTCACCCGATATAAAAACCAGGCTGCTTCGACCAACTTCATTTACTTTCTGACTCCGAACTTTGAAATGTCGCTGGAATATCGCCGCACGCTAACCGATTACCTGCCGGGCAGACGCTCGAACAATCATTTCAATCTGGCGTTCGGCTATCTGTTTTGACCGGATGCAAAACCGGTTGCTATATTCCGACACCGTTATGAATGAGACATCAATCCCTGAATACACAGTCCGCGAATGTACAACCATCGAAGATTTCACCGGCTGTCTGAACCTGCAACGCAAGGTCTGGCAATTTTCCGATCTGGACATTACGCCGCTGCGAAGCTTTGTCGTCACGCGCCATAGCGGCGGAGCAAGCTTCGGCGCGTTTGACAGTAACAATCAATTGGTTGGGTTTTGCCTGATGCTTCCAGCTTTTGACGAAACCGGCAAACCTTATTTTTATTCGCAAATGCTGGCCGTCGAACCTGAACTGCAAAACTCCGGCCTGGGCGTCCGGCTGAAATTGGCTCAGCGCGAATTTGCCTTACGAGTCGGAATTCCGATGGTCACCTGGACATTCGACCCGCTGCAATCGCGCAACGCTCATTTGAACATCAACAAACTCGGCTGCGTCATACGAAAGTACAAAGTTAATTATTACGGCAACGTCAGCACCAGCGCCCTGCATGCAGGGCTGGACACCGATAGGCTGTTTGCCGAATGGTGGGTTGGTTCGCAAAGAGTCGCTGACGCTCTGGCAGGCAACCGTAGCGCAGGCCAACCAGAAGCCATCATTGAGATTCCACGAGAAATTGACGAACTGAAAAAACAGGACTTGGACAAAGCCCGCCGCTGGCAACTTCAGCTTCGATCTGACTTCCAAAAATTCCTGAGCGAAGGATTGTATTGCGCCGGGTTTGAAACCAATCCGAACGGCAACAGCCGTTACCTGTTTTTCAAAGACGAACACATTGAAGAACAAAACTAATATCCAACACCTAACATCTGACATCTAAACCGAAATGAAGATTGAAAGAATCGAACTCCGTGAAATCCGTCTGCCGCTGGTGGCTCCGTTTGAAACCAGTTTTGGCCGCACTTACGAACGCAACATCATCCTGCTGAAAGTTTTCAGCGAAGGCTTGCACGGTTGGGGCGAATGCACCGTCGGCGAAAAACCTTTCTACAACCACGAAAGCACCGAAATCTGTTGGACGTTGATTCGAGATTTCGCCGGGCCAATGGTCTTGGGCAAAGAGATCAATTCGCCCGAAGACGTGCCAAACCTGACGCGCCAGATTCGCGGCAACAAGATGGGGCGAGCCGCAGTCGAATGCGCCATCTGGGATTTGGAAGCTCGTCGGCAAGGCGTTCCGTTATGGAAGTTGCTGGGCGGAGTTCAGGAAACCATCAACTGCGGAGTTTCGTTGGGCCTGGAAGACACAGACGCCGCGATGCTGGCCAAAGTCGAAAAGGAAGTCTCCGCCGGATACCAACGCATCAAGATCAAAATCAAACCCGGACGCGACGTGGAAATGATTCGCGCTTTGCGAAAGGAATATCCGAACATCGTCATGTCGGTTGATGCCAACTCGGCGTATACACTGGCCGACACCGATCTGCTGAAACAACTGGATGAATTCAACTTGCTGATGATCGAACAGCCGCTGGCTTACGACGACATCATTGACCACGCGACTTTGCAGCCTCAGCTTAAAACCGACATCTGCCTGGACGAATCCATCCTGAGCGTTGACGACGCGCGCAAGGCTTTGCAGCTTGCAGCCTGCCGCATCATCAACGTCAAACTCGGTCGCGTCAGCGGCCACACCGAAGCCCGCAAGATTCAAGCTTACTGCCACGAACGCAACATCCCCGTCTGGTGCGGTGGTATGCTGGAATCCGGCATTGGCCGCGCTCACAACATTCACATGTCCACACTGCCGGGCTTCACGCTGCCGGGCGATGTGTCGGCCTCAAAGCGTTACTGGACAGAAGACATAATCACTCCGCCGGTCGAAGTTTCGCCGCAAGGAACAATTCCAAGACCGACAGGTGTCGGGCTTGGCTATGAACTGAATGAAAAGCGAATTGAATCGCTGACTGTGCGAACTGAGGTCCTCAAGTAGTTAGACTCTCTTCCCGTAAAGGGGGTATTTAAGATGTATTGTCCAAAATGCGGCGAGCTGTTAGTGGACGTTGAAGGGGAACTTACTTGTCTGGCTGGCGAGATGGGCTTAGCCCGCTTGATGGCGGAGGAGCTTTATGATTGTTTTGTGGCAGGCACACGCCAACCAGTCGAACGCGCTTTTCATTTTAGGTGGGGTGGTAATTGGTTTTGTCCCGGTTGTGGAGTGAAGATGATTGAACCGGAGCAAGGAGCGGTCATTTGCCCACAGTGCCACAAAAACATAAGCACTTATCTTCACCAGTTGATTGAGTTACATCCCCACAAGCCACAACATTCCTGAAGCAAAATGCTGGACCAAACCAAATTAGCCCAAAGGCTACAACACGGCTTAGATCTTTTGTTAGGTGGGTGTTACGTTGAACTTGAGCAACTCACAAGGGGAAATCGATTATCTGCCGGCGATCTGGAAATCGCAGTGAAAGAAAACCCTCAACAACTGGCATTTCCACCTGAGAAAAACTTACGGCAATTGGATATCATTGAAGTCACAGATTCTAGCCCACGGAGATAGTGGGTTGATGTTGGACTTTGGATCAATGATGGCCAGCAAAGTGACCTAACTTTGAGCTTAACCTTGATAAATTCAAAACCGAAGATTTACGACATTGAGATTAATGATTTACATGTCCTTTGAACAAGGAGGAACGAATTGAAAGCAATTTGGAACGGCGAAGTCATCGCCGAAAGCGAGGAAACCGTCATCATCGTCCATCATCGCTTCTTGACTTGTGATTTGACGTGAACCGAAAACGGCTTGATGATCTGAGTCGTACAAACTGAAATCATCCAGTGAGGCTTACAAAATGAACCAAAGCACTGCTTACAGCATTAACGTTGAAAACAATCAGATCACGCTCCAACTCAACGCAAGTTTGATTGATCAAGGTTCGCTGACCAAGCTCCTTGATTTCATTGAACTGGAATCAATCAGGAAAAGCAGCAAACTCAATGAAGCAGATGCTGAGTTGCTGACTGATGAAGTAAACCGCGCCGCATGGCAAGTCACGAAAGAGAAATTCTTGGAGACATAAGTGTTGGCTAAACCCAAGCCGGTCATTGTTGACACAAATATTCTGTTCTCAGCTTTGCTGAACAGCCAATCCAGCTTCGCTGAAACCTTGCTCAAGTCAGAGCATCAGTTTTTCATCTGTGAACAAATCCTGATGGAAATGTTCAAACATAAGGAAAAGATTGCCAGGCTCAGCAAACTTCCGGAACCCGACCTGATTCGGTTTTATTACATCCTTCTCAAGCGCCTCTATCTTTTCAAAGAAGACCTCATTTCCTTGGAAAATCGAAAGAAAGCTTTTGAACTGTGCCAGGACGTGGATGAAACCGACACCCCGCATGTCGCATTAACCCTGGAGCTGGACGGTTTGCTTTGGACGGGCGATAAAACACTCAAAGAAGGACTCAAGCTGAAAGGCTTTATTCGGTTTTTCGAGCCAAAGGAATAAAAAATGAAAGCAATTTGGAACGGCGAAGTCATCGCCGAAAGCAATGAAACCATCGTCGTCGAAGGCAATCACTACTTTCCGCCTTCGTCCATCAAGCCGGAGCATTTTCAGCCGAGCGAGACGCACACGGTCTGCGGATGGAAAGGCACGGCCAGTTATTACAGCGTCGTCGCGGGCGGCGAGGTGAACAAAGACGCCGCATGGTACTACCCTGAAACAAAGGAAGCCGCGAATAACATCAAAGGTTACGTCGCGTTTTGGAAAGGAGTAAAAGTGGAATAAGCCAGCAAAGAGGTTGAAGACGGAGAGTGTGAGGGTTTGGAGTCAATGAGTTACTTTCCGCAAATTACGATATGCAAAGCGGCGTTAGGGCTGCCTGCATCCTTGCAACTAAACCTGCAGTGTGCGACTTGGAAATGGTCGCCGCTGCGTAATGCAGGTCAGAAAACTGCGGAAAAACAACATGAAAAAACAGTTATCTCAAGAGACGGCACCCTACGACGTATTATGTGAGGCGATCGAAGACTTCATTTCGTCAACCTACCAACGTGCAACCCCGGAGAGCCTTCCACCGATGATCGCGGCGCTTGCCGAAATCAGGTCCGCTGTCGAATCTGGTATAGACAATCTGCTGGACACAGGGCAACTGACCAGCAAGGGCTTTAGTTCGATATGGATGATGGGAGCAGCGCATGAATGGTTGGACGTTTTGCGCGATTGGGAAGACGAACATTTCAAGCCACAACTTGAACTTGAGGTCGAACGTCTGGCGACCTCTGAAGCTGAGCATCAAGAATTATTGGCAGCCAAAGCCCTGAAGAAGAGCGCCAGCGCAAAAAAGACAAGCAAGCAGAAGGTCGCTACGAAGAAGCAAGCTGTGAAAAAGGCTGTATCGAAGAAGAGCGCAAAGGTCGGGTAAGCGTACGACCAAAGCAAAAAAATTGGCTGGCGGTTGCAGCCAGATAATTTTCAGGCCGGACCTCGAAGATGTTTATGCGATCTTCGAGACCCGGCCTGAATTGTACTTCACAGTGGGCGGACGCCCGGCTTAGAAGTTTAGCTTCGCTCCCAACTGAATTACGCGCGTGGTGACGCCACGGACGCCGCCACCGATTTTTCCGAAGTTCTGAGAGTTCAGACCCAGGTCAACCGTCTGCGGATCGGGGTTGAAGTGGTTGAAGAGGTTGAAAATCTCTGTGCGGAATTCCAGTGCGCGAGATTCTCCGATTTTGAACCGTTTGTTGACTGAAAAGTCAGCGTTGATGATGCCTGGCAACCGAACAGCGCCAGTGCGCGGCGCGGTTCCGAATCGTCCGAAAGCCGGAGCCGCAAAGGCAGCAGTGTTGAACCAGCGCGCCCAGGTACGGTCGCCGCTCGGCAAATTGCCATCCTGTCCGGCCAGCAAATCCGGGCGAGAGCTTCTGCCGACGCCGGTTGTGTCCACATTGTAAGTCACAGCCGCCGGGAATCCGCTTTGCAAAGTGGAGATGGTTGAAACCTGCCAGCCATCCAGAACCTGCCGCCCAACGCCTCGCAGATGTTTGAAGAACGGCACGTCGTAAATGATCGTTTGCACAAATCTGTGCGACAGGTCGAAGCCGGAAATACCGTGTTCCGGATCCAGATTGTAAATGTTCTGAACACCACCGATGTAAAACCCGCCGCCAACCTGTCCGCCAATATCAGCCGGGCCGGTGATGGCTTTCGACCAGGTGTATGCCGTCAGAAAGGTCAACCCGGTGGACATTCTTCTTTCCGCCTTGACCTGCAAAGCGTGATAGATCGAATTTCCTATGGACTTATCAATGCTCATCTGGCGAGCATAAGTGGTGTTCGGACGACGGGAGTTAAGCGAAGGCAATCCGGCAGTGCGCGGATCAACCAGCGTAATAGGTTGGTTACCCGGCAGTGTGACGATCAACCTCGTCCCTTTGGACCCGACGTAACCAACATCGAAAACAATGCTGCCCGGCAGTTTCTTCTGGATGTTCAGGTTCCACTGCTGGATGTAGCTGTCGCGCATGTTCTGGTCGTTGGCGACCGTGAAGCTGAGCGCGCCGCCAGATGCCGAACCATAAGGATTGCTGGCGAAGATGTTCGGCGAACCTGACAAATTACCAGTCAAACTGGCTCCGCCCGTTGCCTGCGCGCCTTCGGCCATTGCGAAATAGGCGTTGTAAATTTCCGGCGTGTAATAAATCCCGTAACCGCCGCGCACCACGGCGTCTTTGATAAATGTCGGCGAATAAGCAAAACCGATGCGCGGGCCGAAGTTGTTACCGTCTTTGGCAATCAACGAACGGCCATAAGCCGACGTGTTCGGGAAAGTCGTCGCCGCCGGAATCAAACCGTTGACTTCGATGTTGGCATACAGATCGTCAGACTGGCGCGGGCGTTGGAAGTAATCGTAACGCAAGCCCAGGTTGACGGTCAGATTCGGTCTGACTTTCCAATCGTCGTTGGCATAAAAGCCGTACCACCAGTTCCACAGATTGGTGTGAGTATCCACGGGATTCAGGCGGCTGCTTTTGACGTAACCGAGTACGAAATCAGCCAGCGCGCTGCCGGTGTAAGTCCCGTCAAAAGTCATGCTGCCGCGCGGATCTCGTGCCTGATCGAAGGTAATGTTGCGGTCTTCGATATCGGCGCCGAATTTCAGGAAGTGTTTGCCTCGCTGCCACGACAAATTGTCAACGAACTGGAAGATTTGATTCGACCGGTCGCGCGGCCCGATCTGGCGTTGCAAATCGTAAACGCTGAAACCGCCTTCGGGGCCGCTGATGCCGATGCTGGGCGGGCCGTAATACTTGGGCGTGCGCGCAATTCCTGGCAAACCCATCATCCCGGCTACGTCATACGAAGGGTCGTTGGTCGTGCCGAAAATTTCAGCTTCGCGGAATTTGTGCCAGCCGCCGCGAATTTCGTTGATCACAGTGGAATTGAAAGTGTGCGTCCACGAAGAAACATAATTCTGTGAACGACCCAGGTTGTTGCGTTCGTCGTGCCCCCAGTAAGGCGCTCCGGCTTCAAAGGTGTCGTTAAAAATGTAACGACCCGAAACGAAGTCCTTCGACGAAAAATTGTGGTCAATTCGCGCCGTGTAATTGTCCTGTTTGGCCAACGCGCTGGCAGGCGTATTGATGAAATTGTTAGCGCCAGACACTGTGTTAGGCGACGCCACGAATTTCAGGAAGGTTTGAATTTGCGGGCTAAGAGCCGATTTCGGAATGATGTTGTTGACGATGCCGACTTTCAACGGGTCTTTCAACACAATCGGTTTACCGTTGCGATCCACCAACTTGCTGAAATCGCCGTTGCGCATTTCGGTCGGCGGCACAATCCGCAAACTGGTGGCAACGGCGCTGAGGTTGCGTCCGCGTTCCCAGTTGAAAAAGAAAAAGGTTTTGTCTTTGCCGTCATAAATCGGCGATCCGCCAGTGCCAAAGCGCGGCAGTTTGACCGGCCCGCCGAAGTTCGCGCCGAACTGATTGCGGTTCAGGCGAGGCGGCTTTTCGCTTTTCTGGCCGATGGCGTCATAAGTCTGCGAAAGCGCGTCGTTGCGATTGAACTCCCACAAAGTGCCGCGATATTGGTTGCCGCCGCGTCGGGTGACGATGTTGACCTGTCCGCCGGGAGCGCCTCCGCTGTCGGCGGAGTAAGTGCTGGTTTCAACCTTGAACTCGGCAATCGAATCAATTGAAGGCGAAAAGGAATAAGTTTCAGCGTCGTGATCCATGGCTTCGATGCCATCAATGAAAAAACGATTGGCTGTGTCGCGCGAACCGTTGGCCGACATGGCCGTCGAACCGAATCCGGCGTCCGTCTGGCCAATCGAACCGCGTCCGCGCCGGACGGTGATCGAACCCGGAGTGCCTGCCTGCACGCCCGGAATCAACTGGGCAAGCTGCACAAAGTTGCGCCCGTTCAGCGGCAATTCAACGATCTTCGCGGCGTCAATAACTGTTCCGACTGTTGAGTTTTCGGTTTGCAGTTGCACGCCGGTGGCCGTGACGCTGACGGTTTCAGTGACCGCGCCAATTTCCATGGCGAAATCCTGCCGCAAGGTTTGCGACACTTGTAACGTCAACCGGTCAATCTTTCTGGTCTTGTATCCGGCGACGGTGATCGTCACTTCGTAATCACCTGCTGGCAAAAACGAAAACGAATATCCGCCAGACCCATCGGAAACACCCTCTCTGGTGGCTCCTGTTGATAGGTTTGCAACCTTGATGGCGGCTCCGGGAACCACGGCTCCGTTGGAATCGGAAATGGTTCCAACCAGCGTTGCCGATGTTTGCTGGGCGTAAACCAGGCTTTGCCCGCCCGCCAACATCAGACCCAATAATAAGCCAACGATGGCAATAAGGGCCGACTGTGGACGGAGTTTGAGGAGTGAGTGTTTTGGATTGTGATTCGTCATAAGTAAAACCTTTGTTGATCCAATTTGTTGATGTGTAGCGAAACGTTGTGGCCGAATAAAAGCCAGGTGAATAAACTTTGGGCAATAACTTAAACCGCCAAAGTTCGATTCACCGCTCACGCGGAATCTGCCTTTGTTTAACGCCTGATGAAGAGTCGTTTGCAGTTTTAACAACTCCGTTTGGGGACGATTACTGTAAAAGGGCGAATATCTGCTGTGTGTCACGCCAATTTGAGCTGCTGTTTGAAAGCTTTGAGCTGTTCCGCCTGCGGGTGATCCTTGTACAACTGATCAAGCGGATAACAACCTGAAACCAACCCGTTACGCGGGCCTGTTGTGCAGTCGCTGAATGTGCGGCAGATGCGTTTGGTTTGCAACTTGTTGCCGTTGACCACGTCAAACGGCATGTCGTGATACGACAACACCAGCCGCCCCAATCCGACAAAATCCACCTGCCCCGTGCGAACAAAATACTGACCTACGTTCGGCAGCCATTCCTGTAAGTACGTGTAACCCGAACCGACCACGCACATATTTGGAAAGCGCGTTTTCAATTCCGCAGTGACTTTGATTTGGCGTGCGACTCCAACCAGCGGGTCTTCGGGCGGCAAATAACCATCCGAAGGCGGAAACAGCGCAGGGCGTTGAATATGCGGATTGTAGTAAGGGCTGCCCGCCGTAGTGCAAACCAGCCGGATGCCGAGTTGGTCCAGCAGTTCAAAAAACTGAAAGGCTTCGGTCAGGTTGATTGCCAGCGGGTTGTCTGCGTCTCCGCCAAAGGCGTGCTCGTACCGACCTTCAAACTGTTCCGGCACGCCGACTTTGTCGCTGCCCATTTTGAAGGGCAGAAAGTCGAAGGCGCTCAACCGCACGCCGAACTTCAAGCTCGGGGCTTCGCTGTGAATGGCAGCGACCAGTTCACGCAAAAATCGCGTGCGGTTTTCAAAACTGCCACCGTATTTTCCTGGCCGTGTCGTCGCGCTCAGAAATTCGTGGCCCAGGTAACCGTGACAATGTTTCAAATCCACAAAGGTGAAGCCAGCGGCTTCGGCGCGTTTTGCGGCTTTGGCGAAATCGCCAATCAGATCGTCAATTTCTCCGTCGCTGAAAATCGCCGCGTCCGAAGTGATGCCGAACTTTTTATCCAGCAGCGGATGGCGATACAAAATGCGCGATTCCAGAGTTTTGCCGTTGGGGCGTGAAAAGCGACCGGAATGCGTAAGCTGCAAACCGATCAGCAAATCGTCAGTCCTGCCGCATTTTTCCTGATGAGCATCCACCAGAACCCGCCGCAGCTTTTCCAGTTCGTTAGCAGTCTGATCGTTCAGCAGCAATTGATTGGGATTGGCTCGACCATCGTGGCGAACGGCGACGGCTTCGCCGCCCCAAATCAACTTGGCTCCGCTTTCACCGAAATGCTTCCAGCGACGAATGGTCAAATCGGACGGGCGGCCATCAGGCGTTCCATCCCAGCCTTCCATCGGCAAGATCGAAAAGCGATTGCCAATGGTGAAACCGTCGAGTTGGTAACTTTGCCCAAGCGGAGATTCAGCGCCGGATTGCAGTTCGCGGTCAAAGGGCAACTCAACGCCGAGTTGCGAAAGGTAATCGGCAAAGGCATCGGCGTTTTTTAGCGCGGCAATGCGGCGATAGTTTGTGGAATTTGATTCAGTCATTTTTGAGTCGTATGTTTCAAAATCCAGTCGCCCATTGTTTTGAGCGCGACAGGAGCAATGGTTTCTTCAATTTTGGAGTATTCGCTGGGCGAACCGGTTTCGCTGGTTTGAAACAGGTGATTGAGTTTAGGCAACCGGGCAATGGTCACGTCTTTGTTGCCGGAGGTTTTTAGCGCGGCTTCGATTTCGCGCAGGTTTTCATTAACCGGCACTTGCAGATCGTTTTCGCCATTCAGCGCCAGCACAGGACATTTCACTTTTGCCAGCGCCACGCGCGGATCGTAAGTCAGGAAGTAACGGAACCAGGGAGAGGTGATTTGCTTCATCTGAGCCGAAAACGTTTTTTCTGGCTCACCTGCTTTTTTCCTTTCTTCTTCTGTCATCGCAGCCAGTTGTTTGTCCAGCTCTTCGCGCAAAGTTTTTTCCACTACTGCATTGTCTTTTTCTTTCCTGAGCAGAGAGTAGGTTCGCTCCTGCTGAGCGCGCTGTTTGGCCAACGTCGCTTTATCTGCGCCATTGGCTTTGGCAATCAATGCGCCTTGCAGGTACAGAATCTCTTCACCGGTTAATCCAGGCCCGGCCATCATCACGATGAACGCAACGTCGCCGGATTGCGCCGCCACCATCGGAGCAATCAATCCACCTTCGCTGTGACCGATCAAACCGATTTGTTTGGCGTTGATGTCTTTGCGAGCTTTCAAAAACTCGATTCCGGCCAGCACGTCTGCCGCAAAATTTTCGCTGGTCGAATTCGGAACGCTGCCTGTTGAACCGCCTACGCCACGATCATCCACACGCAAGACGGCAATGCCTTGCCGAGTCAAATAATCCGACAGCACCAAAAATGGCTTATGGCCGAGCAATTCCTCGTTGCGATTCTGCGCGCCAGAACCGGTAATCAAAATCACCGCGGGAAACGGCGCAGTTGCACGCGGCAACGTCAATGTTCCAGCCAACTTAACGCCTTCGCCTTTGTTTTCGTAACTGACTTCTTCTTCGTTGTATGGATAGGGTTTCTTTGGTTCTTGCGGACGGTTGGCGGCAACGGATTTTGCCGCTCGCCTCAAAGTCAGCGGAAACGTAGCGCCGCCTTGTTTGAAAGCGCCCGTGATTTCCGAACCGTCTTTGCTAGCCGTGCCGTCATACGAAACCAGCAAGCGTTTCATCTCGAAATGCAAGGCGCCATCTTTGAACGTCAAGACATCCACGGGCAAATCGCTTGCGCCTTGATCGGGGCTATCGGCTTTGGCTGTCAAAGCGCCGTCAGCGGCTTTGGCAACTTTCAACACCAGTCGCAATTTCGCCGCGCCAACATCGAGCGTGCCTTCCCAGTTGCCTTCGATATTCTGGTCTTGAACGCCTGCAAAGGCCGTGCTGGCGACAATCATCGTCGCCAGCACGGTTGCAAGAAAACATTGCGCGATGTTTTTCATTGGTTCTTTCCTGGTGAAACTTCATCGAAAATCGTCAGGTTGCGTTGATTAATCAGATCAAGCGTCAACGGAATCGTCGGGCTGTATTCCAGCGCCGCGTAACCGTCGTAACCCAGATCGTAAATCGCCTTGAACACATTGCGATAATTGATTTCGCCTGTGCCGGGTTGGTGACGTCCGGGGTGATCGCCAATGTGGAAATGCCCAATGCGTTTGATGTTTTGGCGAATCAGGGTAATCAAATTCCCTTCCATAATTTGAACGTGGTAAATGTCGAACAGGATTTTGACATTCGGACTGCCCACGGCGTCAATCATTTTGGCCGCGTCGCCGACGCGGTACAGGTAATAATCTTTGTGGTCCACGTAAGTGTTCAGCACTTCGATAACCGCCGTCATTCCGTTCTTTTCCAGTGTTGGAACAATGGCTTTCAAACCGGCGACGGCGCTGTCCATCATCGCTTCGCGCGACATGCCTGGAACGTCATTGCCGGTCAGCGTTACCAGTCGTTTGCAATTGAACTTGTTAGCAACGGCAATGCACGCTTCCATTTCTTTCAAAAACTGATCGCGTTCTTTGGGATTGACCAGGCCGCAATCAGGCGCAGTCACTCCTTTGTTGGCTGTCAACGTGGAGCAGGCCAGGTTGGGATATTTCGGTGCTTCGGCCAAAAACGTCTCCAGCACTTTTGGATCGCGCCAGTTGAACATTTCGTATGCGTCGTATCCCAAATCACTGAGCTTGGCCAGTGCGTTGGGAATCGGCAGACGGTTCATCAGTCCCCACGTCACAGAAAGCCGCAACCGATTTAGCTTGCGAGCTTGCGGTGCCAGCAACGGCAACATCGAATTGCCAAGCGAGTTGAATTTCAATGAGGGCAGCGCGGCGGCGCTGGCGCTGAGTGAAAGAAACGATCTGCGATTCATAGCCGGTGATCTCCTGGGAATTGGTTTTAGTTTTTGGGTTGGCGCAACTCGATGGTGTTGCCGTCCGGGTCGCGGATAAATAATTGCGGATTGCCAGCGCGCCCGCTGCCGTAACCGACCTTGATGCCGAGTTCATTCAGGCGGCGTTCGGTTTCCGCAGAGTCCGTGACATCCAGCGCAATATGCCGGTCATGACGCGGCGGGTCTGCATGCGTGGGCATTTCAGCAACACTCATCAAATGCAGTTGATGGCCGTTGTTCAAGTCGTACCAGCGTCCGGGAAAGCCAAGTTCAGGACGCGGCAGTGGCTTCAAACCCAACACGTTTTCGTAAAAGTCCGCGGCGCGTTCGACATCCGTGACCAGAAATCCGGCGTGGTGAAAGCCGTTGATTGTGATCGGCATTTCGGCCTCCTAAGATTCATTCGATTTTGACTGTGATGTTGCGTGACGGAAAAGCAAGATTGCGGAGATCATCCGTCGAATGGTAAGACTATCTTGCTGAGTGAGCTTCGGGCAAGCGATCCCAAGTTTCGAATTTCAAATCTCAATTTGCGGAGAAAAGAACTATGAACGAAATCGGTTTTGGCATAGTCGGCGGTGGAATGATCGGCGCAGTTCAAGCGGCGGCGATTGAACAAATAAACGGCGCAAAGTTGGTTGCCGTGTGCGGACGCGACGAAGCTCGCACGGCGGAATTTGCCGCGAAATTCAGTGCAACGGGGTATACCGATTACGACAAATTTTTGCAGCATCCAGGATTACAGATCGTCAACATCTGCACTCCCAGCGGCTCGCACGCCGACCTGGGCATTCGCGCAGCCGAAGCTGGCAAGCACGTGTTGACTGAAAAACCGATTGAGACGACTTTGGAAAAAGCTGACGCATTGATCGAAGCTTGCGACCGAGCGGGAGTTAAGCTCGCCGTAATTTTTCAATCACGCTTTTTACCTGCTGTTCAGCGCATCAAACTCGCCGTTGAAGAAGGCCGATTAGGCAAATTGATGGTTGGCGATGCCTTGGTGAAATGGTATCGCGCGCCGGAGTATTACGCCGATTCGTGGCACGGGACTTTGGCCGAGGACGGCGGAGGCGCTCTGATTAACCAAGCCATTCACACTGTTGATTTGTTGCGCTGGATTATGGGACCGGTCGAGTCGGCCTTTGCCATGAAATCGGCCCTTCGTTATCCGCACATCGAAGCCGAAGACACGCTGGTAGGCACGGTGAAATTTCAAAACGGCGCGCTGGGCATGATTCAAGCGACAACTTCGGTCAAGCCGGGCTTCAAACGGCGGCTGGAAATTTCCGGCGAACGCGGTTCGATAATTTTAGACGGAGACGCCATCAGCGTTTGGGCGATTGACGGCGAAGATTCCAACCTTGGCGAAGCCGAACAGTTGACGGACGGTTCGGCAAATCCGGCGGCAATTTCCAACGAAGGCCATCGCCGTCAGATTGAAGATATGATGCACGCTGTGATTGAAAATCGCGCGCCGATGATTGACGGACGCGAAGGCCGCAAGTCGTTGGAACTGGTCGTCGCGCTTTATGCTGCGGCTGATCAAGGCAGGCCGGTAAAACTGTAATGCGTTGGACGAGTTTTTGACCACAAGCTAGAATTTCGATTCCTGG
>JBGAPB010000252.1:0-9493 GCA_044221525.1 Blastocatellia bacterium | reverse complement strand
CTGAGTCCCAACGGAATTCTTTTTGTAAGGTTTCGGCTCTTCGGTAATGGAATAAGTCTGCCAGATCAGCTTGCCGGTGACAGCGTCAACCGCAGCCATGCTGCCTCGAAACTTGCAGCATTCGTATTTGTCGGGGCGCGAAATGGCTTCTTCAACCGACGACACCGGCACGTACAAACGATTGCCGTTCAGCACCGGCGAACCTGTGATGCGGGCGACGGGATGTTTGTCCAGATTCAGCTTCCACAGCGAAGCGCCGGTTTCGGCGTCCACCGCATGAACGTTTCCGCGTTCGTCGCCGAAGTAAGCCGCGAACTTCGCCTTACTTCCAGCCGGCAAGGCTCCAACAGAAATCGCCGTTCGCACCGGAGCGCCAACGCTGATTGCCCAATAGGCGCAGCCGGTTTGCGCGTTCAGGCTGATGACCTGCCCCGAATCCGTTCCCGCAAACAGCCGATTGCCGACAACCACAGGCTCTCCGATGGCCATCGTCGCCGGGTAAGCGAACGCCCATTTCACTTTCAGCTTCGGCACGTCTTCGGCTTTCAGACCCGGCTTCGGCTGAAATCGAGTGTTTTCCAAATCCAATCCCCAACCATTCCAGCCAGCGGCTTTCAAATTGATCGGCCCGCCGGGTGCCGTGCAGCGATTGGCCAGTTGCGCGGGATCAATCACGCCAGTCGGTTCTTTGCCGGTCAGGTAAACGGCAATGGCTCGAATTTCGAGCGGCTTCAAACCGTTGGCCTGAGCCTTCATCACGCCGGTCGTCAACGCAGTGATGACTTCGTCCGTGGCTTTGCGAGCAATGATGCTTTTTGGCGGAGTCCGTCCTTCGGCGTTGTCGTGGCAAACGGCGCAGCGTTCGCCATAAAGCTTGGCTCCGTCAGGCTGAGCGTCCTTGCCAGTCTGCACCTGAGCAGTCGAATTGAATCCGTGAACACAGGCCAGCGCCAACACAACGGCGCACAGCCAAAAGAGCTTAATTGATGATTTCATTTGCGTCTTCCTACTTTGGTGTATGGATTGATGAGTTTCAGTTGCTTGTGTGTTTGGCTTCAGCTTTTGGCTCCAGGCCTAAATGCTCGCGGAACCAGGCCGCCGCGGCATTCGAACTGATTTCAAACGCATCGCCGATGTACATTTCAAAGTGAGTGATGCCGGGAACGACAATTGCTTGTGGGTTTGGCTTCAGCTTTTTGATCCATTCCCAGATGCTCGCGGAACCAAGCTGCCGCGGCGTTGGAACTGATTTCAAAAGCTTCGCCGATGTACATTTCAAAGTGAGTGATGCCGGGAACGATCACCAGTTTTTTCGGGCCGGTCAACACGTCCATTGCTGCGATGGCGTTTTCCTTGTTGTTTATCAGCTCTTCTTTTTCAGCCGGGATTAGCATGACCGGGCGGTCGCCAACAGCCTTCAAGTAATGGAACGGACGATACTCCGCGACCATCTGACTGGTTTCAACATCCACCATTCGCCGATAAGAAAAGCCTGTTTCAAACTCAGCGCCTTTGCCGGTACGAGCACGTTGAATCGCGTCTTCCAGAGCCTTGCCGCGCAGCGGAACTGGGCCAACCGGAGAGCTTTTGCCGGAAATTGCGGGGACTTGGCCGACTACGGCTTTGACTCGCGAATCAAGCGCAGCCACGACAATGACGTTTCCGCCAGCGAAGCTTGATCCCCAAACGCCTATGCGATCAGGATCAACGCCGGATTCGCCTTGCAGATAAGAAATCGCGTTGCGGTAATCTTCGACCTGTTTCAGAGGAATCAGCCGCGTGCGTTTGGTGACGGTTTCGACTTTGCCGTTGCTGAAACGCACACCATCTCGGACTGGTTCTTTTTCGCCACGGCTGACGGTTGGCTCGGCTTGGGCGATAAAGCCGTCGCTGGAACCCCAGCCGCGATAATCAATTACCATCGCCACCAGACCTCGTCCGGCGAATCGAGCGCCGTATTTTTCAATCGAGAAATGATTTCCCGCCCAGCCTTGTCCCAGCACGACGCCAGGAGTTTTGCCTGTCGCGGTAAATCCTTTCGGAAAGAAAATTTTGCCGTAACAGGCAATGCCGTCGCTGTAAAAAGTGACTTCGCGCGTGGTGACCCCTTCGGTCAGGGTGTAAACCCAATCGGACGGCCACAAACCTGTCTTGAGCTTCTTTTCAGCGGGTTTGTCTTGTGCGGAGACATTTCCGGCCAGGCAGACCAGCAAAAAAATCGTCAGTAAGATCGTCTTATGTTTGTTCACAGCTACCTCGCCAAGTTGGGGCAAAGTTTCAGTCGCAAAGCGACAGTCGTTCACAACTGACTGGCGCTTTCTGACTGAAAACGTATGGACTTATTGACTACGATTATGAGCGTCGCAACTTTGTCGTTGGCTGTGTATTATTCCCGCTGGCTGCCGTGCTGTGAAGTGCGCGCCGCCGTTATACGAAATAATTTTTCGCTTTTATTCATCGAGGTAAGACTTGCAGTTTCAAAGTTCCGAATCTTCAACCGCGGCCAGAATGGCCAAAACCGACGACGTATCACAAACCAACCACACTCTGACGGGCGAATTTCGCCATCACGTCGGGTTTCATTCCACTTTTTTGGCTAACAACCGCGACGTTGTCGTTTACCTGCCGCCCGGCTATCTGGATTCGGAAAGTCACGAGAACGAATCCAAACGCTTTCCGGTTTTTTACCTGCACGATGGACAAAACGTGTTCGATGCCGCAACGGCTTTCAACGGAGTGGAATGGGGAGTGGACGAAACTGCTCAGCAATTGATTCTGAGAGGAAGAATCGAAGCTCTGATAATCGTGGCCATTTACAACACCGGAGCCGACCGGATTGACGAATACGCTCCGACCGTTGATCCGCGCCAGAAACGCGGCGGCAAAGCCGATCTTTACGGACGCTTTTTGATCGAAGAGTTGAAACCGTTCATTGACCAAAATTACCGAACGCTGGCCGGGCCGGAATTCACAGGACTTGGCGGTTCGTCGCTGGGCGGGTTGGCGTCGCTTTATCTGGGACTGAAACATCCAAATGTTTTCAGCAAGCTGATGGTTATGTCGCCTTCGGTCTGGTGGGATCACGGAATGATCCTGCATTACGTTCACCATTTGCGAGCCAAACCGACAACGCGCATCTGGCTGGACATCGGATCGAAGGAAGGCAAATTCACTCCGGGTTACGTTCGCCAACTGCGCGACTTGCTAATCGCTCAAGGCTGGAGGCTGGAAGCCGATTTGAAGTTCATGGAAATTCGCGGTGGCCAACATTCAGAAGCCGCATGGGCGAAGCGCGTTGAACCAGCGTTGCGTTTTCTCTTTCCCAAACAACGACCTATAAGATGATTGTTTCTCCGTGGAGCCAGCTTAACGAAACCGAGCAATTGGCCATTGCGCCCAAGCTCGGCGATTTGTCTGAAGATAGGTTTGAAGTCGCCGCCGAACGATTCAACCAATTCGTCATCGAATACGACCAGCAAGGCGCAATCAATCACCGAGCGACAGAAGACAATTTGTTGACCGCTCAAAACTTTATTGCTCAGGCTTCGGGTTTCTGGAAACAAATTGCTGAGATCAAAGGTTTCAGGCGGAGTTATCTGGAATTGACGGTTTTTGACCGTGATGAGTTTTTGCGAGCGCTGGCCGAGGCGGATTACGTCATCAACTGCGAACCGTTCTGGACGATTCACAAATTCGACAGCGCGCGCGAAGTGACCGAGTACTCACATCAGCCCTCGTTGCATTTCGCCAACGACCGAGCCGATGAAACTGAGTACGGGCCAAATTACTTTTTCGTTCACTGGGATAAAACTTCCGCCTGGTTCAGAAAATCGAACTGGCCGATTCGCCATTTGCCCGGAGCGCGCCAGGTCGAACAGCTTTATGCCGCCGTTCATCACCGCTTCGGCTGCGCTTGCCCGCAAACCGTCAAGCATCATCTAAGCCAATTGGCAATAAATTCAGTCTGATTAAATCAACCACGGGGAGCACTGGGATCACGGGGAAAACAAAAAACTATGAAATCCCCGTGTGCCCCGTGCTCCCCGTGGTTGATAAAACTGCTTCACTATTCCTCGGTTTAGATTGACCTCAACCGGCGAATTCCACCATCGCCATTCCGCGCACTCCGGGCTTGCAGCGAAAAATGCCTCCGGCCAGAGGCTGTTTGGCCAATTCTTCAGCAGGCATTCGAGTGCTGGCCGTGGTGATGTAAAGCTCATCCAGATTGGCTCCGCCAAAACAGCACGAAGTCGGACGCGCAACAGGCAAACGAACTTCGTCAATGATCTGGCCATCTGCTGGATTCACACGAATTACGCGCCAGCCGTCCCACAGAGCAATCCACAGCATTCCTTCTTCATCAATCGTCATGCCGTCCGGTGAAGCGCCATCATCGGGGATTTCAATCACCAATCGTTCGTTGCTGATTTCACCAGCCGCCGCGTCAAAGTCAAAAGCGACGACTTCTCCGGTTGGCGAATCAATGTAAAACATGGTTTTGTCGTCCAGGCTCCAGGCCAGTCCGTTTGAAATCCAAACATCATCGAGTTTGCGATGAACATTCAAATCAGGATCAAGCCTGTAAAGAAATCCGCTCGGTTCGTCGTGTTGAACGCGAGTCGTGCCGGCCCAAAACCTGCCAGCAGAATCGCACTTGCCGTCATTGAATCTGTTTTCGGGCAAATGCTCTTCGGGGTCGGCAATCGCCGCCAGCCGTTCGGTTTTCAGATCAAGGTTGTAAAAACCATTTTGCAGCGCCAGCAAAACCCCGCCTGAACGCTTGCCAACCGCGCAACCGATCATCTGGCCTACATCAATTTTGCGGTCTGAACCGTTGGCAGGATCAAACACGTGAAAGGCTTTGCCTTCAATGTCCACCCAATAAAGCTGCTGAGTTTTTGCATTCCACCACGGCCCTTCGCCAAGCAATACTTTGGCATCGAGCACCAATTCCGCTTCGATCATTTGCTGCCTCTTTTTCGTGAAGTTGATTTGAGTTTGAGAGAGCGCCGAAAACGCTTGGAAATCGCCGCCGCTAACCGCCGCCGACAAAATGGACTATCTCCAACTTGTCTCCTGCCTGCAATCCGGTCTCAGACCAGGTCGCGCGCGGCACAATGGAAAGGTTGAGTTCGATGGCCAACCGCCCGGCAGTTAGTTCCAGCAGTGCGACCAGATCAGTGACGCTGGAACCTGCTGTTATTTGGCGGGCTTCGCCGTTGACAGTAACTTCGATTGTGTTTTGTTCGCTCACGGCGGGCATTATCCGACAGCCCAACCGAAGTACTCAAGACAAGCTGCCATAGTTTGCCTCAAGCACGACAAACTATGCAGAGTTTACTCATTCTTGGGCAAGGTTCTAGCAAAGCCTGCGCCAAGTAAGGGCGCATCACACACTTATATCAGGCCGTGAATCTTCAAACGGAATTCGTTGTTGGTCAGGGTTGGGCCGTCAGGAGCGCGGCGGGCGAAGTTGATGGTTTCCGCGCAGATCATGGCGATGCCTCCGTCTGTGGTTTCCGCTGCTGTCGCCGCTCCGTAATGCCGATTGGTGAAGATCGCTTTTAGGCGAGGGTTGGGCGGGCAGGTCAACCCGTACCTGAGCGAAGCCAGGGGCAGTTCAGGTGGCTGAGCCGGATTGATGAACTCCAGGCAGTCGTCGTAAATGTTGATGCGAGCCTGCCGGTCGCGCGCGCTCATGTCGCGATGCGCCAGAAAGTTGGTCAGAGCTTCGACGATTGCTCCGCGATGATAATTGGCTCTGCCAGGGACAAACTGGCCGTGTGAATCAGCAATAATTTCTTCGATGGTTTGAACCAAACCGTTTTCGCGTGTCTTGCGCGAAGGCCGGGTTTCTCGCAAATCAACAAATCGTTTGATGAAATTCAGCGAACCGTCCGCCAGTCGCAGCAGATTGCCCTGCAACCGATGAGATTCGATAACCGGCGAGTTACCGGCTTTTGGAAAAGCGCCGCTGAAACGAGTCAGCAACACATCTGCGCGTGGCATCAATTCGGCGATTCGTTCATTCAACCCAAACAGCATCAATCCACCTACAGTTGGCAGCCAATCGTCTTCGATTTTTACGGCCAAACCCATTTCGCGCATTACCGCATCGTTTGGGTAACCTTTTGTAGTTTCTCCCCAGTAGCCTGGATTGACGCTGCGGACGTAACTCCACAGCAAAGATTCATCAATGTCGGTTTCAATGTTGGCTTGAAAAACCGGAACCTGCTCAAAACCTGTGCGGTGCAATTCGTGATAAATGCGGGAAAGTTCTTCGCGCGTGGCTTCGCGTTTGATCGCGCCTTCGCGCAGGTAAAACCGGTCGTCCAGCGTCCGATGCGGGCGGTCGTCGGCGTCAATTTCCAGAACGACTATGCGGCGTCCGCTGTCGAAGGCGACTTTGTTGATGTAAGGAAAAACCGGAGGCTGAATCTGGTTGGCGCAAATATCGCGCAACTGTTCCTCAATGTCTTCGGGGTTTTCGACGCCTTCGATTCGCAATTGATCGTTGACGCCAAAGATCATTGCTCCGCCTGCGGTGTTGGCAAGCGCGATGATTTCCGCTGTCATCTTTTCGGCGTTGCTGTATCGGACTTTCAGCTCTAAGAATGTGTCTTCGCCGCCGCGCAGCAGCCTGACCAATTCGGCGCGCGAAGTTGCTTGCGCAGGAAGGTCAACCTGATATGCGTGATAAGATCGCGCCGTGCTTAACTGTTGGCGCTGATTGTGGTTGTGACGTTTGCGAGACATCGCGTTGGCTGTGTCAGCTTCAGCCGAAGCCAATAAGTTTGCGGCGAGCATGGTCGCCGTACGAGGAAACGGAGATGCGGCAAGTCTGTAAACTGCCGTAAAGGAAGTTAGAAGTGATTAGGAAGGCAACAGAAACTTAAGCGTTCTTGATGTCTTCCTTTTTCTCGTCTTTGGCATCGGCTTCGGCAACACCTGCTTTGAAGCTGCGAATGCTTTCTCCCAGCCCTTTGGCCAGCGACGGCAGTTTCTTGCCTCCGAAAAGAAGCAGAACAATAGCCAGGATGACGATCATTTCAGGATAACCAAGTCCAAACATAATAAAAATCTCCTTGGGTTAGTGATGACTGGCATTGTAGCGGCGCGCGCAGAGCAGTGTCAATTAGGGCTTCCTTGATGTTGATAAAGTCGGGTGCTATAGTGCCACGCGGTTAGATGAGTGGTTCAATCATCAATAAAATCACGTGTTTTACTACGTTATTCGTTACGCAAGCTCCGGCTTGCGTTCTGGTTTTTTGAGGTGCGAACTCGGGCCAGCGCCGGGTTTTCATTGCAAAGGTTTGCTTCGCCGACAGAGTGAAGCTTAATAAATATTAGGAGGAGATTATGGCAGACAATAACAGCAACAGTGGCGACAAATTGGTCTACTTTTTGATCGGAGCCGGTATCGGTGCCGTCACCGCCATGCTTTTTGCGCCGAAATCGGGCAGCGAGCTTCGTTCGGAAATAGCTGATGCCACGCGCAAAAGCCTGGATTATGCCCGTGACACAGGACGCGATGTTGGCGAACGCGCTCAGGAGTATTACCAAACCAGCGTCGAACGCGCGACTGATTTGACCGCCCGCAGCCGTGAAGCTGTAACCGATTTGACGGCTCGCAGTCGTGAAGCTGTGACCGATTTGACACAGCGAGGCAAGGAGTTGGTCAACAGTCAGAAGGCTCAATTTGCCGCTGCCATCGAAGCAGGCAAGCAAGGTTACCGCGAGGCCAAGCAGGCCGATCAAGGCCGCAGCAGTGCAGCAGTCGAAGAAAGCTAAAGGTGATGGGTGGTAGTTGGCAAGTGATAGATTCTGGTTTGAACTATTGCCAACCACCTACCACCAGCAACCAACCACCTTTTTAGGAGCAGGCAGTGGAAAACTGGCAAATCACTCTTATAGCAATTGGTGTCGGAATACTTTTAATGGTTCAGGTAGGCGTTTTTATCGGCCTTTACCTGCTGGCTCGTAAACTGGTCACACTGGCTGAACGTGCCAGCACACTGCAAACTCGTGCTGAGCTATTAATTACAAACACTGAGCCTGTGCTGAAACTGGCCCATAATCTGATGGGCGAATTGAAAGAAGCCTCCGGTTACTTTGCACAAGGCGCTGAACACATCAGTGCCATAGCCGAAATGGCCAAAGACGAAGCCGCTGAACTTCGCAGCCTGCTTGGCGATACCACCGCAATGGCCAGACGTGAAGTCGAACGCGCTCAGGACAAAGTTGAAATCGTTCAGGACACATTGGCTTTGGCCGCCGACCAATTTCAGCGCACAACTGCCATGGTCCAACACAGCGTGCTGGAACCGGCACGGGAATTTTCCTATGTAATGTCCGGCTTGCGCAGGGCGATGGCGGTTATGTTTGCCGGCAGCCGTTTGCCGGTTAATCAGGCTTATCAGGACGAAGAGATGTTTATTTGATGCTCCATCTGGAGCGTTATTAGTAAAGTGCGACAACAAACGCGCTCGGCTCTGGCAAAAGCAACGGAGACCGGGCGCGTTTTTTATGATTGAGCTTTTGAGCTATTATCCGGCTGCATTTTGGCCGCTTCTTTTTTGCCAGTCCAGAACGCTGCATGCACAAATCAAGCAAATGGAATAATTGGAGATTATGAGTACCGAAGCGAAACTTGATCTGAAATCTACCGTCAACCTGCCCAACACCGACTTTCCGCAAAAAGGCAATCTGCCGCAGAACGAACCCATTCGATTGCAGAAATGGGATGCGATGAACCTGTACAACAAGCTGCGCGAAGTTCGTACCGGAAAACCGGTTTATGTGCTTCACGATGGGCCGCCGTATGCCAACGGGCGGCTGCACATTGGCCACATTCTGAACAAAACCCTCAAAGATTTCTGCGTCAAGTCGCGTTCGATGATGGGGAATTGGGCGCCGTATGTGCCGGGTTGGGACTGTCATGGGTTGCCGATTGAAATCAAAGTCGAAGAGGCGCTCGGTTCCAAGAAGAATGAAATGCCAGCGGTTGAAATCCGCCGAGCCGCGCGCAAACACGCGGAAAAGTTTCTGGCCATTCAGCGCGACGATTTCAAACGCGCGGGCATTTTCGGCGAATGGGACAATCCGTATCAGACGATGAACTTCAAATACCAAGCCGACATTGTTCGCTGCTTCAGCAAGTTCGTCGAAAAAGGTTCGGTGTACAAAGGCATGCGTCCGGTGCATTGGTGCATCAGTTGCGCGACTTCGCTGGCCGAAGCCGAAATTGAATACAACGATCACACCAGCCATTCGATTTACGTCAAGTTTCCGTTTCCCGACGCCGATAAAGTTGACGCTGCGCTGGCTGGCAAACAGGTCAGCATCGTTATCTGGACAACGACTCCGTGGACGTTGCCAGCCAACCTGGAGATGAGATTGAATCCTGAATTTGCATACAGCGCAGTTTCTGTCGGCGGGGAAGTCTTCATTGTAGCCAGTGGGTTGTTGGAGCATGTTGCCGCGAAAGTGGGAT
>JBGAPB010000251.1:0-10242 GCA_044221525.1 Blastocatellia bacterium | reverse complement strand
GCCGAGCGCGCTCATTTAAGCGGCGTTGGATTGTCGTCATTGGGAAAACCTTTGTGCGGTGGTTGGTGATTGGTTGTTAGTGGTTGGTTGGAAATTTTGTTGATTAACAGTTGGTGATCTTCGGTAAACCAATTCAGGACTTACCAACCACCAACCACTAACCGCCAACCACTCAATTCACAAACCTGCGTAACCGCACGCCTATCACCAGTCCAATGCCAAACAGAGTGGCAATGACCGATGTGCCACCGGCGCTCATAAGTGGAAGCGGGATGCCCATGATCGGCAAAACCCGGACTACCATTCCGACGTTGACCGCTATGTGATAAAGCAGCAGGGCTGCTAAACCGCCAACCAGCAAAACTCCGACTCGTTCGCGCGCAACCCGCGCAATTTGTATAAGCCGGACGATGATCAGCAGATAAAAAGTCAACACCAGCAGACAGCCCAGAAAACCCGTTTCCTCACCGGCGACTGCAAAAATAAAATCGTTTTGGACTTCCGGCACGAAGCCGAGTGCCCCTTGAGTACTTTGTCTGATCCCTTTTCCGAAAATGCCGCCCGAACCGACGGCAATCTCCGCTTGATCGTTTTGATAGCGGTAGCCTTTGTCTGCCATCTCAGGCCAATAAACGGCTCTGATCCGTTCGCACTTGTAGCCCTTGCAGCTTTTCAGGTACGGAACCGAAAGGACTACAACCAACACAAGCCCAACAGCAGCCGCGGCAACCCACGTCCAACGCACTCCCGCAAGAAAGAGCATGGCCGCCAGAAAAGAAGTAAAGCTGAGCGCGCTGCCGGTATCGTTTTGTGCAAAAACAAGACCGGCAGGCACAGCCCATATCAGACCCGCAGTAATGATCGTCCGCACATCGAGCGGACGTTTTTTAACACTTGCCAGGTAATAAGCCAGAAAGAGAATCGTGCAAATCTTGGCCAGTTCGGAAGGCTGAAAAGCGAATCCGCCTATGTCGAGCCAGCTTCGATTGCCGTTGACCGTCTTGCCAAGCGGCGTCAAAACCAATGCAAGCAACACGACACCAACTCCGTACATATACGGGGCGACGTTGACGATCCTGCGGTAATCGAACATCGTCACCACAAACAACAGAACCAGACCAATACCAACACCAATAAGCTGTCGCTTCCAAATGCCGGGGTTTAACGGCTGAGCGCTGGAAATTTCCAGCACTCCAAACGCCGCAATCAGCAGCGCCATGCCTAACAATGGCCAGTCAAAATCAGTCAGGTATCTGCGGTTGATGCCGAACATCGTGGAAAGTAGTCAGTAGTCAGTAGTCAGTAGTCAGTAGCTGTGAGCAGGAAAGCAAAGGTCATAAGCAATTATCCAGTCGCAAAATCCGACAATCAGAAGTTCGTAAGTTGCATTTACAAATAACTGCGCTTGGATGCTCAAAACTACTGCCTACTGCCTACTGTCTACTGTCCTACTACCTACCTCCCGTTTCCCGCTGCTCCAGTCTTTCCTGCTTCAGGCGCAGCCTCTGCCAAAGGCTCTGCAGGCAGATTGCGAGTGCGGCGGTAATAATCTTCATAAATCGGTTTAGCTCGCGGCGCGGAGTGCGTGCCGCCAAAACCTACGTTTTCGGTCAAAATAACCATCGCCAATTCAGGCTTATCGCGCGGAGCAAAACTGATCAACCAGGCGTGGTCTTTATTTTTCGATCCAACGCGATCAGTCGAAGCCACCTGGGCGGTGCCGGTTTTGGCGCACACATCGAAGCCTTCGACCTTGGCTGCGCCCGCCGTGCCTGCTTCGACAGCGCCCCACATTCCCTTGAGCACGATCTCATGAATCTCCTTGCTCATCGGCACTTCAAACTTGTTATTGTCTTCAAAATAGATTTCCGGCTGTTGATTGCCAAAACGGTCAGTGCCCGCTGCAGCACGTAACATCAAATGTGGGGTGTACATATGACCGGAAACCGCAAGGCCACTGACGTAACGCAACAATTGAATCGGGGTCGAAGCATTCTGCCCCTGCCCAAAAGCCGACGAAGCCATGTCGTAATCAGTCCACTCGGACTCTCTTTGGAACTGCTTTAACTGAAATTCCTTCGCTGGTTTCTCTTTTTCCGGTGCCTCATCCAAAGCCTGCTGCGCTCTCTTAATCCTGTTTGCCCAAGAACGGCGCTTCGTTTCACGTGTCGGCGCAATACCTGAATACTCTCCAGGCAAATCAATACCGGTTTTCTGCCCGAACCTGAAAAGGTTGACCCATTTCTCGAACTTATCAACCCCCATCTTTAGACCCAACCGGTAATAGTAGCCATCGGCAGACCTGGAAATGGCAGTCACAATATCGGGCGCACCATAATTGGAAAGTGACTTCATCAAGTAATTGCCGATCTGGATGCTGCCATCCTGAATGCGGTTATTGGTTGGTGTGATGACACCTTCGTTGAGGGCAGCGACACTGGTCATCAACTTCCAGGTTGAGCCGGGGGGAAATTGACCTTGAATGACACGATTGTAAAGTGGCTTATCTTCGTCGGTTTGCAGGTCGCGGATTTCGCCTTTACCTTCAGGTGTTTTGGAACGTTGAGAAAACAGGTTCGGGTCAAAAGCAGGACGACTGACCATTGCCAAGATTTCACCGTTGTTCGGATCGGCAACGACTATCGAGCCTCGCCCTGATGGCATCGTTTCGGTTTGCACCTCGGCCACTTTCTGAATATCCAGATCAAGCGTTGTGTATAGGTCGCGTCCGGCAACTGGTTCGATAAGTCCAATATCGCGCTGGATCCGTCCGCGGCTATCAACCAAAACTCGACGCTCACCGTCCTTGCCCATTAAAATCTCATTGTGCGAACGCTCAATGCCGCTTTTGCCAATGATGTCGCCAAGCTTGTAACCTTTCTCATAGCTGAACTGGCCATCTTTCCGCCTCAAATCTTCCGGGCTGACTTCGCCGACGTACCCAAGTGCGTGAGCGGCGAGCACCCCGTTAGGGTAAAGCCTTTGCGGAGCTTCTTCGGCCCGAATCATCGGATATTCATACTGATGCGCTCTAACCCATGCAACGTCAGCAGCGCTGGCCAACTCTTTGATAACAATAAACTCGTATTTTGCTTCGTACCTCGCAGCCTCAAACCGGTTGGCGAGCCATTTCTGATCAATCCCCAGATTTCTTACCAGCAATTCAGCGATCTGCGGAAAGTCACGATCCTTGACGTCTTTGCGACCTAAAACAATGTTGTACGAAGGTTGACTGGTGACAAGAATTCGGCCTTTGCGGTCAAAAATCGTTCCCCGTCTGGCTGGAATAGGGAGAATGCGGGTTCGGTTTTGTTCAGCGCGTTCGGCATAAACATCGCTGTTCATCACTTGCAGATACCACAAACGACCAATCAAAAGTGCAAAGATGACCATCGCCAGATAGCGAATAACCTCCAAGCGTATACCGACTCGCCGCAAATCTTCATTTTGGTCGAATCCGGATTCTTTGACTGACTTCATAACAGCAACCTTTTTATTCAAATCCCAGGCTTTAATCTGAAAACTCATCGAGAACTTCTAAACCAATTCTTCCCTCGGCGAGCTTCGCTTCGGCGCACACGTAACGCCGAGTCTTTGCTGAATAAACGGTCCAGGAGCAGATAAAGCAGGGTAGCGGCAATCAGGTTGGTAACAAGTCCGAAGACAATGGCGGCGGCTAAACCTTTTCCGCCAATCAGTACGGGGAGCTTGAACTTCAGCAGCTTGTAAAAAGCGTATCGGATCAGCGTGTTAACTAGACTGGCGCTGGCGACAGTGGCAAATCTAACCAAAAGAGTGTCTGCCACAATGACAGAGACAATGCGATCAGCAATATAAGCCGACAGCACATAAGCAAAACCACTGACACCAAATGCAGTTTCAACGCCATTAGCCGATCCTCTGGAAAATGCATCATGCAATAAACCGGCTGCAACAGCCGTTACTAACGCCTGCACTGGGTCGCGCCCAAGACAAACATAAACAACGACTACCAACAACCAATCTATATATGCCAGCCATTGCCCTATCGCTTCAGGAGCCAACCTCACAAGTGTGGTTTGGGCAAAAACGGCGACCAGCAAACAAGCTGCAATTTTTAACGAAGTACCGCGAGATGCTTTCTCCAAACTATGCTTTACCGTGGATTCAAACTTTGTTTTCAGCCGCGAACAACGGCAGGTTTTGGCCTTTGGTAATCATCGGCCGTTTTTGCCGCATTCGATTACGACCATCGAAGCTATTTCTTTCGGTCGGTTGCCTTATCTTGTTTTTCCTGCTCTTCTTTTTTTCTCAATTCTTCGAACTGGCGACGAATCTCTTCTGGTGGAATTTTCAGTACCATCACCATTTCCAGTTTTCCCAATTTGGCCGCTGGCTCTATTTCAACCAGCACAGGAGCATGCAATGTTCCATTGCTTTTAATTCTACCAATCAACAAACCAGCGGGATATAAACCATCCTGCCCTGAAGTCTTCACCTCTTCGCCAGGTTCCAGCTTATCCGGTGGAACGATAAACCTCATGTCACAAAGCAGTCTGCTCTTTCCCTCCAAGATGCCCAGCCAGCGAGTTTCTCCGGTTTGAGCAATCACTGCCGCGCCAGCTCCGTGGCGCTCATCTGTTATCAAAAGCACCTGAGAAGAAATCGGCCCCGCCATAATCACTCGACCAACCAATCCATCGGCAGTGATCACCGGATGGTCTTTTTCAACCCCGGCAATGGTACCACTGTCAATTATCACAGTGCTGAACCATTGATTTGCATCATGGCCGATGATGCGAGACGCCACCCAAGGATATGAAGTCGCTGCTTTCTTCAGTCCATCGAGTTGTTCAGAGAATGAAGCCTTGCCTTGCAATTCACTCAATTTAGCCTTGGTCTGAGCAAGCTCGGCCAGCAAACTCTCTTTGTCTTTACGAGCACCGCGCAAATCAATGTAGCCATACCAAGCCCCACGGACCCCGTCAGTCAATCGCGAAGCAGCCCATTGAAAGGGCGTCATACCGCTCATTGTGACGACTTGCAAAAAATTCAAGCCGGACTGGCCGGGGACTCGATTGAATGAAATCACGAACAGATGCACGATCAACAATAAACCGAGCAACCAAGTGGGGTTCTTTTTAGCTTTATCTTTAGCCTTGTCTGTTAGAGACATTGATCTTTTGGTGGCCGGTCGTCGGCGAGCAGTTGCCTATAATTAAAGCTGGCACCGTTCACCGACCACCAAATCTTTACGATGGTAAAGTCGCGCCGTCCCAGCGCACACGACGTAACAGGTCGAAGTCCGAAAGCATGGCTCCCGCACCAAGCACGACTGACGACAGAGGGTCTTCAGCCAGCGAAACTGGAAGGCCGGTGTCTTTCATCAGACGAACATCCAGTTTTTTCAACAACGCCCCGCCGCCGGTCAGGACTATGCCACGATCAACGATGTCGGCTGACAGCTCAGGCGGCGTGCGTTCCAGTGCAACACGAACCGCATTGATAATCGTCATCACGGAATCGGATAAGGCTTCGCGGATTTCGTCGAGGCGCTTGATGGTTTCGGCATGTGCCTTCAATCAGGTTGCGGCCTTTGATTTCCATAGTTTTCGGTTCATCCAAAGTGTCCGCCGAACCAAGTTCTATCTTCACCTGCTCGGCAGTGCGTTCACCGATCAGCATGTTGTACTTGCGTTTGATGTACTGAATGATGGATTCATCCATTTCATTACCGGCGACGCGGACGCTCTTGGAATAAACAATACCCGACAAAGAAATAACGGCGATGTCCGAAGTGCCGCCTCCGATGTCAACAATCATATTTCCGTGCGGCTCGGTAATCGGCAATCCTGCACCGATGGCTGCCGCCATTGCTTCTTCGACCAGATAAACTTCAGCGGCCTTGGCGCGATAGGCGCTATCTTCGACAGCACGGCGCTCGACCTGAGTTATCTCCGACGGGATGCCGATGACAATCCGCGGGCTGACCCAGGTTTTGCCACCGTGAGCCTGCTGGATAAAGTACTGCAACATCTTCTCTGTCACTTCAAAGTCGGCGATAACACCGTCTTTCATCGGACGAATAGCCACAATGTTGCCGGGCGTGCGACCAAGCATTTCTTTGGCTTTGTTGCCAACGGCTTCGACCTTGTGAGTGATTTTGTTAATGGCGACGATTGACGGCTCAGAAACGACAATGCCTCGGCCACGTGCAAAAACCAAAGTATTTGCAGTGCCGAGGTCAATGGCCAAGTCGCTGGAAAAAAGACTAAAAATCGAACGTAAATTCATTTAGTGTGAAATGACAACCTTTCCGAAATTCGGCTTAAGTGGCAATCGCAAACAACTCAATACTTATTTTGTTGAGTTGTTTGCTATTTGCGGCGCTCAGCATATAGCAAAAGGCAGTATAAATGAAGCAGTCAGACAAAATTACAGCGAAAAGCTGATTCACGGCCACTTTTTACTTGCGTGCCTGTGCTGCGGGCCTATTGAAATGAGTTAAAAGGAGGGGAGATTTCGCTGCCTGACGTTAGCTCTGATAGAAGAATTGAGATGACGCTTTAGGCCTATGGAAAAGTCAGTGGCAAATACAAACAGAATCAGATCAGCGATTAACTTAATGGCGCCAACCTGATTCTGCTTGCATCGCAAAAATCCAAATAACTTATGAAATGCTGTTATTGGCGGTTTCCAGCTTGGTGTTGATCTTGCTGAAAATTTGACTGATGCTGGTTCCCATCGTTGTTAGAACGAAAACAGCGGCAGCACCGATCAAAACCAACAACAACGAATATTCCACAATATCCTGTCCCTGCTCGTCTTTCACAAAGGTGTTCACAAAATTTCTGATCATCGTATTTACCTCCTAAGTAATGATGATGCCAAACGGCAATAGTTAATCTGACTGTTGACTTACTCTCGCCAATTCGCTCGATTGAATTCAACGAGATAATGAAAAAGGCGGCGCTTTGACGCATTCAAAGCAATTCGCGCTGCTTCAGCTTGCGTAATTTTGCTTTATTAGAATGGGAGAAAAACGCGGCGGCAGTCACCGATCTTTAAATGAGTAAAAGATGTTTGTGCTTCAGTATAAACATCTGTTGGTTTCGGGGGCAGAGAAAATTGCGCGAGCGGTGAAGCGATTACCGAAAACGCAGTGATTTAATAGCACAGCCCAAAAATTTATTGCAAGCCAATTCTTTTTCAGCACCTCAAACACGCTCTCCGCTCTTCCAGCAATTGACTGCGGTGTGTTGTAATCCGCGATGAAATCAATCACTAACCACAGGAGTGACCATGCGTCGAACTGAGCGCAATTCAAAATTGTCCACCGCCTGTCTATTTATTCTTACTATACTGATCGGCGGCCTTTTTATTGCCAGCCCTTCTTTGGCCTCCTTTTCGTCTTCCTCCAGTTATTTTGGGGCAAAATCACAAACTGAAAAAGCTCAAGAGGAGTTTTTTGAAACTCGCATTCGCCCATTGCTGGCGATGAACTGTTATAGCTGCCATACCTCAACGGAAAACGGCGGGCTTAGAGTTGACTCGCGTGAAGCGTTGCTGAAAGGCGGCAATTCCGGCCCAGCCATCGTACCCAACCAGCCTGATGCCAGCCTTTTGATTCAGTCCGTCGCGCATACACACAGTCGCCTGAAAATGCCTCAAGGCAAACCTAAGCTTCAAAACGATCAAATCGCAGACCTGCGCCAATGGATAAAAGATGGCGCTTACTGGCCAGGCACCGCCGCCAAAACATCGGCCAGTGATTACATCATCACGCCGCAGCAAAAAAGCCATTGGGCCTATCAGTCAATCCGAAAACCTGAGCTCCCCAAAGTCGCCAACGCCATCTGGCCGCGCAACGATATTGATCGTTTCGTGCTGGCCAAACTGGAAGCAAACGGCTTGCACCCAAATCAGTCAGCGGACAAACGCACATTGATTCGCAGAGCAACTTTCGACCTGACCGGTCTGCCGCCAACACCGAAAGAAGTTGAAGCCTTCGTCGCCGACAATTCGCCCGACGCCTTTGCCAAAGTCGTCAGCAGTTTGCTCAGCAGCCAAAGTTACGGGGAACGCTGGGCACGGCATTGGCTGGATATCGCCCGTTACTCCGACACTCAAGGCGTCAACGACACAACCACCCTGCTTTATCCGTTTGCTTACACTTACCGCGACTGGGTGATTCAGGCCTTCAACGAAGACCTGCCTTACGATCAATTCCTGTTGCAGCAAATCGCCGCAGACCGCTTGCCAAATAATGATTCACGCAATTTAGCAGCTCTAGGTTTTTTGACCGTCGGGCGCGGAGGCTTTGCCACAACAACCGAAGAACGAATTGACGACAAAGTTGACGTTGCTGTTCGCGGCACAATGGCTCTGACCGTGAGTTGCGCGCGCTGCCATAACCACAAATTCGATCCGATTCCGACGGCTGATTACTATTCGCTGTTCAGCGTTTTCGCCAACACGCGCGAACCTGAAGAACTGCCACTGCTCGATTCCGAATTGGCCGACGCCCCCAAAGAAGTCGAGTTGCGCAAAGACATCGCCAAGATCAACGAAGAAGTTGAAAAATATCGCGCCAAACGATTTCCGGAACTGAAAGCCGAATACCGTCAAGCCGAGCAAATTACTAAATATCTAATTGCTGTTTATCAAGCACGCGAGCTGGCCAAAGAAGTGGACGTGCGCGCTTTGACAGTTGAAAAAGATTACAACTTTGCGATGTTGAAGCGTTGGCAGAGTTTTTTGCAGAAAGCTGCTGACAACCACGACGCTGTGTTTGCAATCTGGCGGGCACTGGCAACGATTCCTGAAAAAGAGTTTGCAGCCAAATCTTCGTCAGCGATTGCCGATTGCGCCAGCCAAAAAATCAATCCGCTGGTCGCCAATGAATTCCTAAAAGCTCCGGCCACGATTGAAGAAGCCGCGACAACTTACGGAAAGCTGCTGGCCAAATTTGACAAACCTGAACCGTTAACCGACATCAACGAAGAAGCTCTGCGCCAGGTGCTGCACGGCGAAGATTCGCCAACCAACGTTCCATTCAAAGACTACAACGACATTCGTCTGGTCAAAGACGGCCAGTTTGAAACCGATCAGCGCCAGAAAGTTCAGCGGATGATTACCGCCAGCGCTTTCGACGGAGCGGCTCCGCGAGCAATGGCGACTGAAGACACGCCAAATCCGAATCCGGCGGTCATTTACGTTCGCGGCAATCCGAACAACAAAGGCGCTGAAATTCCGCGCAGGTTTTTGCAGGTTCTGGCTGGAGACAATCGCCATACTTTTACCGATGGCAGTGGGCGGCTGGAACTGGCGCGCGCAATTACCGATCACCAAAATCCGCTGACCGCTCGCGTCATAGTCAACCGCGTCTGGCAGTGGCATTTCGGTCAAGGCCTGGTTCGCACGCCCAGCGATTTCGGTTCTCGCGGAGAGGTTCCGACACATCCCGAACTGCTGGATTATCTGGCCGCGTGGTTTATGGAAAACGGCTGGTCGTTGAAAAAGCTGCACGCTCTGATTCTGAATTCGGCAACCTACCAACAATCAAGCGCAGACAATCCGACGGCTCGGCAGCGCGATCCCGAAAACCGATTGCTGTGGCGTATGAACCGTCAACGGCTGGATTTTGAATCGCTGAGAGACGCCATGCTTGCCACCAGCGGTCAGCTTAATTCGACAATGGGAGGTTTGCCGGACGAAATGACTTCGTGGCCATTTGCACGACGGCGAACGGTTTACAGTTACATCAATCGAGCAAAGCTGGCAGCGGAACTTCTGACTTTCGATTTTGCCAGTCCGGACGCTCACCTGGCTCAGCGTTACCAGACGACGATTCCACAGCAATCGCTTTACTTGATGAACAATCCATTCGTCGTCGAACAGGCGCGAGCCTTGCTGACCAGGCCTGAAATCGCCGTCGCCAAAACTCCGCGCCAGCGAATCAACAAACTTTACCGGCTGCTCTATGGACGTGAAGCCAGCACCGAAGAAATTGTTTGGGGAACAAAATACGTTCAGAGTTCCGGCTTCAGGCGGTCTGGGTCAGAAGAAAATAAACCGCCTGAAAGCGGAACTCTGAACAACTGGAAATACGGTCAGGGTGAATACGACGAAAAAGAAAAGAAACTCAAGAGTTTCACCGAACATAAATTCTTTGCAGCCGGTTCCTGGAGATTGAACGCAAACGAGCTTGATCCGCGCCGCCAGACTGCATTCATTAATCGCGAAGGCGGGGTGCCGACCAGC